>CAXMPC010000127.1:0-4837 GCA_964195335.1 uncultured Gammaproteobacteria bacterium | reverse complement strand
GCATCGGACCAGGCGCATCAAGCGACCACGTTTACCAACATCGGCTCGCTGAGCGTCGACACCGCCGCACCCGGCACCAACATCCTCAGTGCAACCTATTTCAATGTCCTCGACGTCAAGACCGGCACCTCGATGGCGACTCCCCAGGCGACCGGGGTCGCGGCGCTGGTCTGGGCCCAGAACCCGGATTACGGTTACCTTGATGTACGGGCGGCGCTGCTGTCGGGCGGCACCCCGGTGCCAGGCTGGGGCGAGTTGACCGTATCCGGGCAGGTGGTCAGCGGTAACGGCGCCGTGCGCCACATCCGTCCGCCCACCGGGCTGTCGTTCACGCTCGAGTAACCCACGTCGTGACGGGCGGGCGGCACCTCTCCTGACCTCATCGTCTCCCTGTTCCTGCTTTGAGTGGAGTCGTAGCCAACCAACCATGGCCTATGCTGCAAGAATGAGAACGGGCACATTCTCATACTGGATTGCCATCACCACGACGGCGGCGTGGCTGCTTCTCGCAACCGCAACGCAGGCAGCAAATCCCGATGACCCGCTGCTTGAGCGGCTACGCCAGGGCGGCCTGGTGATCGTGCTGACCGCGAGCGAGAGCGGTACCGGCCCCAAGACCCCATCACCACCTCCCACCTGCGCCCCCGGCACCCGGCTCACCGCCGCCGGCTGGCAACAGGCCGTGGCGATTGGCGTCGGCCTGCGCAAGCAGCGCATTTTCGTCGAACTGGCTCACGCCGGCCCCGGCTGCGCCGCCAGGCATACCGCCTACCTGGTGTTCGGCGCGGACCGCGTCCGCCACGACCCGGGGCTGACCGCCAGTTGCAACGCTTCACAGGAAATACGGGTCGTGCGTCGCGAACGTCTCGCCACCCGCCTCGCCGCCGTCCCGCCCTATCCACGAACCAACCTTGCCGTGGTCGTCGACGCCTGCAATCTTCGTGACCTGGCGACCAGTGACTGGCCGGAATGTGCCAACACAGCGCAGGTCGGTGACGCCGTGCTGTTCGTACCCTTGGCCGGCTCACCAGCCACCCCGCTGGGATGCATTAGCCGTTCGCAATTACTGGAGTGGAGCCGACTGCCTGAACAGTTCGGCAAGCAGCCAGATAGCAACTAGACTGAATCCAGGGTGACCGTGATTTAGGTTTCACAGGTCGCCCGTTAGGAGACACCATGGATGGAGTCCCGACCTGGACCGCACGTGCGGTTGTGCCTGCATTGGCAGGTCTGCTGATGCTCCCGCTAACCGGCTGTGTCAGCCTCGAGGAGATCGCCCTGCAGAGTGGCGCCGACCCGGTCACCTGGGAGATTCCGCCGCGCGACCCCCGCGCCTGCCACGTCCCGCCGCTCGCCGACCACACCCACCCCCCGGGTGATCATGCCTGGATCGGTCATAGTGAGAAGGAACTGGTCGCTGCCCTCGGGCCTCCGGCCTTCCGCCTCGGCAAGCCGATCCATGTCTCCGATGGACCCGCGTACGTTATCGATGTCTATGCCGACCCACAGCCGACCCGGGCCGGGTGTATCGACGCCTACTCGCGGAACCCCTGCGGCGTGGTCACGGCGTACAACTGCCGCTGAAAGCCGCCAAGGTAACCCGTCATACCCGGAACGCTTCCGGACTCAGGACTCGGTCGGCCCGTTCCCCGACGGGAGGTGGTTCGACACGTCGGGCGTGGGCCGGTGAAACCGACGCAACAGCAGCCAGAGCCCGGCGGCCGCGATCACGAACAGCAACCACGCCCATGCCGGCATCTCGGTCATCCGTTCGCCGAGCAGCACCATCAGGAAGGTCAGTGGCAGAATGCCGAGCGCCGTGGTCCAGGTGAAGGTCCACCACGACACGTTCACCAGGCCGGCCGCGTAGTTGATCAGGTTGAAGGCGATCACCGGCACCAGCCGCGCCGCCAGCAGTGCCGACCAGCCGTGAGCTCCCGACCAGGAATCGATACGCCCCCAGTGACGCTCGGACACCATGCGACTGACGAACGGTCGGCCGAGCGCACGCGCGAAGGCGAAAGCGAGCCAGGCTCCGAGCATCGCCCCGCTCCAGGTGATCAGCGTACCCCAGAGCAGACCAAAGACCACGCCGTTGGCGATCGCCAGGCATTCGGCCGGGAACGGCACGAAGGAGTGGAGGATCATCAGGCCAATGGAGCCCGCGATGCCCCAGGCGCCCCAGCCGCGGATCAACTCGACGAACGCCTCGGGCGCCAGGGAGATCTGGTCGAGATCAAGCGGTCCGGAATCGAGCAGTGCCAGCCAGTCGACCAGGACGACGGCCAGTAACAGCACCCCGGCACCAAAGGCAAGCACCTTGCCCAGCGTCAATACCGGGCGAGTGGGTGGTTGCGACCCAGGGCCATGCGCTGCATCGGGCATCACCTAAAGATAGCAGCCGCCGAGAGGTGACCCGAACACCGGGAATTCAGCCCAGGTCGGCCCACTCGCGACGCAGCCGTATCCGGTTGAGTGCCAACCACTGCAGCGCGATGACCGGGCTCGCCGAGTCGATTTCACCGGCAGCCAACCGCTCCAGGGCGTCATCCAGCGGCTCGGCGAAGACCCGGATGTCTTCACCCTCCTCGGCAAGGCCGTGAATACCGCCGGCCCCGGTGCTGTCGACTTCGCCGCAATAGAGGTGGATCGACTCACTGGTGCCACCCGGGCTGACGTAGAAACGGCAGATCTTCTCCAGCCGGCCGAGGTGCAGGGCCGCCTCTTCGACCACCTCGCGCCGGGCGACCGCCTCGGGGGACTCGTCGCCGTCGATCACCCCGGCGATGATCTCGAGCAACCAAGGGCCACCCTCCCGCTCGAGTGCCCCGATGCGGAACTGCTCGATCAGTACCACGGCGTCGTGTACCGGGTCGTAGGGAAGTACGGCCACCGCGTGGCCGCGTTCGAACAGTTCACGGGCAAGTGGCGGGCTCATGCCGCCGTCGAAAAGGGTGTGGCGCAACCTGAACCGTTCCAGCCGGAAGAAACCGTCGTGGCAGACCTCGTGCGTCTCTATATCGACGCGCCTGGGCCCGGTCACGGTCACGAACGGCCCACGCTCATTCGTGCTCCAGTTCCTCCTGGACGGTGCGCACGATGCGCCGGTCGGCCTCGAGAATCTCGAGGTTCTTGTCCGGGTAGTCGAATTGGCTCAACAGGTGGCGGATGGTGTTGATCCGCGCCCGCTTCTTGTCAACCGATTTGATGACGGTCCACGGCGCGTCCAGGGTCGAGGTGAAGAAGAACATGTCCTCCTTCGCCTTGGTGTAGGCCGGCCACTTGTCCTGCGATTCGCGGTCGACAGGGGAAAGCTTCCACTGTTTCAGCGGGTCGGTTTCGCGTCGGGTGAATCGGTTGAGCTGCTCATCCTTGCTGACCGAGAAGTAGTACTTGAGCAGGTGGACCCCGGAGCGGACCAGCATGCGCTCGAACTCCGGAGCCGAACGCAGGAACTCGCGCACCTCGTCCATGGTGCAGAAGCCCATGACCCGCTCGACCCCGGCGCGGTTGTACCAGCTCCGGTCGAAGAGGACCATCTCTCCGGCGGCGGGAAGGTGGGGCGCGTAGCGCTGGAAGTACCACTGGGTCTTCTCGCGCTCGGTGGGGGTCCCGAGGGCGACGACGCGGCAGACGCGAGGATTGAGGGTCTCGGTGATCCTCTTGATCGTTCCACCCTTCCCCGCGGCGTCACGGCCCTCGAAGATCACGACCACCTTCAGCCCGCGGGCTTTGATCCACTCCTGGAGCTTGACCAGCTCGACGTGCAGCCGGGCGAGCTCCTCCTCGTAGACCGCCTTCTTGATCGCCGAGGCGCGCACCTTCCCCGACTTCGCAACCCTGTCGCGGAGGCTCGAGGCGACGCGGCTCTCGGATTTCTTGTTCTTCTTCTTGGCCATGAGGCACTCCCGGGGATTGTATCCGAGCCACAACGCGGCAAGGCTGGCGTCGGCGTTCTTTGCCTGGCTGTGTTATCTCAGCTCACGAGGGCAAGCCGAACCGACGCCTGAGCTGTGCCGCGAGCGCCTCCAATTCCCCCGCAACGGCCTCGAGCTGGCGAGCCTCACCGCTGAGCGAGAGCAGTCCCCCGAGGTCGCCGGACGTCATCCCGCGCCCGAGCTTTTCCCCCAGTGCCAGAGACTGCCGCAGCGCCGCCAGGGTTCGACGATGGTGCTCCTGACACGGAAGGGGGACAGTCATGGATTCGATCTGCCGTTGGGCCGTGCGCTGGGTCTCGAGGAGCTGCTCGAAGCCGCTTGTGTCGCCCTGCATTCCCTGGCTCATCAGCGTCATCGCGAGCTCCTGGGGGCTGCTCGAGCTCGCCTGCTGCCCGTAGGCCTCGATCTCGGCAAGGTATGCTTCGACGGCCGCCGCCTGCGGGTCGGCCGCGCTCGATGGCGCCACCGGGTCGTTCCAACCCGTTCGCTGCTGATTGGTGTCCGACGGGCGCTCTTCGGGCGGCCAGGTGGCCAGTGGCGCAGCAGCGCCCGTCGACGTGCCCAAAGGCGGCCATGGAACGGGGGTTGGTGGCGCGGCCACTGGGGGCGCCGGGGCCTCGGTGCCAGTGGCCGACGCCACAGTGGGGTCGACTCTCGCCGCTTCGGTTGCGCGCCGGCCCGACTCTCTTCCAATGAGATAGGTGACCAGGAGCAGCACGACGAGGACGCCCGCTGCGATCGGAGCCAGCCACGCCCTCGGGATCTCGACCGTGTCACGGACCGGCGCCGGCCGCGGCGGACGTGCCGGCCGGGATGTCGGTTGGGGTGCCGGGCGTTCTGGGCGTGGAGGTTCCATCGTCTCACCGACGCATCGCCGTGGCAGCTGAGCGATGGCCAGC
>CAXMPC010000126.1:0-1815 GCA_964195335.1 uncultured Gammaproteobacteria bacterium | reverse complement strand
GCACGCGACTCCCTGCGCGAGGTGTTCGCACCGGTGACTACCTCGGTGTTGACCACCATCGCCGCGTTCTCACCGCTAATGCTGATGCCGGGCATCGTCGGCAAGTTCATGCTGGTGGTGCCGCTGGTGGTGACCACCGCGCTGGCGATCAGCCTGGTCGAGGCCTACTGGATGCTGCCGGCCCACGTTCACGCCTTCCGCGTCAACTTTGACCGGCCTGGCCGAGTCCAGCAGGCACGTACCCGCGCCATCCACTGGATCCGGGTGAAGTACACGCGGTTGCTGATCAAGGTGCTGCGCTGGCCGCGAACGGCACTGGTGCTGGTGCTGCTGTTCATGGTCGCGACCTTCTCGACGCTCGCTGCCGGCATGATTCGGCTGGAGTTCTTTGCCTTCGACCCGGTGCGCCTGTTCTACGTCAACGTCGAGATGCCGGCGGGAACGTCGCTGGAGAAGACCCTCGTCCGGGTCGAGGCGATCGAACGGCGCATTCGTACCCATATCCGTCCCGGCGAGGTGCGCGAGATGGTTGGCTACTCCGGGCTGATGCTGACCGAGACCGAGCCGCTGATCGGTGACAACTGGGGCCAGCTGTTCGTCAGCCTGCATCCGCGTGCCGGGGACCTGCGCTCGGTCGACGAAATGATCGCCTCGGTGCGCGACGACGCCTTGGCGGTGCCCGGACCGAGTGACATATCCTTCCTGCGCATCTCCGGTGGCCCGCCGACCACGCGGCCGATCAAGGTCAAGGTGAGAGGCGACGATTTCACCGCCATTCGTGCCGCGGTAGTGGACATAAAGGCGTTCCTCGCCACCGAGTCGACGGTATTCGACATCATTGACGATGACCGCGAGGGGCGCCGCGAATTGGCGCTGGCTTACGATTTTGACGCCATGCGCCGTAGCGGTATCGATCCGGGCAAGGTGGCGCGCCTGGTGCGCCTGGCCGGTGACGGTGAAGTGGTGGCCAGCCTGCAGCATCAGGGCGAGAAGGTCGAGGTGCGGGTGCGCGCCCGGGCCGACCGCGGTGGTGACATCGACAGCGTGCTGCGCCAGACCGTGGTCCTTGCCGACGGCGGCGAGGTGGCGCTTGGCCGCCTGCTGACGCCGAGCTATGGCCGCGCCATGGGCAGCGTCCGTCATTACAACTTCCGCCGCGCCATCACCGTCGAAGCCGACATCGACAAGCTGGCGATCGATACCCGCGAGGCCAACCGGCGCATCCAGGTGCACTGGGAAGAGATCCGCGAACGCCATCCAGGCATCGACCTCGATTTCACCGGTGAACTCGACGACATCCAGGAGAGCCTCGACTCCATTGTCGTGTTGTTCGTTTTCGGCGTCGGCCTGATCTACCTGATCCTCGGCACCCAGTTCCGCAGCTACTTCCAGCCGTTGATCATCCTGATCACCGTGCCGATGGCCTTCACCGGCGTGATCCTCGGCCTGCTGATCACCAACAACCCGCTGAGCCTGTTCACCCTCTACGGCATCGTCGCGCTGTCGGGCATCGCGGTGAACGCCGCCATCGTCCTGATCAGTGCCGGCAACGCCAGGCTGCGCCAGGGCATGAGCCCGTTGCACGCGACCCTCTATGCTGCCCGCCGGCGGGTGATCCCGATCCTGATCACCTCGCTGACCACCGTCGCCGGACTGTTTTCGCTGGCTACCGGTCTCGGCGGCAAATCGCTGTTGTGGGGGCCGGTGGCGACGGCGATCGTCTGGGGGCTGATCTTCTCGACGGTGCTGACGTTGCTGGTCGTGCCGTTGCTGTTCCGGCTGTTCATGGGCTGGTCGCTGGCACGACGCGCCCGG
>CAXMPC010000125.1:0-5571 GCA_964195335.1 uncultured Gammaproteobacteria bacterium | reverse complement strand
GTGACCCGGGAAAATGCCGCCCGCGGCACCATGGTGGCGATGGTCGGAATGCGCGCCTCGTGCCAGCCGATACCGGTGTTGATGATATTGACCCCGGCCGCTTCCAGACCCTGCGCCAGCGCGACCACCTCCTCCCAGTCGCTGCCTCCCTCGACCAGGTCGAGCATCGACAGGCGGAAGATGATGATGAACTCCGGACCGACGGCCGCACGTACCCGGCGCACTACTTCCAGCGGCAGGCGGATGCGATTGTCGAAGCTACCGCCCCAGCGATCGTTGCGTTGGTTGACCCGTGCGGCGATGAACTGGTTTAGGAAGTAACCCTCCGAACCCATGATCTCTACGCCGTCGTAGCCGGCATGGCGGGCCATCAGCGCGCAGTGGGCAAAATCGGCGATCTGCTTCTCGATTCCGGCGTCGTCGAGTTCGTGCGGTGCGTGCTTATTTATTGGCGAGCGGATCGGTGATGCCGACACCGCGTGGTCGTGGTAGGCGTAACGGCCGGTGTGCAGGACCTGCAGGCAGATGCGGCTGCCTTCGGCGTGGACCGCATCGGTGATGACCCGGTGACGCTCGGCTTCGGTCTCGTTGTCGAGCACCCCTTCTCCCTCGAAACCGGCACTCTCTCGGTTGGGGAAAAAACCGCCGGTGACCATCAGGCCGACACCGCCACGCGCACGCTCGGCGTAAAAGACCGCCATGCGGTCGTAGCCGTGAGGCAGTTCCTCGAGCCCGGTGTGCATCGAACCCATCAGGATGCGGTTAGGCAGTTCGACGAAGCCGAGATCGAGCGGGCGGAAGAGGTGCGGGTAGGGAGTCATCGGGAACATCCTTGGGTCGTTGCAGGCATTCTCCGGGTGCGGGAGAGGCAGCACAACCACCTCCCGGAATTCCGTCGCCTCTAGCCGAAAACAGCCCATGGCGCAACTTGACGCGCTGCAGCATGGGAGTGTTCCATGAGTGTCCTGCGGCGGCGCTACCGGTCCCGGTGCCGACGACGTCACTCAAGACGGGGCCTCCAAACAACACGTAAATGCGAGGCTGCCATGTCCGACTCCGCCACCCTCACAGTTGATGGCAAGAACTACGACCTTCCGATCGTCACCGGCAGCGAGAACGAACGCGCCCTCGACATCGGCAAGCTGCGCGCCCAGAGCGGCCTGATCACACTCGACCCGGGCTACGGCAACACCGGCAGTTGCCAGAGCGACATCACCTTTATCGACGGTGACAAGGGCATCCTTCGTTACCGCGGCATCCCCATCGAGCAGTTCGCGCAGAGTCCGAACTTCGGTGAGGTAGCCTGGCTGCTGATCTTCGGCCATCTGCCGACCAGGGAGGAGTACGACGCCTTCTCCAACTCGCTGACCGAACACGCCTTCCTCGACGAAAGCATGAAGCACCACTTCGAGGGCTTCCCTCGCTCGGCGCCGCCGATGGCGATGATGTCGGCGATGATCAACGCGTTGTCCTGCTTCCACCCGGAATTTCACGAAATCGACGACAAGGTCTCCATCCGCCGTGCCGCGGCGCGGCTGATCAGCAAGGTGCGCACTATCGCTGCCTATGCCTACCGCCAGTCGCAGGGGCTGCCCTACGTCTACCCCGACCCTAAATTGCCCTACGTCACCAACTTCC
This sequence comes from uncultured Gammaproteobacteria bacterium, assembly GCA_964195335.1. GTDB lineage: Bacteria > Pseudomonadota > Gammaproteobacteria > QNFN01 > QNFN01 > QNFN01. The sequence continues at coordinate 3,933 of CAXMPC010000125.1, read as the reverse complement.
TGCACATGATGTTCTCGACCCCGTACGACCAGTTCATCTGTGACGAGGTGGTGCGCGACGCCCTGAACCTGATCCTGATCCTGCACGCCGATCACGAACAGAACTGTTCGACATCGACGGTGCGCATGGTCGGTTCCAGCCAGGCCAACCTGTTCGCCTCCTGTGCCGCCGGCGTCTGTGCGCTGTGGGGACCGCGCCACGGTGGCGCCAACGTCGAGGTGCTGCGCATGCTCGAGACCATCCACACCGGCAACATGACCGCCGACGACTACGTCAAGCTGGCCAAGGACAAGGACAGTGACGTGCGGCTGATGGGCTTTGGCCACCGGGTCTACAAGAACTTCGATCCGCGCGCCAAGATGCTCGGTGGCATCGCCGAAAAGCTGCTGGGCCAGCTCGGCGTCAACGACCCGCTGTTGCAGATCGCCCGTCGACTCGAGGAGATCGCACTTGAAGACCCCTATTTCGTCGAGCGCCGCCTCTACCCGAACGTCGACTTCTACAGCGGCATCATCTTGCGTGCCATCGGCATCCCGACCGAAATGTTCACGGTGATGTTCTCGATCGGGCGCATGCCGGGCTGGATCGCCCACTGGTGGGAGCAGAGCCAGCAGGACGGAGGGAAGATCGCGCGGCCGCGGCAGGTCTACACCGGCAACACCGCCTCCGACTACGTGCCGATCGAACAGCGCGGCTGACAGCAGTGTCCCCCGCCAGGAATCCTGACCCCTTCAGAGCGTTCCCAGGTGGTCATGGCAAGGCGCGATCCGCAGGGAATGGCCGGTCCTTTGCAAGGATCGCAACGCCGCCATGGCCGCGTGGGAGCGCTCCCGACGGGCGAGCCAGGAAGCGGCCATCCACGGCGTTAGGCCTCTTGGAAAGGGAACCACCCTTCCCGGCGAGGCAAGCCTTGTGGCTGACCGCTTCCTGACTCGCTGAATGGGTCAGGATTCCTGGCGGGGGACACTAGCGCGGAGGGGCAACCTCGTCGTCGCTGACCGGGTTGCCGTTGGTCGGGCAGCAGCCATCGGTCGAGCACGGGGTTGGTGCCGGCAGGGGTGCATTGCCGATGCGTCGTGCCCCTTCGCCGGCTGCGGCCCACTCGATCTCGATCGGTTGCACGTCGTCGGCCGGGAACGGCACCACGCGCGCCTTTCCACCTAGATTCTCGAGCACCTGGTAGGTCTCGCCATCGAGCAGTACGACGTCGCCGGGCTGGAAATTCACATCGGTCATGGATTCGTCCTCTTGTCCGGCACAGTATGCCAGAGCCGTAACCTGCGCGGATGCCAGCGGCGCAACCGGCATGTAGACTGCCGCGCGTTATGAGTGGATACGTCACCCAACGCACGGCACCCGTCGTCACCACGGTTTCCGGGCCGGTACGTGGCCACGCCAGCGGTGGCGTGACGGTGTTTTCCGGGATCCCGTTCGCCGCTTCGCCTGATGGAACCCATCGCTGGCAGCCGCCTCGACCTGCCACCTCCTGGATTGACACCCTCCAGGCCGATGCCCCCGGGCCCATCGCACCGCAGGCCCCGTCTCTGTTCGACGAAATGCTCTTCCCCGGACGCTCGCTGCCGCAATCGGAAGACTGCCTGACCCTCAATATCTGGACTCCTTCGCTCAACGGCCAGCGCCCGGTGATGGTCTGGGTGCATGGTGGCGGTTTCACTATCGGTGCCGGTTCGCAACCGCTCTACGATGGCCACGCTCTCGCCCTCGCCGGTGATGTGGTCGTCATCTCTCTGAACTACCGGCTCGGCGCGCTCGGCTTCCTGCGCCTCGATGGCGTAACCGACGGCCGCCTCCCGTCGACCGGAAACGAGGGGTTGCTCGACATCGTCGCTGCGCTGCACTGGACCCAGGAGCATGCGGAACGATTCGGAGGCGATCCGGGCAACGTGACCCTGTTCGGCGAGTCAGCCGGGGCGATGGCCACTGGAGCACTGCTGGCGATGCCTGCCGCCCGCGGCCTGTTTCACAAGGCGATCCTGCAGAGCGGTGCCGCGCATACGGCGGCGACAGCCGCAGCGGCGGATCTCGCCGCGGAACGTTTTCTCGCCCATGCGGGCGTGCCGGCAGACGACCCCGGTGTCCTCTACACCCTTCCGGTGGAACGCCTGCTCGCCGCCCAGCAGCAGCTGCTCGCCGAGGCGCCGCGTGTCGGCCTTGGTTTCCTGCCACTCAAGCCGGTGGTCGACGGCGACCTGTTACCGAAACGGCTAATCGCGGCAATCAGCGACGGCTCTGCTCGCGACGTGATCCTGATGGCCGGCACCACGGCCGATGAGTGGACGCTGTTCGCCTCGCTGAATCCGCAACTGGCCAACCTTGATGCCCCCGACCTGCGCCGCCGCCTCGCCCACCTGTTCCACGATGACGAGATCAGCGTGCTGCTGCCCATCTATAAAGACTTCCTGGTGCAGCGAGGCATCGAGCCGACACCGGCCGAATTGCTGATGGCCATCCAGGGCGATGCCTGGTTCCGCACCCCATGCGAACGTCTGCTCGCGGCCCAGGCCGTACACCGGGATGACAGTCATGCCTACCTGTTCGATTGGCAGGCCAGGCACAGCCGGATGCGATCCTGCCACTCCATCGAACTCGGCTTCGTCTTCGGCACCCGTGACCGCAGTTTTCACGGTCATGGACCGGCGGCGGAGCGGCTCGAAGCGTCGGTGCAGAGAGCGTGGACGGCGTTCGCGCACACCGGTCGGCCCAGGGCCGGGTCACTGGGAGAGTGGCCCGCCTGGCAGCCGGAGGCTCCGGCGGTGATGACCCTGGGTGCCGCACCGCACGTGGCCACGGACGACTGGCAGGCGCGTGGGACATTCTGGGACGGGATCGACGACACCCGCCTGTCGGGCTTCTGATCCGTCCCTGTTCAGAAATGCCCGGTCTTGACCCAGGCCAGGGTCCCGGCGTCCCCCATGACGGGAGCCACCGTAACCGCCGGACGGCGCAACCAGTCCCATTGCGAAAGCACCAGCCGTTCACTGCGCATCGTCCCGTCGAGCACCAGCAGTTCGAATCCGGATTCGGCGGGATCTGGCTGCCATGGCACCGTTTCATCCCAGGCGACGAGTCCGACCTTTTCGTTGCCGAAGACGTGCAGCGGGCAGTAGCGTATTCCTGATCCAGGGTCGTGCCAGTCTCGCTCTTCCGGCCGCACCACCCGTTCTTCATCGTCACTCGGTGCGAACTGGCGCAGCTTGACGAAAAGGACGCAGCCGTCGCGACTTCCCGGTGCGTGGTGCGTCCCGGGCGGGTTGCGGACATAACTGCCGGCCGGGTAGTCGCCGCGGGCATCGGAGAAAGTGCCGTCGAGCACCAGGAACTCTTCGCCGCCGTCGTGGACGTGGGGTGGAAAGACGCTGCCCGGGGCGAAGCGCACAAGGGTCGTCAGTCGCGGGCGGCCTGTACCGATCAGTTCCAGCCGCAGGCGCGAAACACCCTCTGCGGGCGACTCCAGCCATGAGGTTTCTGCGGCATGGCAGCAGACGGTGCGGGTGAGATCGGCATTGAGTTCAGACTCACGGTCGTCATCGGAGACACCAAGGCCATCAGGGGCACCGGGATATCGGTTCATGTGAATTGGCCTAGGAGGGCCAGGGCGGATCAGAAATCGTAGCGGAAGGTCGCGCCGGCGCGGAAACGGGTCTCCTGGCCGAGTTCACTGCTGAAGCCGGCAGCTTCAGCGAGGGTGTGATGGACGCCGAACAGGCCCACCAGGCTCCAGTCGGAGTCGAAGCGATAGCTCGCATTGACGCTCAACCCAAGGTCGCTCACGCCGTTGACGGCCAGGCCCGCCAGTTCCGGGTCATCGAGCGCACGCTGACGCAGGTAGTCGTCGCTGGCCCAGGTCGCCCTGCCGGAGAGCACCAGCGTCAGCCGGTCGCTGCGCTGCATGGCGTAACTCCCGCTCAAGCC
>CAXMPC010000124.1:0-10228 GCA_964195335.1 uncultured Gammaproteobacteria bacterium | reverse complement strand
ATTGCGGGCGCTCGGAACGGGGTGGATAATCGAGCCGATACGCGACCGGTTGCCGGCATAGCGTACATTCGCTGAAAAGGGAGGGGGCGCTATGGCCAGCAATATAGAGAGCCTGCTCGGCAGCGATGCCGAGTCGCTGCTGAGCCACACCTGCACCGGCATCCCGCGCGACCAGTTGCACCTCCCCGGCGCGGATTTCGTCGACCGCGTGGTCGCCATTTCGGACCGTACCCCGGTAGTGATGCGCAACCTGCAAGGGCTGTTCGATCATGGCCGCTTGGGCGGCACCGGCTACCTGTCGATCCTGCCGGTCGACCAGGGCATCGAGCACTCGGGAGGGGCCTCGTTCGCCCCCAATCCGCTCTACTTCGATCCCGCGAACATCGTGCGCCTGGCCATCGAGGGGGGCTGCAATGCCGTCGCCTCGACCCTCGGTGTCCTGGGCTCGGTGTCGCGTCGCTATGCCCACCGGATACCGTTCCTGGTCAAGCTCAATCACAACGAACTGCTGACCCAGCCGACCCTGCACGATCAGACCCTGTTCGCCAGCGTCCAGCAGGCCTATGACCTCGGTGCGGTGGCAGTGGGGGCGACGGTCTACTTCGGCTCGCTGGAGTCGCGGCGCCAGATCCAGGAGATTAGTGAGGCGTTCGCGTACGCTCACGAGCTTGGCATGGTCACATTCCTCTGGGCCTACCTGCGCAACAGCAGCTTCAAGAAGGACGGGGTCGACTACCATACGGCGGCGGACCTGACCGGCCAGGCCAACCACCTGGCCGTGACCATCGAGGCCGACATCGTCAAGCAGAAGCAGGCCGAGACCAATGGTGGTTTCACCGCGCTGGAGTTCGGCAAGACCCACCCCAGGGTCTACAGTGAACTGACCAGCGAACACCCGGTCGACCTGGTCCGCTATCAGGTCGCCAACTGCTACATGGGACGTGCCGGGCTGATCAACTCCGGCGGTGCTTCGGGCGACAACGATCTGGCCCAGGCGGTGCGCACGGCAGTGATAAACAAACGTGCTGGTGGCATGGGATTGATCTCGGGCCGTAAGGCGTTCCAGAAGCCAATGGGGGACGGTATCGAACTGCTGCACGCCATCCAGGACATCTATCTGGCGGCAGAAGTGACGATCGCCTGAGCGCCAGTTTCGGGGGTGACTTGCCCCACCTGCCGGTTGACGAGCTAAACTGGGAGACCAGTTGGCCCGGTGCGCCGGGGTGAACTATTGCATGGCGGAGGATGCGGGCTCATGGACATGGTCGAGACGCTGCAGGGAACAGAGCTTTTCAAGGGTATTGATGGTCAGGCGTTGGCAGAAATTGCCGCGTTCTGCCAAACCTTGCACCTTGCCGATGGCGGAAACCTGATCGCCGAAGGTCGGCCACGTACCCCCGACCTCTACATGGTGGTCGATGGGGATTTCGACGTCATCGCCCGTAATCCCAAAAAGCCTGACGAAAGCATGACCCTCGGCAACCTCGGCTATGAGGTGGTCGGCGAGATCGCCTGGCTGACCGGCTCCTCGCGGAGCGCGACAGTGCGCTGCCGTGGTGACCTGAAGGCGATCCGGATCGATGGTCCACAACTGATGACCTACCTGGAGACCCACCGTGACGTGGGCTTCGAGGTGATGCGGCGGCTGATGCGGGCCCTGTCCCAGAAATTGATTGATGCAAACTTTTTCCTGATGTGACGGCCTGATAGGCTGCGCGTCAAGCAATGAGAGGTGGTGGAAGATGGGTGTCCTTGATGACCTGAAAAAAGAGGCCGAAGGAAAAAAGGCCAAAGAAGAGCAGGATGAGCTGGTTCAGGAGGATCGTGAACGCTACATGCGCGAGGTTCTCGACCCGGCCATGCGCGGGCTGTTCAATTTCAGCCACGACCTCGCCAAGCAGCTCAACTACGTCAACCCCGACATCACGGCCCACTACCGGATCCCCGGGGTGCGCAACGTGCAGGATTTCAAGCAGGGCGAGTACTTCGTCGAGGATTACCACGAGGGTACGTTCACCTTCCGTTTCGTCTGCAGCAACAGCCAGAAGTACCGCATCCAGACCAACACCGACGCCGACCTCGAACGGATCAAGGACTTCCTCTGGCGCCGCGGCCTGCGTTACCAGGCGCGCGAGTTCTTCGACTCCAGCTACAACAAGGCCGGCGAGTTCCACGTCGAAGGCCGGGTCCAGATCGATCTCGAGTTCAACACCCGAGCGGACAGCCAGTCGATCGAGCTCAAGATCAGCAACTACGGTGACTTCGAGACCCTGACCGTCTCGATCGACCCGGTCGACGTCGACGAGCGCTTCCACGATGAACTCGGGCGCTTCGTAATGCGCCAACCCGGCCGTCTGCTCGACTACAACAAGTTCAGGTTCACCGACGAGCAGCGCCAGCAGTTGCGCGAGCAGCTTCGTGCACAGTTCATCAAGGGGCTCGGTGGTGCCGAGCCGCCTCCAGGCGTTGAGGCCGAAGGAGCCAAGGAGGCCAAGGAGGTCAAGCCTGAACCCAAAGGTGTCCTCGGCAACCTGTTCCGGCGCGACAAGTGACCCCGACACCCGCGGTGACACCCCCGGCGCGTCCGCGGGGTGAGTGACTGAGCGCCCGGTGAGCGCATCCCGCGAACACTGGGAGCAGGTCTATCAGTCGCGCCAGCACGACGAGGTCAGCTGGTACCAGGCCCATCCCGCCACCTCGCTACGGTTCATCGAGGCGAGCGGCCTTTCCAGGGGTGCGCCCATCGTTGACGTCGGTGGCGGGGGCTCGCGGCTGGTCGACTGCCTGCTCGAACGCGGCTTTAACGACCTGACCGTGATCGATGTCGCTCCAAGCGCGCTCCGGCAGGCCAAGGCAAGGCTCGGTGAGCGGGCGCACGGCGTGGACTGGATAGAGGCCGACGTTACCGCGTATTCGCCATCCCGGCGTTGCCACCTCTGGCACGATCGTGCGGTTTTTCACTTCCTGGTGACTGACGAGGCCCGCGCCGCCTATTTGGCCGCCCTTCGGGCCGGTTTGGCCCCCGGCGGTACCCTGATCCTTGCCGCCTTCGCCACCGGTGGGCCACGGCGCTGCAGCGGCCTGCCGGTTCGCCAGTATGACGGACCGACGCTCTGTGCCGAGTTCGGCGATGAGTTCGAACTGCTCGATGCCACGCGGACCGTGCATCACACACCGGGCGACGTCGAGCAGCTGTTCGCCTGGTTCCGGCTGCGTCGCCGCGACATCAGCTGAACTGACGTCTGAGACGGTTCCCAGTGAACCCCGAGTCTGCGATCATGGCGACCCGCCGGACCCCCGGCCGAGACCCGAGATGATCCTGAACGACGACGGCATCGAGAACGTTCCCCTGAGGGAGTTCACCGAGAAGGCGTACCTGGACTACTCCATGTACGTCATCCTCGACCGCGCTCTGCCGCACCTGGGTGACGGCCTCAAGCCGGTCCAGCGCCGTATCGTCTATGCCATGTCCGAGCTCGGACTGTCGGCGGCATCGAAGCACAAGAAGTCGGCTCGCACCGTCGGCGATGTCCTCGGCAAGTTCCACCCTCACGGCGACAGCGCTTGCTACGAGGCAATGGTGCTGATGGCGCAGCCGTTCGCCTACCGCTACCCACTGGTCGACGGCCAGGGTAACTGGGGCTCGCCCGACGATCCGAAGTCGTTTGCCGCGATGCGCTATACCGAGGCGCGGTTGGCGCCATACGCCGCCGTACTGCTCACCGAGCTGGGCCAGGGCACCGTCGACTGGGCACCGAACTTCGACGGCACCCTGGAGGAACCGGTCCTGCTCCCGGCGCGGTTGCCGAATGTGCTGCTGAACGGCACGACCGGCATTGCCGTCGGCATGGCGACCGACATCCCACCGCACAACCTCAACGAGGTGGTCGCGGCCTGCATCGCCCTGCTGGATGACCGCAAGCTCGACATTGCCGGGCTCTGCGAATATATGCCCGGCCCTGATTTCCCGACCGATGCGGAGATCATCACGCCAGCCGAGGAACTGCGTGCGATCTACGAGACCGGCCACGGGTCGCTGCGCCAGCGCGCGGTCTGGGAGCGGGAGAACGGCGATATCGTCGTTACGGCTCTGCCGCACCAGGTCTCCGGGGCACGTGTGCTGGAGCAGATCGCCCAGCAGATGCAGGCCAAGAAGCTGTCGATGGTCGAGGACCTGCGCGATGAGTCGGATCACGAGAACCCGACCCGGCTGATCATCGTCCCGCGCAGCAACCGGGTGGATGTCGAGGCGCTGATGTCGCACCTGTTCGCGACCACCGACCTCGAGCGCAGTTATCGCGTCAACCTCAATGTCATCGGCCTCGACGGCCGGCCGGGGGTGCGCAATCTCAGGGAAATACTGACCGAGTGGCTCGCCTTCCGCCGGACGACGGTGACCCGCCGCCTGCAGTACCGGCTGGAGAAGGTGACCGAGAGACTGCACATCCTCGAGGGGCTGCTGGCCGCCTTTCTCAACATCGACGAGGTGATCGCGATAATCCGTGCCGAGGACCAGCCGAAACCGGTGCTGATGGAGCGTTTCGGCCTGAGCGACGCCCAGGCCGAGGCCGTCCTCGAGCTCAAGTTGCGCCACCTGGCCAAGCTCGAAGAGATCAAGATCCGCGGCGAACAGGAGGCGCTGGCCGAGGAACGCGACCGGCTCATGGACTTGCTCGGCTCGCCACGCAAGCTGACCCGGCTGATTCGTGACGAGCTGCGTGCCGATGCCGAGAAGTACGGCGATGCGCGCCGCTCGCCTCTGCGCGAACAGGCCTCGGCCCAGGCGCTCGACGAGAGCGCGATGACCCCGAGCGAGCCGGTCACCGTGATCCTTTCCAGGGCCGGCTGGGTGCGTGCGGCCAAGGGGCACGAGATTGATCCCGCCAGTCTCAACTTCCGTGCCGGTGACGGCTTCCTGGCCGCGGCGTGCGGGCGCAGCAACCAGCCGGCGCTGTTCCTCGATTCGACCGGCCGCTGCTACTCGCTGCCTGCACACACCCTGCCGTCGGCACGGAGCCAGGGTGAGCCATTGACCGGCCGCCTGGGCCCACCGAGCGGTGCGACCTTCGAAAGCGTGGTGATGGCGCAGACCGACGAACACTTGCTGGTGGCCTCCGACGCCGGTTACGGTTTCGTCACTTCCGCCGACAACCTGCTGGCCAAGAACAAGTCAGGCAAGGTGCTGCTCACCCTGCCTCGCGGTGCCCGGGTGCTGACGCCGGTCGCGGTCGGCAATCCGCAGGTCGACCTGCTCGCGGCGGTTGGGAGCAGTGGCCGGCTGCTGGTTTTCCCGGTCGCCGAACTGCCGCTGATGGCCCGTGGCAAGGGCAACAAGATCATCGCCATCCCCGGGCCGAAGGTGGCGGCACGAGAGGAGTACGTCAGTGCACTGGCCTGCGTGCCGGCCGGCGGCAGCCTGACGCTCTACTGTGGCAAGCGCCACCTGACGCTCAAGCCTTCCGACCTCGAGCACTACCGTGGTGAGCGCGGCAGGCGCGGTGCGCTGCTGCCGCGGGGCTTCCAGTCGGTCGACCGCGCCGAGTCACGCTGACCCAGCGCTTTCTTGCCCTCGGGCAGAGGGCCGGTATGATCGGGTTCCCTGCCGGGTGTCGGGACGAGCCGAGCCAGCAACGACCATGAGACTGATCCGACCATTCTCCGCACTGCGGCCCACCCCCGGGCATGCCGCCGACGTGCTGGCGCCTCCCTACGACGTACTCTCCAGCGACGAGGCCCGGGCGCGGGTCGAGGGGCGGCCGTGGAGTTTTCTGCACATCTCCAAGCCCGAGATTGACCTGCCGGAGACGCTCTCGCCCCACGATCCCGCGGTCTATGCCAAGGGGGCCTGCAACCTCGCCACTATGCTCGAGCAGGAGATCCTGCAGCGTGACCCGGAGCCGTGCTACTACGTTTATCGGCTGCAGATGGGCGAGCATCTACAGACCGGCCTGGTCGCGGCCGCATCGATCCCGGCCTATGACGACAATCGCATACGCAAGCACGAGTACACCCGGCCAGAGAAGGAAGATGACCGGGTGCACCAGATCGATGCCCTCGACGCCCAGACCGGCCCGGTCCTGCTGACCCACCGTGTCCATGACGGTCTACGCGGGCTGATGGCGGCGGCATCGCAAGGTGTGCCCGAGGTCGATGTCACCACCGATGACGGCGTACGTCACACCCTGTGGGTGATCGCTGAGCCGGACACGATCGGGAGGATCAGTGCCCTGTTCGACCCGGCTGTCGACGGCGACATCGATGCCCTCTATATCGCCGACGGCCATCACCGGTCAGCCGCGGCGTCACGTGTCGCGGCTCAACGTCGCCAGGCAGGTGGTCCCGGTTGGAGCGGGGACTGCGAGGGGTTTCTCGCGGTGCTGTTCCAGGCCGACGAAGTGCGCATCCTGGATTACAACCGCGTGGTAACCGACCTGAACGGGCTCGATCGCGAGACGTTTCTCGGCCGTGTCGCCGAGCGCTTTTCCATCGAGCCTGGCACCGGGCCGGTGAAGCCTGGGCAGAATGGCGAGTTCGGTATGTACCTGCCGGGGCAGTGGTACCGGTTACGTCTCGACCCGACACGGCTGTCGGCCACCGATCCGGTGGCGCAACTTGATGTCAGCCTGTTGGCGGATCACCTGATCGAACCGGTGCTCGGTATCCACGACCCGCGCCGTGACCGGCGCATCGACTTCGTTGGTGGTATCCGTGGTCTAGGAGAACTTGAGCGGCAGGTCGATAGCGGCAAGATGGCGGTCGCCTTCACCCTCTACCCGACCTCTCTGGAGCAACTGATGGCGGTGGCCGATGCTGGTGAGGTGATGCCGCCGAAGTCGACCTGGTTCGAGCCGAAGCTGGCCGACGGCATGGTCTCCTACCCGCTCTGCCGCGGGCATGTGGTGGAATGAGGTGGCTGCAGGGCGTGTTCAGTCCTTGCGGTCGAGGTCGTCGAGGACGTTGTCGATGCTGCCGCTGAACACGGCCGTTTCAACATCGCCCATCTCCTCGCGGCCGATGCCGTCGAACGGGCCGGACCAATCCTCGGGCGGGTCGACGGGGTTGATCTCCAGTTCCTTCCAGGCGTCGATCTCGATCTCCTCGACATCACCATCGAAATACTGGATCTCGACCGCCTCCTCCTCGGGGTCGTAGGCGACCACCTCGAAGGTCTGCTTCTGTTGATTACGGTACCAGTCACCTATGCGTGGATCGTAGCTCGGCATGCCTCGTGCCCTCCCGGCTCGGTCGGCACCCGCTGGCCTGTGCGGTCAGCGATGCCTCTAACCGTGAGAGTAGCGTACGCCTCGATGGCTGCAAGAGGAAGGGTTGGCACGATGCGTGGTTCCGCTGCTGAATACCGGCTGTCATGGTCTCTCTGATCCAGGACACGAACGCCGGGGAGGGGCTCGCCGGGCTGTTGGCGATGGCGCCTGAGTGCGACCCGGAACTCGTCGCGGCTGCCTGGCGTGTCCTCGAGGAGAGCGCGCGTGATGCCGGGCCCGAGGCGACGGATGACCTGCGCAACGCTCTCGCCGTGGCGCGTATCCTCGCCGACCTGCACCTCGATACCGAATCGCTCTGCGCGGCCCTGCTGCACACCCCGGTGGCGCGCGGTACGCTGCCGCTGGCATCGGTAAAGGCCTCATTCGGTCCCGTGACCTCGCAGCTGGTCGACGGCGTGGTGCGCATGGACACCATCCGGCACTACGCGGTTGCCGGGGATGCTGCCGACGAGCAGCACACCGAGAGCCTGCGCAAGATGCTGATGGCGATGGTCGAGGACGTCCGCGTTGTCCTGGTCAAGCTGGCGGCGCGGCTGCAGGTGATGCGCGGTCTGCGCGATCGCCCGGAAGCGGAACGGCGGCAGGTGGCCGAGGAGACCCATGACATCTTCGCCCCGCTGGCCAACCGCCTCGGCATCTGGCAACTCAAGTGGGAACTCGAGGATCTCGCCTTCCGCTACCTGGAACCCGACACCTACCAGCAACTCGCCCGGGCCCTGGCGGAACGCCGGGTTGACCGTGAGCGCTACCTGCAGGAGGTGACCGCCACGCTGGAGCACGAGTTGCAAGGGCAGAGGCTGGTCGCCGAGGTTTCCAGCCGGCCGAAGCACCTGCATAGCATCTGGCGCAAGATGCAGCGCAAGGGGGTCGGTCTCGACGAGATCTTCGATACCCGCGCCGTGCGAATCCTGGTCGAAGAGGTGGCCGGCTGCTACACGGCGCTGGGTGTTGCCCATGGGCTTTGGCAGCACATCCCGCGCGAGTTTGACGACTACATCGCCAATCCCAAGCAGAACGGCTACCGCTCTCTGCATACCGCCGTCATCGGTCCCGAAGGGCGTACCCTCGAGGTGCAGATCCGTACTTTCGAAATGCACCAGCATGCGGAACTCGGGATCGCAGCCCACTGGCGCTACAAGGAGGGAGGGCATCAGGACCAGGCGCTGGAACGCAAGGTCCACTGGCTGCGTCAGCTGCTCGAATGGAAGGACGAGTTCGCCGGCAGCGAGGAGTTCGCCGAGCATTTCCGGATCGACGATGCTGATGACCGTGTCTACGTCTTCACCCCGCAGGGGCGTATCGTCGACATGGCCAACGGCGCCACGCCGCTCGATTTCGCCTACCACATCCACACCGATGTCGGGCACCGCTGCCGCGGGGCCAAGATCGATGGCAAGATCGTGCCGTTAACCACGGTGCTTCAGACCGGCCAGCAGGTCGAGATCCTGACCACCAAGCAACCGGCGCCAAGCCGTGACTGGCTCAACCGGCATCTCGGCTATCTCAAGACCTCGCGGGCGCGCAGCAAGGTGCGCCACTGGTTCCGAACCCAGGACCATGACAAGAACATCACCGCCGGCCGTGCCGTGCTCGATCGCGAACTGAAGCGCCTGGCGGCAACGGAAATAGGTCACGAACGCCTGGCGCAGCAGATGAAGTTCTCGCGACCCGAGGAACTCTACGCCGCGCTCGGGTTCGGTGACCTCACCACGGCACAGGTTGCAGGCGCGGTGGGCGCCCTGCTCGACAAGGCCAAACCGGCAGTCAAACCGGTTGCAGAGCGACGCCGGACGCAGCAGAAAGAGACCGGATCGGCGACGGTCCGTATCCATGGCGTCGGTGACCTGTTGACGCAGATCGCCCGCTGCTGCTCACCGGTTGCCGGAGACCCGTGTATCGGTTTCATTACCCAGGGTCGCGGTGTGACTATCCATCGTCGCGACTGTCCGAATATCCTGCGTCTCGATGAGGCCAAGCGTGCGCGCCTGATCGAGGTACATTGGGGCGCGGAAGCGGGTGCGACAGAGATGTCGGCGACGATCAGCGTGCATGCCTATGACCGCACCGGGCTGCTGCGCGACATCACCACGGTTCTCGGCAATGAGGGGGTCAACGTGGTGGGACTCAACAGCACTTCCGACCGAAGCAGCCACACCGCGACGATCCAGATTCGGGTGGAGGCGGCGGATATCGAGCAGTTGAGCCAGGTTATGGCCCGAATCGGTGAACTCACCAACGTCCTCGACGTGGCGCGGGTAAGTTGAAGCCTGATGTGATCACATGTCGTGTTCAGCCTTGGGGTTACTCGGTTAGAGGGTGTGCATGAGGGGGCCGTGCACGTTACATTCCTGATAAGGCAGAACTCTCCTGATAAGTGTCCACGGTTTCACTGGGTCAGGAATTATTAAAGGCGTACCTGACTCAGGACTTCATGATGAACAGCACAATGGATAGGATGGAAAATGCCCAATTCCCGGAACAATGCAGGTCATGATCCAGTCCAGGAATCCCGGGTCGGCGGATGCGTGACCGAACGATTGCTCCTGCGTAAGGGTCGCTATTTATCGATCGTGCTTATAGCTATGACCATCGTCGCCTGTAGCGGCTCTCCGGATCGCGATTCCATGCCGGATACTTACGATCTTTCAGTAGATTTCCTGCAGCTTGCACAAGGGCAGTGCAAGGCCGTTTCGAGCTTCACCAATCGCTATCGAGAGCCGATCAGGATCAGTGGTGACATCCGCTTCCTGGATCGCACGGGCAAGCGCGTTAGCAATGTGGCCCTGCTGACTGACACCGTCGCGCCAGGCGCGAAGAGCAGGGACACCCTGTCGCTGATGCAGATACTCAGCGACGAAGACCTCGCCCGCTGCAGGTCGATTGCCAGCTACCAGGCGAAGGTTTCTCTATGCCGGACCGCTGACGGTCGCTACCTCGATGGTCGC
>CAXMPC010000123.1:0-16579 GCA_964195335.1 uncultured Gammaproteobacteria bacterium | reverse complement strand
CACCGAAACGTCCGCTCTTACGGGCGGTGTCGCGGACTTGGCTGGTTCTGAAGAGGCAGGAACTTCCTTCTTTTTCTCGGGCGGTTCGGCAACCGCTGCCGAGGCCGTGGTGACCGCTTTCTTTTCGGCCGGTGGCTTCGGTTTCGGCGGTGGGGCAGCTACGACAGGTTTCATCTCCACCTTGGGCGCCTTGGGAGCGGTTTCCGACCCGGCTGCCGCCACCGCGGGTGCCGGCCTGGTCGGCGCACTGCCCGGTGGTGGTTCATCCTCACGTTCACCACGTGCCCGTGCCGTCCAGTACTCGGCCTTGTCGCCGTCGGCCTCGACACCACGCCCCTCGCGGTAGAGCCGGGCAAGACTGGCCTGGGCGTCTCGCACCCCTTGCATGGCCGCACGCTCGTACCATTTCGCCGCCTGGGTCGGGTTGGCCGCGGTGCCGATACCATTCTCGAGCATGGTGCCAAGATTGTTCTGCGCCTCGGGATGGCCCTGGAGTGCAGCGGCCTCGAACCAGCGCACCGCCGCGGCCGGATCGGCCTCGGTCCCGCGCCCGTCCCAGAGGCGGGAGGCGAGAGCGGCCTGCGCCTGCGGCAGTCCCGAGCGTGCGGCCTTCTGGTACCAGCCGAGTGCGGCCTCGGTATCACGCTCGACGCCGTTGCCCTGCTCCAGCATGAAGGCGATGTTGTACTGCGCCTGCGGCAGGCCGGCCTCGGCTGCGCGAAAGAACCACTTGTAGCCAGATGCGGGATTCTCGGGCACACCCTTGCCGCGCATGTAGAGCGAACCGAGCGAGAACATCGAGCGGTTGTCACCGACCTCGGCCGCCGCTTCCCAGGTGCTGCGCGCAAGGTCCAGATTACCTTCGCGGTAAGCAGACAGACCTTCCTCGAAACTCGCCGCCTGCACATTCAGTGCGAGAAAAAACAGGCCGAAAAGCAGTGTCAGTACGGGCATCCTGTGCCTGCCCATCACTTCGATCACGCTGCCGCTTCCCCGTCCGTCCATCCTCGTCCTCCAAGCCATGCCTCTGACCGTGGGCAATTTCAGGCCTGCTTACATCATAGCGTTACCGATCGCCTTACTCACCCGTGGCGGGAGGTCGATCGGGAACACCGCCGCTCAGGCGGCGAAACGCTGGACGGCCTCGTCGTCCCACTCCAGGCCGGAGCCGATGGTGTCGTCGACAACGGCCATGCCATCGACCACTTGCAACGGCGACTTGAGCACCGGATTCCACCAGTCCGAGTATTCCAGCCAGTGCGCAGTCGGCGTGCAACAGAGCAGTCGTGCGCTGAGTTCGGGCCACAGGTGGTTCGACATCGGGATCGCGTGGGTCTTGGCCAATGCCGCGGCGTGGAGCCAACCGGTGATGCCGCCGATCTTCATCACGTCCGGCATCACCAGGTCCGATGCCCCGGCATCGATAGCGTGGCGCATGTCCTGCGCGCCCCACCAGTTTTCACCGCACTGGATCGGGGTGTCGGCTGACTGCGCAATGACGGCATGGCCGGCGTAGTCATGGGCAAGGGTCGGTTCCTCGATCCAGGTGAGTCCCTCCTGGTCGAGGGCTTGCAGGCGCACTACGGCTTCCGCTGGCGTCAGGCTCTGGTTGTAATCGACCATGATGGCCATGTCGTCCCCGGCCACGGCGCGCATCGCGCGCACTACGGCGACATCTTCGTCCACGGTCGGGTAACCGATCTTGGCCTTGATGCCGGTGAAACCCTTTTTCGCCCAGCTTTCGGCCGCCCTGGTGCAACCGTCGATGCCGTCGTAACCGATGGCGCCGTAGGGTTTCACGGGATGTTCGGCACCCCCCAACAGGCGCACCAAAGACAGGCCGTGCTCTCGCGCCAACGCATCCCACAAGGCCATGTCGAGACCGGCGAGGGCCATGCCGACCAGCCCTTGCGTACCGAGCAGCCGGAATCGCTGATCGAGTTTTTTCGCCACCGCAGTCGGGGCCAGCGGATCGCCCTGAATGAGCGGTGCCATATTCTGGATCAGGTCGGCCGTCGGCCCGAGCGCGGCCGGGGTGTAGGTGAAGGTCATGCTGTGACCCTCGACCCCGGTATCGGTAACCACGTCAGTCAGCACCAGGGGCGACTCCCCGATCACGCCGCTCGCGGTGCGGTGTGGCTCGGTCATCGGGACGCGGACGGCGCGGACCCTGATCTTCTGGATGGTGGGTGAGGACGTTTTAGACATCTTCTGCCTCGCTGTGCACTGGGTAACACCGGGGAAGCCTGCCATGCGTCAGGAACACGGCATGGTTCAGCATAGTCGTCACGGGATCGTTCGACCGGCGGACGCGCCTTGTCCTGGTCGTCTAGAATGGCCGCCCTCATGGACGCGCGCAGCAAAACATCCACCGACGGCCTCAAGCCGTTTCAGGCACGCCTGCGCGGTCTCGTCGGCAAGGCGATCACCGACTTCGGCATGATCGCTGACGGCGACCGCGTCATGGTCTGCCTGTCCGGCGGCAAGGACTCATACACCCTGCTCGACATTCTGCGCCTGCTGCAACGGCGCGCCCCGATCGACTTCGAACTGGTGGCGGTCCACCTCGACCAGAAACAGCCGGACTACCCGGCCGAAGTGCTGCCTGCCTACCTCGAAACGACGGGCATCCCCTACGTCATCCTCGAGCAGGACACCTACAGCGTCGTACAACGCGTAGTGCCCGAGGAGAAAACCAGGTGCGGACTCTGTTCGCGACTTCGGCGCGGGCGACTCTACGCCTGGGCCGCGGAAAACGGCATTACGAAAATCGCGCTGGGTCACCACCGCGACGACCTGGTCGAAACGCTGTTCCTGAACCTGTTCCACGGCGGCAGGCTCGGTGCCATGCCACCGAAGCTGCGCTCCAAGGACGGCCGCCATGTCGTCATCCGCCCGCTCGCCTACGTTCCCGAAGAGGAGATCGTGCGCTACGCTGCGCTGCGTGATTTCCCGATCGTGCCGTGCAATCTGTGCGGCAGCCAGGATGGCCTGCAGCGCGCGACCATCAAGCAGATGCTGCACGACTGGGAACAGGATCACCCGGGGCGGGCCGAGAACATATTCGCCGCCCTGCGCAACGTCGACCCAGACCGCCTGGCCGACCGGTCACTGTTCGATTTCGCCGGACTGGAGCGCGACACATGAGTTGTCACCGATGAACATCTGGGTCGATGCTGACGCCTGCCCGAAGGTGATTCGTGACATCCTGTTCCGTGCCGCCGAGCGTACCGGCGTCCCGCTGACGCTGGTCGCCAACCAGCCACTGCGCACACCGCCGTCACCCCACATCACGTCGTTGCAGGTCGCCCCGGGTTTCGATGTTGCCGACAACGAGATCGTCCGCCGGGTGAACGAAGGCGACCTGGTGATCACCGCCGACATCCCGCTCGCCGCCGAGGTAATCGACAAGGGCGCGCTGGCGCTGAATCCACGCGGCGAGCTCTACACCACCCAGAACATCCGCGCCCGGCTCAACATCCGCGACTTCATGGAGACCATGCGTTCCAGCGGCGTGGTCACCGACGGCCCGCCGGCGTTGAACCAGTCCGACCGCAAGGCGTTCGCCGACCAACTCGATCGCTGGTTGGCGCGGCTGGATAAAAATTGACCGACCCGTCTCCGGGCCTGCCTAACCACCACTTGGAGGATCAGGTGTGCCGCGTCGTCAGGCAGCGGCGCGGGTGAGCTGCCGTGGATTTTCCGCATGCCGGATCACGTGAGCCTTGATGGCCGTATTGACGGCGTCGGCATGGGTAAATGGCGACATGTGACCGGCATTCGGGATGCGTGCAACCGTCGTGTCGGGCAGAACCGAGGCGAGCATGTCGACGATGCGCCGACTCGGGCCAGGTGAGCGTTCGCCACAGACCAGCAGGGTTGGCTGGCCCAGGGAAGCGTAGTCGTCCAGTTCGACCGGTTCTTCGAACAGGGCTCGGAAGTCGAGCACTACCTTGCCCAAGCGCTGGCTCAGCTTGATGCGGGCATCGAACGGCATCGACTCCCAAGCGCCATCGCCGTTCCAGTAGTCGACGAACCGGGCCATGCCGCCCCAGTAGTCACCGCTGGTAACGGCCCGGGTCACCGTCTCGGAGACCTCAGAAATTTCTTCGAACAGGACCCGGTCGGTCGCCTCGCCATGACGCAGCAGGTGAAAGGCTGACGGCTCGACCAGGGTCAGGCTACGGATCAGGTCGGGCCGCTCCCGTGCCACCCGGAGTGCCACGCCGCCACCGTAGGAGTGGCCTATCAGGTGCACCGGTGTGCCGAGGCGATCGAGCAGTTCGACCAGTGGCGCCGCCTCCTCGGACAGCGTGAAGGCACTGTCGCCGCGCCAGGGATCGCTCTTGCCGCAGGCCCACTGGTCGGGCATGAAGGTGCGGAAATTCTCGCCCAGCGCCTCGCTGAGCTTTTTCCATTCGCTGCCGGTCGCCGAAGAGCAGTGGATCATCACCACCGGTTCGCCGGAACCGTTTTCCGCGTAGGCCAACCGTGTACCGTTGATTTCGATCGTCTGCATGGCGTCCACCTCGATCCGTACGTGCTACCTGAGCCGTTCAGAATCCGCCGAAGCCGTTAGCGGCCATCGCCTGGCGTGCCCAGGCACTCTCCACACTCTCCTGACGCATGCGCCTGGCTGGGAACGGCATCACCTCACCACCGGTTTCACTTCGCGGCGTCTGCTCTGCGGTCGAGGTCGGCGGGTTGAGTCGAGTCGTCAGTTCGGTGGCTGTGGCTTGCATGACTCAGTCTCCTGTGGCGGCTTCCGGTTCTGATCCATCTGGTCGGCAGGGTCTGAACCGAATAATGATATTTGACATTTAACCTTAAGCACTGAACATGCCAGATATCAATTTGCGCCATGAGAAAGAGATAATTATCCATTAAATACAGCAGGTAACATATTGCATGGTGTACATCATCAAGAGAGAGGCAAAGAACAGATTACCGTCAAATACGACGGACCCACGGGATATGGCGGCAAATTCCGTCAAATACGACGGATAGATGGCTAGCGGGGTTTATTGATGCCGAGCTTGCGCATGCGGCCACGAAGGGTGCTCGGATTGAGCCCGAGTTCTGGCGCGGCGCCCTTGGGGCCCTCGATGACCCAGCCGTGGCGCTCGAGTACCTGGACGATGTAGTCGCGTTCGACCTCGGCAAGGGTGCCGGTGAGCGACTCTGGGGCGACCTCTGCGGAGGTCAATACCGTCTTTGAGCCACCGAGCGGCACCAGGAGCTGGAGCTCCGGGCCAGGCGAGAGGATCGCGGCCCGCTCGATGACGTTTTCGAGTTCGCGGATGTTGCCTGGCCAGGCGTACTGCATCGCCTCGTCAATGAAATTGTCGCTGATGCCGGTGAATTGCCGACCGATGCGACGGGTAGTGCGTTCAAGGAAATGGCTTACGAGCAGCGGGATGTCCTCGCGCCGTTCGCGCAGCGGCGGCAGCGTCACCGGGAAGACGTGAAGACGGTAGAACAGGTCACTACGGAAACGACCAGCCTCGACCTCGACGGCCAGGTCGCGGTTGGTGGCGGCGATCAACCGCACGTCGCTGTGCAGCGTCGTGTCACCTCCGACCCGCTCGAACTCCTGTTCCTGCAATGCGCGCAGCAGCTTGACCTGGGTTTCGAGCGGCATTTCGCCGACCTCGTCGAGAAACAGCGTGCCGTGATCGGCCAGCTCGAAACGTCCTCGTCGCATCCCGGTCGCGCCGGTAAACGCCCCCTTATCGTGCCCGAACAGTTCACTCTCGACCAGGCCTCCGGGCAGTGTGGCGCAGTTGACCTTGACCAGCGGCTGGCCGGCGCGGGCACTGCGTGCATGGATGGCGCGCACTACCAGTTCCTTGCCGGTGCCGGTCTCGCCGAGAACAAGCACGGTGGTATCGGTGCCGGCGACCCGGTCGAGCTGGGAGAGTTGGGCGATCAGTTGCGGCGACTGACCGACGATCTCCCCGAAATCGTGATCGGCGCGGATCTCGCTTGCCAGGTACTCGATGGTTTCTCGTGAGCGTTGGTGGGCGGCGATTTCGGCCTGCAACAGCGTGTTCTGCTCCTGCAGGCGGAGTTCGACCTCCTTGCGCTGCGTGATGTCGCTGACCGCACCTACCAGTCGGACCACGCGCCCGCTGTCGTTGCGCACGCCGATGGCACGATCGAGCACCCAGCTGTAGCCGCCCTCCACGGCACGGATGCGGTACTCGTGCTCGAGGTGGTCCTTGCGCCCGCTGAAGTGCTCGATCAGTGCCGTGCGGTAGCCGTCAAAGTCTTCCGGATGGATACTTTCGTTCCAGCTATTGGCGGTCATGGCACCGCCACCGAACTCGTACATCTCCCGTGCCCGGTCGGAGAGGTAGAGCGAATCCTCGGCGAGATTCCAGTCGTAGATACCCTCGTGGGCCGCCCGGGTGGCGAGGGCGTAGAGCTCCTCGCTGGCGCGCAGGGCGTCCTCGATCCGTTTTTGCCGGGTGATGTCGAAGTAGGTCAGCATGCGCCCGCCACCGGGCAGAGCGACGCAGTCGTTCAGGATTACCCTGCCGTCGGCCCGGTGCAGTTCCTGGATACTCAGTTCGCCACGGTGCATCTCCTCGGCACGTTGGTCGGCGAAGGTTTCCCACTCCTTGTCGGGGACATCGTAGATGCCCTTGCCGCGGTTGAACCCGATCATCTCGCGGATGGTCGGCCGCCGGTCGACAAATGATTCGGGGATCTGCCACAGCTCACGAAAGGCCCGGTTGGCCAGCAGTGCGCGCATGTCATCATCGTAGAAGACCACGCCGTACTCGATCGCATCGAGCACGGCACTGAAGCGGGTCAGCGTCGCCTCCTTCTCGGCCGTGGCCGCGGCGAGTTCCTGTTCACGCACCTTCAGCTCGGTGATGTCACCGGTCGAACCGACCATGCGGATTGCGCGACCGTCCTTGTCGTGCAGCGCCAAACCGTGCTGCCGCGCCCAGCGCCAACTGCCGTCGTCACCACGGAACCGGTAGTCGTACTCGAAACGCGGCGTGCTGCCCTTGTAGTGGATGGCCAGGGCCTGCTTGTAACCGCCGATGTCGTCCGGATGGATGCGCCCAAGCCAGTCTTCGGGCGTCTTGAGCTCGCTGGAAGGAATGCCGAGGATCGAGTAGACGCGGTCGGTATAGATCACCGTACCGGCGGCGATGTCCCAGTCGTAGACTCCCTCGTTGATCGCCTCGAGCGCGCGGGCGTAGAGCCGCTCGCGCCGATTCAGCTCTTGCTCGGCCCGACGTGCCCGGGTGACATCGATGCAACTGACCAGTACGCCGCCATCCTCGAGTGGCGCGTAGCGCAATTGCAACACCGTGCCGCTGCCGGTTTCGAGTTCACCATCAACCGGCTCGCCACGGGACAGTGCTGCAAGCTGCTCGGTGACGGCTTCCGATGACTGGCCCTGCCCGTTGTGATCAAGAAATTCAGCGAACGCCGTACCCTGTCGGAGCAGTGCCTTCCCGCGCTCGCACAGCGTGGCGAAACGAGGATTCCAGGCACGCAGTTGCAAGTCGCCGTTGAACACGGCGACCCCCTCTTCGAGTCGGTCCAGTACGGAGAGCCAAAGGGCGTCCGATGCAACATTGGCCAGCCCACGCCCGGACCCGTCTGCCTTGTCCGTCATGCGCCTTCGTCTTCCGTCGTATACATATGCGATGCGGCACGCCGTTCCGGAAAGCATGGCACACGGAGCAGCCAGCTGCCGGCCTCGGCAAGAGCACGCCTGGCGTGTCAGCCTTCCGTTTCACCCTCTTTCACGACCAGGTAGTCGGTCATGCGTTCGCGCAGGTCGTCGGGCAGCGTCCGCCCTCGCACCCCCTCTCCGATGAGGTCGGCACAGACCAGCACGCTCTCGACCGCGAACCGCTCCTCGTCGCCGCAATGGCCGGTGATCCCGAGGGTGAACGAGCGGCTGCCGATGCGACGCACCTCGAGGGTGACATCGAGGCGGTCACCGAGGCGGCTGGCGCGCAGGAAGCGGACGTTCATCTGGACCGTCGGGACACCCAGCTTTCGCTCCTGGTGCAGGATACGGAAGTCGGTACCGAGGCCGTCGGCGAACCAGTCCTCGACCACCCGGTTGACCATCAGGAACAGCCGCGGGTAGAAGACGATCCCGGCACCATCGCAATCCTCGAAGCGGACCTGGTAGGTGCTGACGAAGGTGGTCATCGGCGGACTCCGTGGCGGTTTTCGAATTGACGTTCAGGGTAGCGCATACCCCTTCGCACCGGGGCGCGGTATGGCGCCGACGAGGCAGGCCGCCGGTTGTCAGCAGCCCGAGTGGGGTTGCCGTGCCTGCCCGGTCAGGATTTCGGCCAGGGCACGCGTCGCCGGACCGGCGCCGTCATGGTCACCGAACACCAGGTAGAGGGTGGCGCGCCCGGCCGCGCCCTCGCGCAGCGGCAGCGGCAGCAGTTCGCCACTGGCCAGTTCGTCGACGACATGGTCGCGCGGCACCCAGGCGAAGGCCAGGCCACGACGGATGGTCGCGATGGCGGTGCGCAGGTGCGACACCGTCCAGCGCTGCTCGGCGCCGAGCCAGCCGGCATCGACGTTGCGGTGTGCCCCGGTATCGCGGACCACCACCTGGCGCTGGCCCTTGAGATCGTTCTCCGTCAGCTCCCGACCCAGGCCGTGCAGCG
Source organism: uncultured Gammaproteobacteria bacterium (assembly GCA_964195335.1). Classification (GTDB taxonomy): domain Bacteria; phylum Pseudomonadota; class Gammaproteobacteria; order QNFN01; family QNFN01; genus QNFN01. The sequence continues at coordinate 7,919 of CAXMPC010000123.1, read as the reverse complement.
GGTGGTCACGGTGGGCGACAGCGACGAACTCGATCTCGATCAGGGGGTCGGCCAGGAACCCCGGCGGAACCCGGCCGGTGACGACCAGGTCGGCATGCCGCTGCAGCAGCGCCTCGGTGGTGCCCGAGAGCACCGTCTCGACCAGTTGCACGCGGGTCTCAGGCGTCCGTGCGCTGAACTCGGCAAGACTGCAGAGCACCAACTCCGGCGGACAGACATGGTCGACGGCCAGCCGCACCTCGCTCTCCCAACCCTGGGCCAGGGTTGCCGCGAGGTGCTCCAGGCTCGCCGCCTCCTCGAGCAACGCCCGTGCCCGGCGCAACAGCACCTCGCCGTTAGTGGTCAGGGCGGCCTTGCGCCCCTGTGGCGTCAACACATCGACCGGAAGCTGTTCCTGCAACCGCTTGATGATGTAGCTGACCGACGACTGGCTGCGGTTCAGCGCCTCGGCGGCGGCCTCGAAGCCGCCCCGGTCGATGACGGCCTGCAGCGCACTCCATTGCTCGAGGGTGGTTCGCGGCGTACTCATCACAAATACATCCATTAATTAGATTAGTTAGTCCACATTATTGCATAAATTAATCGAATTACTTGCCCTATCATGTCTCTCAACGTCACATCACCGACAACACGAGGACATGAACCATGACCACCATCCTGCACATCGACAGCAGCCTCTTTTCCGAAAACGGCGCCTCCTCGACCCTGGCCCGCCAGTTCGTCGACACGCTCCGCAAACGTGACCCCGCGACCCGGGTGCACCACCGCGACCTGGGCCGCGACCCGGTCCCGCACCTCGATGCCACGCGCCTGACGGCGATCAGCACCGCCGCCGACCAGCGCACGCCGGAACAGCAGGCCGTCGCCGACCAGGCGGATACGCTGATCGAGGAACTGCAGGCCGCCGATCTGCTGGTGCTCGGCGTACCGATGTACAACTTCTCGGTCCCGACCCAACTCAAGGCGTGGCTCGACCACGTCGCCCGCGCCGGGACCACCTTCCGCTACACCGAGAACGGTCCCGAGGGACTGCTCAAGGGCAGGCGCGCGGTGATCTTCACCAGCCGCGGTGGCGTCCACCAGGGCAGCGAGACCGACACCATGACCTCGTTCCTGCGCACCATCCTGGGTTTCATCGGCATCGAGGACGTCAAGATCGTCTACGCCGAGGGCCTCAATATGGGTGATGCACAGCGCGACACCAGCCTCGCCGGCGCCACCGCCGAACTGGAACAGCTCGCCGCCACCCAGCGGCGTGCCGCCTGAGGAGAACAGACCATGAACGACCGCAAGGTAGTGACCCTGCTCGACGCCCAGCCGGCCAGCGACGGCGCGGGCGTCAGGCTCCACCGCATCGTCGGCCCGGATGGCATGCGCCGTCTCGATCCCTTCCTGCTGCTCGACGAATTCCGTTCCGACGACGCGGCCGACTACATCGGCGGCTTCCCGCCGCATCCCCATCGCGGCTTCGAGACCGTCACCTACATGCTCGAGGGCGAGATGCGCCACGAGGACCATCTGGGCAACCGCGGGCGACTCACCTCCGGCGGTGCGCAGTGGATGACCGCCGGGCGCGGCGTCATCCACTCCGAAATGCCGCAGCAGGAGGCGGGGCGGATGCATGGCTTCCAGCTCTGGATCAACCTGCCGGCAGCCGAGAAATTGAAGGATCCCGGCTACCGCGACATCGAACCGGCGGCGATCCCGGAGGTGGCGCTGCCCGGCGACGCCACGATCCGGGTGATCGCCGGGACGTTCACCCATGCCGGTGGCGCCGCCATCGGGGCCGTTACCGACGTCAGCACCGACCCGCTCTACCTGGACGTCCGGCTCCCCGCCGGTGCGATGGTGACGGTGCCGGTCACCGCCGGACACACCGTACTGGCCTACGTCTACGCGGGCACGATCGGGATTGCCGGCGAGGCCATCGGAGAACGTCAGCTCGCCCTGCTTGATGACGGTGACGGCGTTACGCTGCATGCCGGCGCGGACGGTGGCCGCCTCCTGCTGCTCGCCGCCCGCCCGCTGAATGAGCCGGTCGCTCATCACGGCCCGTTCGTCATGAACACCCGTGCCGAGATCGACCAGGCGATCACCGATTACCGGGAGGGCCGGCTGACGGCATGAATCCATCCCGATGAGCCCCCGGCGGCCGTCACGATGACGGCCGACCGGATCGGTTCTGGAACACTTGCCGGTTGAACGTTCTCCAAACGTTCTCTATCCTTGGGTCGTAACGAGAACGTTTCGAGAACAACGGCCCGACCACCATGACCAGTGAACTCACCGACCGCCAGCGCCAGGTCTACGACGCCATCCGCGACCATCTCGCCCGCCACGGCGTGACACCGAAGCTCAACGAACTCGGTCATGCTCTCGGCATCCGCTCGCGCGGCGTGGTCCACCGCCACGTGCGTGCGCTGGTCGACGCCAGGCTGGTCGAGGTCGAACCCGGCCGCCATCGCGGCATCCGCCTCGCCGGGGCCGTGCCACCACCGGAGGCGCTGGAGTTGCCCCTGCTCGGGCGCATCGTCGCCGGTCTGCCGCTGGAAGCGATTCCCGACGAGGCGACCATCGACCTCGGCCAGTTCTTCATGGGTGCAGGCCGCTTCGTACTGCGCGTCCAGGGCGATTCCATGATCGAGGCCGGCATCCTCGACGGCGACATGGTGGTGGTGAAACAGGCCGAGCGCGCCGTCGACGGCGAGATCGTCGTCGCCCTGATCGACGGTGACGAGGCGACGCTGAAGCGGATTCGTCACAACCGCGCCGACGGCAGCGTGACCCTGCTGCCCGCCAACAGTGCGCTGGCACCGATGATCTACCCCGCCTCCCGGGTACAGATCCAGGGCGTGGTCATCGCCCAGCTCCGCTCCTACCGTTAGCCCGGATCTCTCACCAGCCGGCCAACGGCGGCACTGCACGTGAATAGCGAAATGAGCGAAACAGACACGATTCGACCCACTGCGAAGGCCATGCCGTATTCACGCCGTCGGCCTATTCCGGTTCTGGCGGGTGTTCGCTCACTCTGGCCTGGGGTTGCTCCATCCGTCCCTGGACTTCGCCCTTCGGGCCAGCGTGCGGCTGTCCCCTTTCGCTCCAGCCCGGCGCCATGCCGGCTGCGCACCTCACCAGCTCCCGGGATGCTGGTGAGAGATCCGGGCTAGGCACAACGCGATGCCACGCTCCTGGGACCGGGCCATCGTCCTGGCCGACATGAACGCCTTTTTCGCCGCCATCGAGCAGCAGGATTTCCCCGAGTACCGCGGTCGCCCGGTGGCGATCACCAACGGCCTGCGCGGCACCTGCATCATCACCTGCTCCTACGAGGCACGCAGCTTCGGCATCCGTACCGGCACCCGGTTGCCGAAGGCACTGGCACTGTGCCCCGACCTGATCCGGCTGCCGGCACGTCCGCACCGCTACGCCGAGATCTCGAGCCGGATCATGGCGGCGCTGGCCGCGGAGATCACACCCGACATCGAGGTCTACTCGGTCGACGAGGCCTACCTCGACGTCACCCGCTGCCAGCGGCTGCACGGTGACCCGGAGACGATCGGTCGGCGGGTCAAGCAGGTGGTGTTCGCCGCCTCCGGCGGCCTGCTCTGCTCGGTCGGCGTCAGCGGCGACATGACCACCGCCAAGTTCGCCGCCAAGCAGCAAAAACCGGACGGGCTGACGGTGGTTCCGCCATGGCAGGCGGCGGAACGGCTGCACGACGTGCCGGTCACCGAGCTGTGCGGTATCGCTCGTGGCATCGGCGGTTTCCTCGAACGCCACGGCGTGCACACCTGCGGCGACATGAAAAAACTGCCTATCAGCGTCCTCGGCCGCCGCTTCGGCAACCCGGGGCGACGCATCTGGCACATGTGCCAAGGCAGCGATCCGACCAAGCTCACGCGCGAGGTGCCGGCGCCGAAATCGATCGGTCACGGCAAGGTGCTGCCACCGGCAACGCGCGACCGTGAACTGCTGCTGACCTGGCTGCTGCACATGAGCACCAAGGTCGGCACCCGGCTGCGCCGCCACGATCTCGAGGCGAGTCGCTTCTTCATCGGCCTGCGGGCCGACCTTGGCTGGCTCGGTGGCAAGCCGCGGTTGCCGCTCCCGACCGCCGACGGGGGCGTGATCTTCGCCCTCTGTCGCCGCATCCTCGACGACTGCTGGGACGGCGAGGGGCTGCACCAGGTACAGGTAACCGCCCTCGACCCGCGGCCGACCAGCCAGCAATTCGAACTCTTCGCGCCGGCCGGCGACCGGCGGCAGATGCTCCACGCCGCGGTCGACCGGGTCAACGACCGTTTCGGCTCGCTGGCGCTGGCCCCGGCACGGCTGCTCGGCCGCTCCGACATGCCCGACGTCATCGCCCCGGCGTGGAAGCCGACCGGGCACCGGCGGACGGTGTGAGTCCGGAACATCACACGCGGAAACGACCGATTCCCCTGTAGGAGCGGCGCCTTTATGCCCTTTACGGGTACACGCCGCGACCCGGTGCCGGTAAAAATCGCGGACACGGTCCGCTCCTACAACGAAGACGCATTGTGGGAGCGGCGTCTTTATGCCCCCTGGGTACACGCCGCGATCCGGACCGGTGCCTGACACGAACCGAACGAGGCAAGCACGACACCGGAAACGACCATGTGCCTGGAAGTGATCTACGACTACGACGGCCTCGAGGTGCGCACCGCCTTCGACAACCCGCGCGCGCGGCTGCCGGTACGTCGCCGTGGCGGCGGCGCCCTGCTGCTGACCTGGGGTCGGCGGCCGCGCCAGCGCGGCGCCTTGCCAAGCGGTGGCTGGGCCCGGCTCGAATCGATCCGCGCCGGCGAATGGGATCAATGGTTCCCGCGCCCGGTAAAGCTGCCGCTGCAGCGCTTCGCCGAGCGCGACGGCCTCGGCGAGGTGCGCTGGTTCGAGGTGACGCGGGGTCGGTGGATCCAGGGGCTGCTGGCGCGTGAGGGCGATGAGCGACGGGTCTACGTCGTCACCCTGACGCCGACACGGCTGGATGCCGCCTGTGACCGCTGGCCGCGGATCATGAGCGGCTGACACCGGGGACACCGCCACGCTTCGGACCCGGGCCTCATCCCCACGACGCCATCCCTGTTGACGCAGCTTGGCATCGCCACCAGTCAGAACGGGGAATTGAAGAAGACGTCTCCGCTGAAACACGACAGAAACAAAAAAGCTTCCCGGTACGGGACCCGAACCGCGCCCTCATGCGTCATTCCCCATAAGCACGCACTGAAAACCAAGACGGCGTGCTTGCGAACCGAAAGGTTCGGTAACCAACAAACCGACACATGAGGAAGCAGCCATGTCCGAAAAACAGAAACTTGTCATCGTCGTCACCAGCGGATTCAGCGACGAGCGTTCGTCAGTAGCCTGGAGTGTCGCCAACGGCGGCGTCAACTCCGGCCTGGATGTCACCATGTTCCTGGTCAGCTCGGGAGTCGACTGGGTGCGCAAGGGCGCCGCCGAGGACGCCCATCCGAACCCGCTCGATCCGCCGATGCGCGACATGATCGAGCACGTCCTGGCCAACGGTTGCAGGATCCTGGTCTGCCCACCCTGCGCACGCGTGCGCGGCTACAGCGAAGAAGACCTGATCGACGACGTGGAGGTCGTCGGCTCAGGCGCCATGCACGAACTGATCAAGGAAGGCGCGGTAACGCTGAGCTTCTGACCGGATGCGCCGTCATCAATCCGTCACCAGGCCCCGACCAATCCGACGTGCCGGGGCCTGGTGACAGGGGCGAGGCGCCTCCAGTCAACAGCGCACAAAACCCGGACCGTGAGTCCGGACGCCACGACAGAGGACAAGACCATGTGTGAACTGTTTGCCATGAATGCCAGCCGGCCCTCCGGGGTCGGACACTATCTCTCCCGGCTGATGCCACGCGGCGGGAAAACCGGTCCGCATGCCGACGGCTGGGGCGTCGCCTACTACGAGGGTCGTGCGGCTCGCATCTTCAAGGACCCCGCGCCGGCTGCCGACAGCCGCTACCTCGCGCTGCTGGCCGAACAGGGCTTCACCAGCACCGCCGTGATCGCCCACATCCGCAAGGCCAACCCATCCGTTTTCGGCCGGGCTACGGCGAACACCCATCCCTTCGAACGTGAGTGGAACGGGCGCTCGTGGGTCTTTGCCCACAACGGCAAACTGCCTGGATTGCAGCATGGAAACATCTGTCCCGACAGCCGCTTTCATCCGCTCGGCGACACCGATTCGGAGTTGGCGTTCTGTTACATCCTCGATGCCATTGCCCGTAGAATCGAATGGCAGCGTGAGCTGTCGCCGGAAATGCTCGTAGCCACCATCCGCCCGGTGGTCGACGAATTGACGACGTTCGGCGAGTTCAACTTCATTCTCAGCGACGGGAAACACCTCTACGCCCATGCCCACACCCACCTCCACAGCCTGCGTCGCACACGCTCGATCGGTGGGAAACGTCACCGCATGACGCTGCTCGCAACCGCCCCCCTGACCGCGGAACCATGGCATGCCCTCACCCCCGGCAGCATGCACATCTACCGGCATGGCGAGGAACTGCTCCAGGAGCGCCGGCCTGCACTGATGCCAGACTGGTTCGAGTCGGACGCCCGGTTCGCGGGCGAGGCAGCCTAGAACCAAATCCCGCATGACGGATCAAAGTGACAAGGCCTATTTCAGCGACGGTATCGAACAGTGCATGGATTCCCTCTACGGCCTGGCACTGCGCCTCACCCGCAACAGTGCCGATGCCGAGGACCTGGTGGCCGAGGCGGTGACCAGGGCCTGGTCTGCCCTGGCAAAGCTCGACGACCGACGCCGCTTCCAGCCCTGGCTGTTCCGCATCCTGCACAACTGCTTCGTCAGCGAGTACCGGAAAAAATCCGTCCGCCCGGTGGAATACCCCTACGATGAGACGCCGGCCGACGGGGACGACGACGATCTGACAATGCTGCTGATCCAGCAACCCGACGAATTCCTCGACTGGTGGGGCAACCCGGAGCGGGAATTCATCAACCAGCTGCTTGGCGAGGACATCATGTCCGCCATCGAGAAACTGCCCGAGGCCTTCCGGATCGCGGTGGTGCTGGTCAACGTCGAGGGGTTTACCTATGACGAGGCCGCGGAGATCCTGGACGTGCCCAAGGGCACCGTCCATTCACGCATGAAACGCGCCCGGACACTGCTGCAAAAGGCGCTCTGGGAGCATGCCCGCGAGGCCGGCCTGGTAACCTCGAACGAAATTGATCGGTGCACGACATGAGTGATGACAAGAACCATTCCGGGCAGGAAGAGATCGGTTGCATCGAGGCGATCAACGCACTCTATGCCTACCTCGATGGCGAATTGAGCAATTCGGAAACGATCGCCCAGTTCGAGCACCACCTGACCCACTGCCGCCATTGCTACTCCCGGACCGAGATGGAAACGGCCCTGACGGAAAAGCTCAGGAAGGCGACCAAGGGAACGGCACCGGAAAAGCTGCAGAACCGGCTACGCAACCTGATAGACAGGTTCTAGGTCACCCGACAAACGAGCCGGGGCGCCTGCCCCGGTCCCAGGCAACAGATCCCAACAGCTGGCTGCCTCGCGGGCCGGCCCGTGCGGCGTCTCAGCGGTAGCGGATCGCGACGGCGCTGTAGCTGTCACTCTGCAGGTAGGCATCCATGTCGCCGGCATTCCCCCGAGATGTGCCCTCGGACTTACCAAAGATCACCGCATTGGCTCCGAGCTTGCGCGCCTCCTCGGCCAGCATGTCCTCGACATCGCGCCGCGTCGCGCGCTCTTGCGACGTAACCCAGCTCATTTCTGCCAGGACAACATAGGGCGTGTCCGGTGGTATGCGCAGCCGGTCCACGACAGCGGTCGGCTGGTAGCGCTGGTCGGCGACGTAGGTGACCTTCGGGCCGCTCGCGGCACAACCGCC
>CAXMPC010000122.1:0-1773 GCA_964195335.1 uncultured Gammaproteobacteria bacterium | reverse complement strand
CGTAGCTGGTGGCGTAGCTGTCGCTGGCGGCGTCATACAGCTTGAGCAGGTCGGTGGAGTGGCACTCGGCGCACATGTGGTTCCAGTTCTGGTCCGGGGCACTCCAGTGCAACCGGTCGCCCGGCCGTGGTGGGTCGTCCGGGTAGAGGTGGTACCAGCGCTGCCCCCCCTGTTCAACCGGACGCGCGTCCCACGCCACGCCGAACGCCTGCAATCGCCCGCCCGGCAGTTCCAGCAGCAGCTGCTGCAGCGGGTCGACACCGAACACGTAGTGCACGACGAAATCGGCTGTGCCGCCGTCCGCGTCCTGGGTGCGCACCATGAAACGGTCGCCGTCGCGGAAAAAGCGCGTGGTGACGCCGTCGAGTGTGAACTCGGCGTCGTTGAAATCGCCGAGCACCGTCTCCGTGCTCGCCTCCTGCATCGCCAGGTCGTGATGAGAACCGCGCCACGCCGCATGCTCCTCGGCGTGGCACTCGGCACAGGCGGCCGTGCCGACGTAGCCCGGGTGCCGTTCCTGGGTGTGGCCGGGAGAGGCCGGCAATAGCCCGCCTGCAACGAGTGCGGCCAGCAGCAGAAAACCCGGTTTGTGTCTTGATGGCATATGGCAGGCAGCTTGGTGAGCGAGGTATCGGCAGTCCGTGGCGAGCAAAGCATAGCAGCCCGGTCACGATGACCGTGACCGGGAAATGCCCTGTCGGGTTGTCAGAAATTGGCCAGGAAAAACGGGATCAGAATCGCGTTGGCCAGGTCGATGAAGAAGGCGCAGACCAGCGGCACGATGATGAACGCCAGGTGCGAGGCACCGTAGCGGTGGGACACCGCCGCCATGTTGGCCATCGCCGTCGGCGTCGAACCGAGCGAGATGCCGCCGAAGCCGGAGCAGACCACCGCGGCATCGTAATTGCGCCCCATGACACGGAAGACGATGAAGATATTGACCGCGACGGCCACCACGAACTGGGCACCGAGGATGGTGAAGATCGGCCCGGCCAGGTCGACCAGGGTCCACAGCTGCATGCTCATCAGCGACATGGCCAGGAAGGTGCTGAGAGAGATTTCAGCGATCAGGGCTATCGACGGCGTGCGTGTCGGCCACATCTGTCCGGACCAGCGCGGGAAGTTCCTCGGAATCAGGTTGGTCAGCAGGATACCGGCGAACAGGCAGGTGACGAACAGCGGCAACTGCAGGCCCGCCTCCTCGATCACTTCGTTGAGCAGCACGCCGACGATGATGCTGGCGTGGATCGCCAGCAGGGAATCGAGAAAATCGAGGTGGTTGATGCCCTTTTCCTTATCCTCTTCCGACATGCCGACGTCGTGCGGTGCGGCCTCGTTCGGCTTGAGGTCGTGTCGCTTGATCAGGAACTTGGCGATCGGCCCGCCCATCAGGCTGGCGAGGATAAGGCCGAAGGTGGCGCAGGCGATGCCGATCTCCATGGCATTGACCACGCCGTAGTCCTCGGCGATGCGCGGCGCCCAGGCGATGGAGGTGCCGTGACCGCCGATCAGCGACACTGAACCGCCGAGCATGCCGACCGCGGCCGGCAGGTCGAACAGGCCGGCGACGGTGATGCCGGTCAGGTTCTGCACCACCATGTAGCCGATGGTGACCGTCAGCAGCACCACCAGCGGCTTGCCGCCGGCGAGCAGGTCCTTGAGGCTGGCGTTGATGCCGATGGTGGTAAAGAAGTAGACCAGCAGGAAGTCGCGCGCAGCAAGTTCGAATTCGACGGCCACGCCGGTGGTCACATAGACGAGTCCGAAGATGAC
>CAXMPC010000121.1:0-54663 GCA_964195335.1 uncultured Gammaproteobacteria bacterium | reverse complement strand
ACATCTCCGACCCGGACCAGGTCGAAGAAATCATCCAGATGATCAACGACATGGGTATCCAGGTCTTTGAGGAAACCCCGGACGCAGATGCGCTGCAACAGGCCTCTGACGAGTCCACTACCGACGAGATAGCCGCCGCCGAGGCTGCGGCCGCGGCTCTGGCCACCGTCGACAGCGAGTTCGGTCGCACCACCGACCCGGTGCGCATGTACATGCGCGAGATGGGTACCGTTGAGCTGCTGACCCGCCAGGGTGAGATCGAGATCGCCAAACGCATCGATGCCGGCCTCGGCAAGGTGCTGGCGGCAATGGCCGAATTTCCGGCCGCGACCTCGGTCATCCTCGATATGTACAACAACATCGAGGCTGGGCAGACGCGCCTCGCCGACCTGATGACGGCCTTTGCCGATCCCGATGAGGAGATCGCCGCCCCGGTAATGCCCGGCAACCTCACCGGCGCCGGCGCGAAATCGGGCGCCGCCAAGAGCGGCGATGCCAAGGGCAAGGAAGAAGAAGAGGCCACCGGCCCGGTTGGACCCGATCCGGAAGAGGTCAAAGCATTTTTCGCCGAATTGCGTGAGGTTTACGCCAAGTTCGAGATCGCTGCCGAGAATCAGGGATTTCGTACCGAAGAGGCGGCAAAACTCCGCGTCGAGCTGGCCGAGCTGATTCAGCGCCTGAAACTGGCCCAGCCGCTCAAGGACCGGCTGGCACTGGCCGTGCGCACCACCATGAAGCAGGTGCGCATCCACGAGCGCACCATCCTCAATTGCTGCGTCAACCTCTCCGGGATGTCTCGCAAGGTGTTCATCGACACCTTCCCCCAGAACGAGACCAACCCGAAGTGGCTCGACAAGCACCTGCGCAGCCGGAAGCCGTACGTCCAGGGTCTCAAGGAGAACAAGGTTGAGATCCTCAAGCACCAGAAGCGGTTGATCATCCTCGAGGAGCAGGCGCGCATTCCGCTGATCGACATCCGCGACGTCAATCGCCGCATGTCGCTTGGTGAGGCCAAGGCGCGGCGCGCGAAAAAGGAGATGGTCGAGGCCAACCTGCGCCTGGTGATCTCCATCGCCAAGAAGTACACCAACCGCGGCCTGCAGTTCCTGGACCTGATCCAGGAGGGCAACATCGGCCTGATGAAGGCGGTCGACAAGTTCGAGTACCGCCGCGGCTACAAGTTCTCGACCTACGCCACCTGGTGGATCCGCCAGGCGATCACCCGCTCGATCGCCGACCAGGCGCGCACCATCCGCATCCCGGTGCACATGATCGAGACCATCAACAAGCTCAACCGCATTTCGCGGCAGATGCTGCAGGAGATGGGCCGCGAGGCGACTCCGGAAGAGCTGGCCGAGCGCATGGAGATGTCCGAGGACAAGGTGCGCAAGGTACTCAAGATCGCCAAGGAGCCGATCTCCATGGAGACCCCGATCGGCGACGACGAGGACTCCCACCTCGGCGACTTCATCGAGGACAACAGCGCCCCGGCGCCGCTCGACGCCGCCACCGGCGAGGGTCTGCGCGAGGCCACCCAGGGCGTGCTCGGCAGCCTGACGCCGCGCGAAGCCAAGGTGCTGCGTATGCGCTTCGGCATCGACATGAACACCGACCACACGCTCGAAGAGGTCGGCAAGCAGTTCGACGTCACCCGTGAGCGCATTCGCCAGATCGAGGCCAAGGCCCTGCGCAAGCTGCGCCACCCGAGCCGTTCGGAAGGCCTGCGCAGCTTCATAGAGAGCGAGAACCAGTAAGGCGCGGCGCCGTCGCCCCGGCTCACGGGGTGACGGAGTCAGAAGATCGAATGGCCACCCGCTCGGAGAGGCGGGAGCCAGTCATGAAGTCTCCGGGCCTGTAGCTCAGTTGGTTAGAGCAAGGGACTCATAATCCCTTGGTCCCAGGTTCGAGTCCTGGCAGGCCCACCATTACATCGAATAGTCTTTTTTTGTCAGGGGGCAATTGGGGGCAGACGAAAAATTTCCCGATTTTAGCCATACCGTGGCCTAACCCATATCCAGCCAAGAAAGCCCTTTAGCCGACAAATACGGCGTAGGCAAAACACGTCCTGTAGGTAGATAGGCATTCATCTGATCGGAAGAGCGTGATCTAACCCGTTTACTACACTCCGGTAGGTCACAGCCACAGATCGCTGGTCCTCATGTTCAAGACCAACATCACTTACGGACTGATCGTCCTGATTCCCGTCGCCATCATCGCCCTCCTGCTGGCGAAGATCTTCGAGGTGCTCAAACTGATCGGTCAGCCCTTGGGGCTTGATTCAGTATTCGGCACCCTCATCGCGGTCATCGCCAGCCTTCTCCTGCTGCTGGCGCTCTCCTACTTCGTCGGGGCTTTCGTACGTGGTCGCAGAACCGGGTTGACGTTCGAGCGCATCGAGTCGGTGCTGCTCAGCAAGGTTCCCGGCTATGAGGTACTGGGTAACGTGCTCAAGGGTTTTGCCGACGACTCGCGCAATTTCCCACCGGTCCTGGCCAACCTCCACGGTCCGGACTCTGCCGTGTTCGCCATGATCATGGACGAGAACGAGGACGGCACCCTGACGATCTTCGTCCCGAGCTCCCCCGCACTGACCGTCGGCGTGATTCACGTGGTGAAGCCGAACCTGGTCACCCGACTAGATGCCAGCATCGCTGATGTGACCGGCTGCATCTCCCAGTGGGGCATCGCGTCGAGAAAGGTGCTGTCCGGGTCAGTGGTGACACCGGAGGCATCTCCCGAATCGAACGATCTACCTGCTGACGCGAGTTGAAGGGAGAGGAAATTGAGAACGATTTGGGCAGGCCATGTTTTGGGTCTCGGGTTGCAACCCGTGACCAGAATATAAGGTCGGCGACCACACCACAGGTCGTCAATCAATGACCAACTGAGAATATCTTCGGGCTATCCTGTTCACGGGACGGGCCACGCAGACACCAAAAATCATGACTGACGAATCGAGCCTAGAGCGGTCACGGCTGGAGTTTGACCGTTGGGCTGCGGCACGCGGGGAGGCCTGGGCGGCCATTGAACCGGAAGCCCCTACGGCCCTCTTGACGCTTGGCCATAGGCTTCTGGATGCGGGGCAACCCAAATGTGCGATCCGGTTGGTCACGGTCGTTCCGGGGGATCAGCGGGTCGCCGACGCCTTGCGGGTGGACACGCTTGAAGAGGCGATTGCGCTGTTGCGGTAGGGCTCAGCAGGCCAAACAATTGGGACAGACCACGTTTATAGCGAGGAATGCGCAGGATCGGAATAGTGTCCTGATCGGACGTTCTGGGGACCGACTCTGCAACACCATGACAAGCGGGCATTCCCGATCATGAAAAGATCACTTCACTCCTGCTCGACCGTACTCATCCTGGTCTCTCTGGCGGCATCCTCCGCTCTTGCGGCACCGCTGCCAGATGATGTCAATCTGGCTTTCTACCCGTACCGGACGGAAATGGCCACGATCCAGACCATCCCGCCGGGGACGCTGCTTGATCCCTCGAGCATCGACGACCACGACGATGCGCTGGACGACGCCATGGCGGAACTGGTCCGCAATGGCCTGTTCACCATCACAGTCGGCGAGACCACCTCGTTTCCCTCGGCGAAGCGTTACGTCCAGATGACCCAGGACAATCGGGATTCCACCTCGCTGGGTGATGAGCCCGGCATTCTCAATGGCTACGTGGCCGGACGCCCGTTTCTCGTCCCACCCAGTTTTGATGATCCGCGGGCCGGGGAAAAGATCGCCTGGAACATTCGCTATACCCATGCCCCAGACAGTGGCCTGCTGCCTCTGTTCATCTGGAAATACCGCGACATGGCCAGCGGTAAGCTGGAACGCACCATCAAGATGGAGGCGGCCAACCTGCGCTTCAAACACCGCCTCGACGAAACGTCCGGCCCTGAACTCCCGAACAACCCCAGCAACATCCACTACGCCATGCACCTGAACGTGCTCGCCCCGTATGACATCCGCGACACCCAGTTGCTGATCCAGAGGCCAGAGAACGATCGTGAACGGGAACGTGCCTGGATGTACCACTCGAGCCAGCGCCGGGTACGCCGCCTTGCCACCGGCCAGACCACCGACGCCTTCCTCGGCAGCGACATCATGATCGAGGACTTCCTCGGCTATAACGGTCGCATCATGGACATGAAGTGGACTTACAAGGGCACCGTCAACAAGCTCATGGCCTACTTCAACCACAACGACATGGAACTGGTCGACGAGGTCGAGCAGAAAGACGGTTTCCGCTTTATCGGTTTCCACGGCAAAGGGCAATGCTTTCCGAACGTGACCTGGCAGATGCGCAAGGCCTACATCCTCGAAGCCGAACCAATCGACAAACGGCACCCTCTGTCGAAACGGATCTTCTATGTCGACGCCCAGACTTTCACGCTGTCGTTTACCAAGATCTACGACCGGATGGGCAAGTTATGGAAAGTGGGCTTTGCCGGCTTCTCGCATCCCGACCACCATCACCCGGACAACCGCGGCAGCGGCGTCCATGTACTCGATGTCGTTTCGATGATTGATCTGCAGGCGCAACACTGCACCACGCTGCAGTTCAAGTCCCTGCACCAGGAAAACATCTCACCCAAGCGCTTCAGCGTCCAGTACATGCGCCAAACCGGCCGCTGAGTCATGCGTGCAAACTCGCGAAGGCTGTGCACTCCGCGTTTCAAACTATTGGGGACAGGCCACGTTTTCTGGTCGAGCTCTTATCACCCTCGGGTCAGTTCGAACCCAGGATGACCCTCCAGGAAGTGGCGCCATAGTTCCTGTCTGAGGCAGCAATCCGGCACGTACCCTGAGCGGTCACGGCGCGGTAAGATTCGCCCCTTGATCTGATTGGCAGGATTCCGGAGAAGACCATGGCCACCGACTACATCGCCCCCGTGCGCGATTCGCGCTTCGTCCTCGAAGCGCTGTGCGACCTCGACGAGCTGGCCACCCGGCCCGGTTTCGAGGAAGCCACCCCCGACATGGTCGCGGCGGTATTGGAGGAGGCCGGCCGTTTCGCCGGTGAGGTGCTCGCCCCGCTGAACTGGAGCGGCGACCGCCAGGGCGCGAAACTGGTCGACGGCAAGGTGGAACTGGCCGAGGGGTTTGCCGAGGCCTACCAGCAGTTCGTCGACAACGGCTGGCCGTCGCTCGACGGACCTACCGATTTCGGCGGCCAGGGGATGCCCAAGGTGGTCGGTACCGCGGTCAACGAGTGCTGGCACTCGGCCAACATGGCGTTTGCGCTCGGTCCCATGCTGACCAACGGGGCGATTGACGCGGTCGAGTCCCACGCCGACGAGGCGCTACAGGCGACCTTCCTTGAGAAGATGGTTTCCGGCGAGTGGTCCGGGACCATGAACCTGACCGAGCCGCAGGCCGGTTCCGATCTTTCGGCGGTGCGCTCCAAGGCCGTCCCCGAGGGGGATCACTACCGCATCAGCGGGCAGAAGATCTTCATCACCTGGGGCGAGCACGAGGCGGCCGGGAACATCATCCACCTGACGCTGGCACGCCTGCCTGATGCCCCGGAGGGCACCCGCGGCATCTCGCTGTTCCTGGTGCCGAAATACCTGGTCAATGACGACGGCTCCCTCGGGGAGCGAAACGACGTTCACGCGGTGTCACTCGAAGGCAAGCTCGGCATCCATGCCAGCCCCACCTGCGTAATGAGTTTTGGTGACACCGACGGCGCCATCGGCTACCTGATCGGCGAAGAGAACAAGGGCCTGGCGTGCATGTTCACCATGATGAACGCCGCCCGTCTCGGTGTCGGCCTGCAGGGGGTGTCGATCGGCGAGCGCGCCTACCAGGCGGCAGTCGACTACGCCCGGGAGCGGGTCCAGGGCGGGGCGCACGGCCACAAGGGCCGGGTAACGATCATCGAGCACCCGGACGTGCGGCGGATGCTGCTCACCATGCGCGCCCAGGTCGAGGCCGGACGGGCCCTGGCCCTGACCGCCGTGGCCTCACTCGATCGCGCGACGACGGCGTCCAGCGAGGATGAGAAAAAGGCACAGCAGTCGCGGGTCGACTTGCTGACCCCGATCGTCAAGGCGTGGGTAACCGAGAACGGCCAGGAGGTGGCCTCGCTCGGGGTCCAGGTCCACGGCGGCATGGGGTTTATCGAAGAGACCGGGGCGGCGCAGCACCTGCGCGACTCACGCATCACGACCATCTACGAGGGGACGACCGGCATCCAGGCGCTGGACCTGGTCGGACGCAAGACGCTGCGCGACGGCGGCGCGGCGACCCGGACCCTGCTCGCGGAGATGCGTGCGCTGACGCCTGAACTCGAGGGCACGGAGGCGACGGCCGCCCTGGCTGCGCCGTTTACCACGGCGGTCGAGCAGGCCCAGGCCGGTCTCGACTGGCTGCTCGAAAACGGTGCGGCCGATCCGGACGTCCCGGCCAGTGTCGCGGTGCCCTACCTGCTGCTGTTCGGCACGGTCTGCGGTGCCTGGATGATGGCGCGCTCCGCGCTGGCGGCCCAGCAGGCGCTCGACAGCGGCAGCGACGAGGCCGCGTTCTACCAGACCAAGCTGATCACCACGCAGTTTTACTTCGACCACATTGCGCCACGGGCCACGGCCTACCTGGCGACGCTGCAGGCCGGCAAGCGCGGTATTGTCGATCTCGCGGCCGAGGCGTTCTGAGCCCCTCTGACTGACCCTTCTGCCGCTAGAGCCGACGGAGTAGCTCGCGTGTCCAAAGTGCTGATCATTGGTGCCGGCGGTGTCGGCGGCGTGGTGACCCACAAGTGCGCCCAGGTGTCGGAGGTCTTCTCCGACATCGTGCTGGCGAGTCGCACCGAGTCCAAGTGCAGGAAGATCGCCGGCCAGATCGACCGGCCGATCGAGACCGCCCAGGTCGATGCTGACAACGTCCCGGAGCTGGTCGCGCTGCTGGAACGGGTACGGCCCGAGCTGGTGATCAACGTCGCGTTGCCGTACCAGGACCTGACCATCATGGACGCCTGCCTCGAGGCCGGCGTGCACTACCTCGACACCGCCAACTACGAGCCGCTCGACATGGCGAAGTTCGAGTACAAGTGGCAGTGGGCCTACCAGGAGCGGTTCGAGAAGGCCGGGCTGATGGCGCTGCTCGGCTCCGGGTTCGACCCTGGCGCGACCAACGTCTTCACCGCCTACATCGCCAAGCACTACTTCGACGAAATCCGCACCCTCGACATCGTCGACGTCAACGGCGGCGATCACGGCTACCCGTTCGCGACCAACTTCAATCCCGAGATCAACATCCGCGAGGTGACCGCCGAGTGCCGTCACTGGCAGGACGGCGCGTTCGTCACCACGCCGCCGATGTCGCTGCAGCAGGCGTTCACCTGCCCGGAAGAGGTCGGCACCTACGATATCTACCGCATGTACCACGAGGAGCTGGAGTCGCTGACCCGACACTATCCCAGCCTCGAGCGGGCGCAGTTCTGGATGAGCTTTTCCGACAACTACCTCAAGCACCTCGAGGTACTGGGCAACGTCGGCATGACCGGCATCGAGCCGGTGATGCACGACGGCCGGCCGATCGTCCCGATCCAGTTCCTCAAGACGCTGCTGCCCGACCCGGCCAGCCTCGGCCTGCGCACCACGGGCCGGACCTGCATCGGCTGCCTGGTGCATGGGATCAAGGACGGCCAGCCGCGCAACGTCTACCTCTACAACACCTGCGACCACCAGGCCTGTTACCGCGAGGTGCAGTCGCAGGCGATCTCCTACACTACCGGCGTGCCGGCGATGATCGGTGCCAAGATGATGCTCGAGGGCACGTGGATGAAGCCCGGAGTGTGGAACATGGAGCAGATGGATCCCGACCCGTTCATGGCCGACATGAACCGCTACGGCCTGCCGTGGCAGGTGGTCGAGGAGCCGGGCTACGAGCTCGCCCACTGAGCCGCGGGCAAGGCAGACCATGCCGGTGAACAGCCACACCTTCGATCGGTTCGATCCCACCCGGGTGCCGTCGCCGTGTTTCGTCGTCGACCAGGCGGCGGTCGAGGCCAACCTGCAGCTGCTGCAGCGGGTGGGAGCGGAGAGCGGGGCGAAAGTGCTGGCCGCGCTAAAGGCGTTCGCCCTCTGGGAACTTGGGCCGTTGACGGCGCGCTACCTCTCCGGCACCTGCGCCAGCGGCTTGCACGAGGCGCGGTTGGGGCGCGAGGCCTACGGCGGCGAGGTGCACGTTTTCGCGGCCGCCTACGGCGAGTCCGACCTGCGCGCGATCCTCGAGATCGCCGACCACGTGGTGTTCAACTCCTTCGGCCAGTGGCAGCGCTTCCGCGAGCTGGCGCTGGCGGCGCAGGTACGGCGGCCGCAGTTACGCTTCGGCCTGCGCATCAACCCCGAGCATTCCGAGGGGACGGTGCCGATCTACGACCCCTGCGCCCCCGGCTCGCGGCTCGGCATTCCGCTGGCCGGGTTCGCCGGCCAGGACCTGGAGGGCCTCTCCGGGCTCCACTTCCACACCCTGTGCGAGCAGGACTTCGACCCGTTCGACCGGACGCTGGCGGTGGTCGAGGAGAAGTTCGGCCACCTGTTCGGGCAGCTGGAGTGGATCAACTTCGGTGGCGGTCACCACATCACCCGACCGGACTACCAGGTCGACGCCCTGATAGCGCGGCTGCGTAATTTTCGTGAGAAGCACGGCCTGGCGGTCTACCTCGAACCAGGTGAGGCGGTGGCGATCCGTACCGGAGTGCTGGTCGCCGAGGTGCTCGACGTGTTCCGCACCGACCGCGACCAGGCGATCCTCGATATCTCGGCCACCTGCCACATGCCGGACACGCTGGAGATGCCCTACCGGGCGGAAATCTTCGGTGCCGGCGGAGCGGGCGAGAAGGCGCACACCTATCGGCTCGGTGGCAGCACCTGCCTGGCCGGCGACGTCATCGGTGACTACAGCTTCGATGCCCCGTTAGCGCCGGGCCGGCGGCTGGTGTTCGACGACATGGCGCACTACACCATGGTCAAGACCACCACCTTCAACGGCGCCGCCCTGCCGGCGATCGCGCTATGGGACTCGCGCGACGACACCTGCCGGGTGGTCCGGGAGTTCGGTTACGAGGCGTTCCGCGACCGCCTCTCCTGAGCTTTTGCCTTGGCGCAACTCCCAGGCTAGCTGGCGAGCGCCGTCGGCAGCAGCCCGCCGGCCGGACCACGCTCGCGGGCGCTGGCGAGGGTCTCCATCGCCCAACGCTCCGTCCGTGCGGCCAGCGCCGTGTGACCGTCGCCGTCCTGGCTTCCCGCCGTGACGGTCGCGCGCAGGGCGTCGTGTTCACGATCGAGCTCCGGCAGCGACAGCACCGACTCCTTGACCAGCGCGTCGTTGACCGTGTCGAGGATCGATGCCAGGCACCGGTCGGCCTCATCGAGTTCGCCGGTCAGCGCGAAGGCGTTACGGCTGTTGCGCTGGTAGGTGATCTCGGCCTCGGCCAGTGCTAGGTAGTCGATGCCGGCCCCGGCGCACTCGCCGATGCCGACGGTCTCCACGGCGAACGTCTCCTGGCTGCCGAGGTCAGCGGCCAGCATAGCCACCTGGGATTCGGTGACCTCGACCAGGTCGTCGAGCAGTTCGTCGATGCGGGTATCGGCCTGGCGCAGGCGCCAGGCACGGAAGCTCTCGCTCGTCTCGCGCTCGGTCTCGAAGGTGGCGATGATCCGTTCCGCGGCGGACGCCGCGCGGTGCGCCGGGACGGTCGGGCCGTCCTCGCCGTAGCCGCCGCCGTCGGTGCCGTCGCCACCGAGCTGGACCACGTAGGAGGGGACCAGCTGGCCGTGGTGTCGCTTGGCCACGCCGTAGAAACCGAGGTCGCCGGTGTCGGACTGGGCGCAGCTGTTCTGGCAGCCGTTGACGCGGATGCGCAGGTCGTTGTCGCCGCCAACCAGGGTTTCGGCGAGGTAGGGAGAGCCCGTAATCGCCAGCGGGCAGTAGCGGGTGCCGGGGCAGGAGACGATGTTGTCGCCGGCCACCGGCTCGCCGAGATCGAGCGCGGCGAGGGCTTTACGCACCTCGGCCAGACGCGACTGCGCCACGTGGGGTAGCAGCAGGTTCTGGTCCTGGGTGGCCCGGATCTCGTCGAGTTGTTCGCTACGCAGCAGCTCGGCCAGCCCGCGCAGCTGGACCGCCGTCAGCCGCCCGAGACGGACCGCGACCGGCAGGGCGACCTGCCCCGGCTGGTGCTGGGTCATCGCCTGGCGCACCACGCCGCCGTCGGCGGCAGGCGCCTTCGGGTCGGCTTCGCGCCAGCCGCCGCGCGGGGTGTCGGTAGGGGTGTCCAGGCGCTTGCCCAGTTCGTCGCGGTACATGCCCAGCAATGTCTCGGGACCGAAGCGCTCGACCAGGAACTTGATCCGCGAGCGCGACCGTTTCTTGCGGTCGGAGTGGCGGTGGTGCAGCGCCAGCACCGCCTCGATGGCCGGCAGCAGCCGCTCCTCGGAGACGAAGGGGTCGAGCTCGATCGCCTCGAACGGCTTGGCGCCGAGGCCGCCGAAGGCGAGCAGCTTGAAGCCGGGGGCCCCGTCGACGCGGGTGGCGACGACAGCCAGGTCGTGGGTCATGCCCTGGGCGCAGTCGGACTCGCAACCGGCGAAGCTGATCTTGAACTTGCGCGGCAGCTGGCGGGTCAACGGGTGGCCGAGGAAGTGGCGCGCGGTGGCCTCGAGGTGAGGGCGGATGTCGACGTGCTCGCGCGGGCAGACCCCGGCCAGCGGGCAGCCGGTGATGTTGCGCACCGTGTTGCCCGAGGCCTCGCGCGAGGTGACGCCGGACGCGGCCATGTCGCGCAGCAGTGCCGGGGTCGCGCCGAGGCGGATGTAGTGGAACTGGATGTCCTGGCGGGTGGTCAGGTGGACTACGTCGTGGCCGTTCTCGGAGTAGCGTTCCAGTGCCGCGGCAAAGCCGTCGAGGGCGACCGGGTCGAGGCGACCGCCGGGGAGCTTGGTGCGCACCATGCAGAAACCGTCCTGGCGCTGGGCGTAGATGCCCTGCAGCAGCCGCAGGCCGGCGAAGCGGTCCTCGGGAATCTTTCCGGCGAGGAAGGCGGTGACGTCGTGCTCGTACTGGTCGAGCACCTGTTGGCTGATCATGGTGGTTACTCCGTCCATGCTGGGTTCAAACGCTGATGGCCATGCCGAGGCCGATGGCGAGAAGCACGCTGCCGAGCAGCGGGCGCATCAGGCGCTCCGGGATGATGAGACTGAGACGGCTGCCGATGTAGGCGCCGGGCAGCGAGCCGAGCAGCAGGCTGCCGAGCAGCGCGAAGTCGACGTGGCCGAGCCCGAGGTGCCAAAGCCCGGCGAACATCGCCAGGGGCAGGGCGTGGGCGATGTCGCTGCCGACGATGTTCGCCGCCGCCAGTTGTGGCTGGAGCAGAAACAGCAGGGCCACGCCCAGCGCCCCGGCGCCGACCGAGGAGATCGCCACCAGGATGCCGATCAGGAAGCCCGCAGCGATCGTGAGCTGTGACGACCAGCGTCCCGCCCGCGGCCGGCGTTCGGGACGGTGGCCGTGACGGACGTGACCGAAGATAAGAATTACGGCCGTTGCCACCAGGCTGATGCTCAGCGTGCCGACGATCAGGCGCTTCAGGTCGGCGCCGTCGTCGACGAACCGGGTCAGCAGTTGCATCGCGAGGGCCGCCCCGGGCAGGCTGCCGGCGGCCAGCAGTCCGGCGACCCGCCAGTTGACCGTGCGGCTGCGCTGGTGCTGCACCAGCGCGCAGAACTTGGTCAGCGGGGCATAGAGCAGGTCGGTGCCGACCGCCACCGCCGGTGGCACGCCACTGAACATCAGCACCGGCGTCATCAGGGCGCCGCCGCCCATGCCGCTGAGACCGATCACGGTGCCGACGAAAAAACCTACCAGGGGGAACAGGGGATCCACTGTTGCGACTGCCGGCGGCTACGCCGGGCTCAGCTCGAGGGCCTGGGCCAGCGCGGGAAGTTCGGGGGCGCCGGAACGGAGCGCTTCGCGGACGAATTTCAGGTAGACGGTGTAGATCCGGGTCTGGCCGTTCTCCTCGACGACGAAGAACGGTGCCGTGTTGACGCCGTGCTCCTGTGCCAGCTGCCAACCCGCGCTCTCCGGGTCCCGCTCGTCGGCCACCACGACCCGGTCGACCCAGACATCGTGGCCGTTCTTGGCCATGCGTGTCTCGACCTCGCGGCACTTGCGGCATGGGCTGCCGTCGGCGAGCACTTTCTTGACCAGGGTGATGCGGCGCATGGCGGTCTCTCCCGTGTTACTGGTTGACGACGCGCAGGTTGGCGGCGTGCAGGCCGCACTCCTTGTCGGCCGTGTCTTCCCACCACCAGCGCCCTTCACGCTCGTGCTGGTTGGGCAGCACCGCCCGGGTGCAGGGTTCGCAGCCAATGCTGGTGAAGCCTTGGGCGTGCAGCGGGTTGTAGGGGACGTCGTTGCGGCGGATGTAGTCCCAGACCTGGGCCGAGGACCAGCCGGCGAGCGGGTTGAACTTGACCAACGGCCGCTCGGCCGTGGAGAAGGCGCCGTCGAGTTCGACCACCGCGAGCTCGTTGCGGGTGCCGACGCTCTGGTCGCGGCGCTGGCCGGTGATCCAGGCGTCGAGCCCGGACAGCTTGCGTCGCAGCGGTGCCACCTTGCGCGCCTGGCAGCACTCCTTGTGACCGTCGGCGCGGAAGCTCGACAGCCCCTTGGCGTTGACCAGCTGCTCGACCGCCGCGGATTCCGGGAAGGCGATTTCCAGGTCGATGCCGTAGTGGTCGCGGACGGTATCGAGGTAGCGGTAGGTCTCGGGGTGGAGCCTGCCGGTGTCGAGCGAGAAGGCCTTGAAATCGATACCGAGCTGGGCGGCCATGTCGACCAGGATCACGTCCTCGGCACCGCTGAACGAGATGGCGATGCTGTCGAAGCGGTCGAGGGCCAGCTCCACGACGGCCTGCGGGTCCGCGCTGCCGAGCAGCCGTTCCAGCTGCCCGATTTCTCTATTGATCTGTTCGCTCATGAGCCATGTCCCCTGATGAAATCACTGCGGCCACGGGGTGTCTCACCCAGGCTCGATGGGGAATAGATACCAGAGCGCGGTTATTACGAAAAAGAATTAATAGCTATTTCGATATTCCATGTGATGGGTAGTTAGGCCTGGAACAGGCCCGGTCGCGGTGGCTCATCCGGGGGGAAAGCCTGCCAGGGCAAGCCGTTACGGACGGGTGGCCGTGGCGGGTCACGGAACGGGAAAGGGTGCTCTGACGGCCCGTACATCGGCGGTCGATGACCTGGTCATCTCCACTCTTTCTCCAAGACTCGTGCCGTGGTCCTGGGTCAGCCTGTGGTCCAGCGAGGCGGCCGTCACTCCCGCGCGTCGGCGGATTTGCGGCGGACCGTCATCCAACTGGAGGTAGATCATGGTGCGCACGATCACGCGACAGTCTCCTGCCAACGGCCTGAACGGCCCGGTCCCGCGCCTGACCCGCCATGCCGAGCGGCGCATGTACGCTCGCGGCCTGCGCCACTCGTTGCTGGCTCTGGTGTTGCGCTACGGGCGCCGGGTCCACGTGCGCGGGGCACTGATCCGTGCCGTCGGCCGGCGCGAGGTGACCCGCCAGCGCGGGCGTGGGGTGGACCTGTCGGCATGCGAGGGGTTGCAGGTGGTCTGCGCCGGGGACGGTCGCATCATCACCGTCTACCGAAACCGCGATTTCCGTGGCCTGCGCCACCGGCGCTGATGCGTGGCGCTCATCCGGGCGAAAGGAATTCGCCCCCATACCCGGTCTACTGAGGTAGGGAGCCATGCCCACGGCGAACAGTGTCGGGGGCTCCATCCACTTGTGAGGTAGAACCATGCACCGAGTCAACGCCAAACCGGCCCGTCCCTGCAGAGTCCGAGATCGCGGCCACAGCAGCGCCTGGTCGGCCTGCGTCGAGGGCTTCATGTTCATTGTCCTGAACGAGGGGCATCAAGGTGATCTCGACCTGGTGCCTTTGCGCGACGATGAAGGCAGCCCGCTCGCCTGCACCCCGGACATCTGTGCCGCTGGTGGCCAGACCCCGCACTACAACGTGCGCGATGGTCGACTGGTCAAGGGGTCGGAGACCGATTCGGACCCCGGCAGTTGAGTCTCTCGCGACGCCTCAGCCCGGCTGACCGTCCACCCGTGAGCGCAGCAGGATCGGGGCGTAGACGGCGGTGAAGAGCGCGAAGGCGGCGAGCCAGAGAAAGCCCGAGAGATAGAGCCAGGTGCCGTGACCCGACGGCACCGCGGCGGTCAACAGCACGCGCACCAGTGCGGCGCCGTTTAACAGCACGAAGGCGATGTCGACGGCCAGCGCCGTGCGCATCGGCCGGCCGGTGTGGCCGAGCGCCACCCGCGCCATCATGCCGAGGGTGAGCACGCCGACGGCGCCTATGGTGAAGGCGTGGGTCGCTTGCGAGGCGGGGAAGGCTCCCACCGCCGCCAGGGCGTGGAGCAGGAATCCGGCCACCAGCCAGCCGTAGCCGCTGTAGAGCACGGCGAGAATCGGTATCGAAAAGATCCCGCGCTGATACCAGCCGGCCAGGCGCACCGCCTGCACCAGGGCCATCATCGCAGCAACTACCGCCAGTGGCAGGCCGCCGACCCCGGCCAGGTGGAGTACGGCCAATGTGGCAATAAGCACGACGCCGGCGATTTCCACCGGGCGGCGGATCGTCGGGTGCGAACCGGTGATCGTCGTCTCGGTGAAAAAGGGCATCACCCGACCACCGACCAGCAACACCAGCGCCAGCACCAGGTCGAGCATCAGCCTCGTCCCGACCGTGGCCGGCACGTCCAACCAGCCGAGTGCGCGAGCGTGAACCAGGGCGTTGGCGACGGTCATGGCGAGCAGCAGCGGCGGCAGCACCAGGTTCATGCGGTTGTTGCCGCTGCGCAGCGGGCCGAGCAGGGTCAGGGCCAGCGCCGGCAGGAAGGCCAGGTCGACGGCGGCGATGACGACTCCGGGGATGCCGGGGAGCCAGGGCAGCAGTCGGGCCGCGAGCCAGAGACCGGCCAGGGCCGCCAACGGGCGGCCGGTCGCGGTGTCGACGCCGGTCCAGTTGCGCACCGCGGTGAGCAGAAACCCTGCGATCACCGCCGCGGCGTAGCCGAACAGCATCTCGTGGCTGTGCCAGCCGACCAGGTCGTAGTGGGCGGGCGGCGGCAGCTGGCCGACGGCCAGTGCCAGCCAGGTGCCGAGCAGGGCGATGGCGGCCAGTCCGGCGAGCAGGAAGAAGGGGCGGAAGCCGAGGGCGAACGGCGCCCAGCGAGGCGTGGCGGTAGTGTCAGGCATGGGCTCCGACTCTAGACAAAGGGCGCAGGGGTGCCTTGACCCTGATCAAGCGGTGTCGACGGGTTGGCTCAGCGGGCCGTGCCGGTTTCGGGTCGCGGTGCCCACGCCGCGGCGAGCCGTTCGGCTTCGCGGACCTGGAACGGGGCGAGCCGGTCTCTCAGGTAGTCGCGGTGGCGGGTGGTCTCGGCATCGCCCTGGTCGGATGCTATCAGGGCCCACTTCAGCGCCTCGACCAAGTTCTGGGGTGTGCCCTCGCCGTTGTAGTAGAGCACCACGAGGCCACGCTGTGCGCTGGGCGATCCTTGCTCGGCGGCGCGCCGCAGCCAGGTGAAGGCTCCGGTCACATCGCGATCCTTACCTTCGCCGTGATAGAGCCGTTCTCCGAGGCGTGCCTGGGCGTCGGCATCGCCACCCTTGGCGGCCTCGATCAGCGCGGTAGGTGGGCTGGCCGGCGTGGCCGTGGCCACCAACAGGGCCAGCAGCGCGACCAGACGTAACAGCCACGGTGTCCAGGAGTCGGGGGCTTGCCCTCTGGTGCGGAGGTACTGACGCATCAGGCGCGGCCGACGTAGCCGCCGGTCTCGGTATTGACGCGGACGCGCTCGCCGACGGCCAGGTACTCGGGAACCTGCACGATCAGCCCGGTCGCCAGGGTCGCCGGCTTGGTGCGCGCCGATTGCGAGGCCCCTTTCATGGTCGGTGAGGTGTCGATGATGTCGAGCTCGATGGTGGACGGCAGCTGCAACGCCACCAGGCGACCGTCGATGACCAGGGCGTAGAGCCCCTCGAGGCCATCGACCAGGTAGGGCATCTGCTCCTCGAGACTGTCGTTGTCGAGGGTGTGCTGTTCGAAGGTCTCGCCATCCATGAAGGTGCAGCCGTCAACGTCGCGGTAGAGCAGCTGTACTGCGCGCCGTTCGTAGTCGACCGCGCCGAGCGTCTCGTCGCCCTTGTAGCTGGCCTCGAATTTCTGGCGCGTGACCAGGTCGCGGCCGCGGACCTTGTACAGCGTGTTGCCGCTGCGTGACGAGGCGGTTTGCATCTGCACGCCGGTGACGACGACGGTGCGGACACCGGCATCGAACACTGTGCCGTTTTTCAGTTCGCTCGCTTTCAACCCGGTTGCCTCCGCGTGGGGGAGGCAAGCTTAGCCGATCGTCGTTATCGCGGGCAGGGGTCAGGCGAGGCGTGATTCACCGAAGCGCATCGGACGCTCGCTGGCCTGGTCGGGGAAGGTGTAACTCGCCTGGCAGTGCTCGCAGTGCCAGCTGGTGGTCAGGGCATCGCCGTGCAGGGCCAGGTGGCGGACCATCGGTCGCTCGACATGGTCGATGGAGACGCAGGAAGGGCAGGTAGGAGCGTGGTCTTCGATGGGATTGTCCGGTGTGTAGTAAGCGGCCATCGCGACCTCCTGAGAAGGTGTGCACCATGGCGTTTCCACCCGTGCCTGAATTAAAAGTACTCTCTCGTAGATGCACTGACAATAGGTGTGACCACGTAGTTCCCGCCATAGTTCCGGCGTACAAGTTGCCCTCATTATGTGGGTATGTTACGGAGGTACATGAGGTCCATTGGAGAAGGTCATGACAAACCACGTATACAAGAAAGTCGAGTTGGTCGGGTCGTCACCCAAGAGCATCGAGGACGCCATCGAAACGGCAATCGCACGGGCGGCAAAAACGCTTTACAACATTCGCTGGTTCGAGGTGGTCGAGACTCGCGGCCAGGTCAGCGAGGGGAATGTCTCCCACTACCAGGTGACCTTGCAGGTCGGCTTTACCCTCGACGACTGAGCTCACGAAAGACGCCTGCTAAGCTTCGAGCCACCCCCAACTGCGGAGCTGACGATGCACGGCGTACTGCTTGATCTCGACACCCTCGGTGACGGCCTCGACCTCGGTAAACTCGAGGCGAGTCTGGATCAGTGGCAGTTGCACCCGGTCACGTCACCGGACCAGGTCGCCGAGCGCATCGCCGGTGCCGAGGTGGTGGTCAGTAACAAGGTGCACCTCGACGCCGCAACTATCGCTGCGAGCCCCGAGCTGCGTTTCATCGCCGTGGCCGCGACCGGCACCAACAACGTCGACCTGGACGCGGCACGCGCTGCCGGCATCGTCGTCAGCAACGTCACGGCCTACGGCACGCCGTCGGTCGCGCAGCACGTTTTCAGCCTGCTGCTGGCGCTGACCACGCGGTTGAGCGATTACCGTGCGGCGGTCGCAGACGGACGCTGGGCCTCGAGCCCGCATTTCTGCCTGCTCGACTACCCGATCCGCGAACTGACCGGAAAGGTGCTCGGGCTGGTCGGCCACGGCGAGTTGGGTCGCGGCGTGGCGCGCCTGGCCGAGGCGTTTGGTATGGAAGTGCGCATCGCGCAGCGACCGGGCGGCCCGGCCCAGACCGGTCGCGTGCCGCTGGCTGAATTGCTGCCGGAGGTCGACGTCCTGACCCTGCACTGCCCGCTGACCGAGGCGACACGCAACCTCATCGGCACTTCAGAGCTGGCGGCGATGCGCGATGACGCGGTGCTGATCAACACCGCCCGCGGCGGCATCGTCGACGAGGAAGCGCTGGTGGCAGCGTTGCGGGCGGGTACCCTCGGCGGCGCAGGCTTCGACGTGCTGACGGTCGAGCCGCCGCGCGACGGCAACCCACTGCTCGACCCCGACATCCCCAACCTGATCGTCACCCCGCACATCGCCTGGGCCGCGCGCGAGTCACGCCAGCGGCTGATCGACCAGGTGGCAGAGAACATCGAGCGCTTCCGCGCGGGCGATCCGAGGAACCGGGTGGCCTGAGGGTCGCGACCCGGGGTTGGCTCCTACATGGGAGAGGCCTCCCCACCTGTAGGAGGCCCGCCCACGGGCCGATGAGCATACGATCCGGCACGATCGAATCGCGGCCTGGGGGCCGCTCCTACAGGAGGGGGTTCTGGGTGTCGCGAAACGAAAACGGGCGGCCCAGGGCCGCCCGTCGTCGTCTCTTTCTGGCGGGACCGGCCGGTCAGGCCTGCGCCAGCTGCAGGTGGATGCGCGGACTGCCCGCCATCACCTTGAGTCGGTCGAGGTCGTGCAGCTTGACGTACTTGCGCTGCACCGTGAGCACGCCATCGGCGTCGAAGCGGGTGAACATCCGGCTCACCGTCTCTACCGCGAGACCGAGGTAGTTGCCGATATCGTTGCGCGACATGCTCAGGTAGAACTCGATCGACGAAAAACCGCGTCGCTGGAAACGGGTCGACAGGCTGAGCAGCAGCGCCGCGAGACGCTCCTCGGCACTCTTGCGGCTGAGCAGCATGGTCAGGGTTTGATAGTGAAGCACCTTCTGGCTGAGCAGCCGGATCAGTTCGTCCTTAAGCCCGGGGAAGCTCTCGGTCAGGACGTCGATGCGGTCGAACGGGATTTCGCAGACGCTGCTGGTCTCGAGCGAAACGGCTGAGCCGGGCATGTCCTCGGCGCAGATGCCAGCCAGCCCGAGCAACTCGCCCGGCAGGTGGAAGCCGGTGACCTGCTCGCTGCCGTCGTCGGAGTTGACGTAGGTCTTGATCGAGCCCGAACGCACGCAGTAGATCGAGGAGAACGGGTCGCCGGCGCGGTAGAGATGCTCACCACGGGAGACGACACGGCGTTTTTTTATCGCATTCTCGAGCAGCGCCATGGAGTTGGCGTCGGCACCCGGCGGGGTGCAGATACCGTACATGGCGCAGTTGCGGCAGTTGACCGCTGCTTCAGATAATTTGATCACGTTGCCTTTACTGGGCTGGGTCATGAGCTCTCCTGGGAGAATCGCACAAGGCAGGTGGTTGCGCTAGGTCAACCCCCTGAAACTGACGTACGTCATTTTAAGCGTTCTCTACCTACTATTTCAATCAGGAATTATCAGCCCCTCGATTTTGCCTGCCGTGGCGGCGATTCGGTTAGAATCCGGGCCGTCCTCAAGAGCGCCCGTACGACCGGAAAAACATGCAGATCGAACTCAACGGCGCCCCGCGCGAAATTTCCGACGGCACCGATATCGCCGCGCTGCTGGCCCTGCTCGAACTGACCGGGCGTCGTTTGGCGGTCGAGGTCAACCGCGAGATCATCCCGCGTGGCAGCCATGCCGGACATCAGCTCAATCCCGGGGACCGGGTCGAGGTGGTGCAGGCGATCGGCGGCGGCGCCACGACCTGAACCGGACAGCACAGGAACCCAGCCATGCCCCAGGAGCCCTCCACCCAGTCCGTCGCAGACGACGATCCGCTGGTCGTCGCCGGTCGCAGCTACCGCTCGCGCCTGCTCGTCGGCACCGGCAAGTACCGCGATTTCGACGAAACCCGGGCGGCGATCGATGCCAGCGGGGCGGAGATCGTCACCGTCGCCATCCGCCGCACCAACCTCGGCCAGAACCCCGACGAACCGAACCTGCTCGACGTTCTGCCGCCGGAGCGATTCACCCTGCTGCCGAACACCGCCGGTTGCTATACCGCTGATGACGCCGTGCGTACCTGCCGCCTGGCGCGCGAGTTGCTGGACGGTCACGACCTGGTCAAGCTCGAGGTGCTCGGTGACGAAAAGACCCTGTTCCCCGACATCCTCGCTACCCTGGAGGCGGCTGAGAAGCTGGTCGCCGACGGTTTCAAGGTGATGGTCTACACCAACGACGATCCGATCGTCGCCCGCCGACTGGAGGAAATCGGCTGTGTCGCGGTGATGCCGCTGGGGGCGCCGATCGGCTCCGGCCTCGGAATCCGCAATCCCTACAACATTCTCGAGATCGTCGAGAATGCCTCGGTGCCGGTGCTGGTCGACGCCGGGGTCGGCACCGCCTCCGATGCCGCGGTGGCGATGGAACTCGGCTGCGACGGCGTGCTGATGAACACGGCCATCGCCGCGGCGCGCGACCCGGTGCTGATGGCCTCGGCCATGCGCAAGGGAGTCGAGTCCGGCCGCGAGGCGTTCCGTGCCGGGCGCATGCCGAGGAAACGCTACGCCAGTGCCTCTTCGCCGCTCGACGGCACGTTCGTCTGAGCCGGTGAGCCCGTCCGACGATGCGCCGTCCGCACCGCCGCGGGGTGTGCGCAGTTTCGTCCGTCGCCAGGGGCGGATAACGCCGGCCCAGCGCCGCTCTCTCGACCACCTGCTGCCGCGCTACGGCGTGTCGCTGACCGACGCCGTGGTCGATCTCGATGTCCTGTTCGGGCGCCCGGCGCCGAAGACCCTCGAGATCGGATTCGGCATGGGCGACACCCTGCTCGAGATGGCCGTGGCAGCACCCGAACTCGATTTTCTCGGGATTGAGGTGCATCGCCCGGGGATCGGCCGGCTGCTGACCGGCCTCGAGGCACAGGGCGTGACCAATGTCCGCGTGGTCG
The DNA here is from genome assembly GCA_964195335.1 of uncultured Gammaproteobacteria bacterium. GTDB lineage: Bacteria > Pseudomonadota > Gammaproteobacteria > QNFN01 > QNFN01 > QNFN01. The sequence goes on along the minus strand of CAXMPC010000121.1, from coordinate 34,023 downwards.
AAGGTGACGCCATGGATGTCCTGGAAAGGATGCTCGGTGATGCCGTGCTCGACCGGTTGCTGCTGCTCTTCCCCGACCCCTGGCCGAAGAAGCGGCACCACAAGAGACGCTTGCTGCAGGCGTCGTTCGTCGAGCTCGCTGCACGGCGGCTGGCACCGGGCGGCCTGTTCCATGCCGCGACCGACTGGGAGCCCTACGCCGAGCAGATGCTGGAAGTGCTCGAGGCATGCCCTCTGCTCGAGAATGACGCAGGGCCGGGGCAGTTTTCGCCGCGCCCGGCCTACCGTCCGCCGACCAAGTTCGAGCGTCGTGGTCGTGCCCTCGGCCATGCGGTCAACGACCTGCTCTTCCGTCGTCTCGAGCCGGCCTGAGACCGGCCGGGGAGGGCGCCGGTCATAACCTGGATTTTTTGGCCTATTAAGCCGTTCTTGGTGAGATGGTTTTTTTCTTGTCGGCTGAGAAAACCCATTCTGGACATGGCATTACAGAATATGCATAATTTATAAATTACCTGTACAGACAGTCTTGGAATAAGCGATTTTTCTGCCGGGAACGCCGCCTTGATCGAGAATCTCATTCTTACCCAGGACATGATGATTGTCCTCGGGATTCTCGCCTTCACCGTCTTCCTGTTCGTCTCCGAAGTGGTCCGTGTCGACGTGGCCGCGATCATCGTCATGGTGATCGTCGGTATCGTCAGCTATTTCTACACGCCCCTGGTCGAGATCAACCACCTGTTCGACGGCTTTTCCTCGAACGCCGTGATGTCGATCATCGCCGTGATGATCATCGGCGCCGGCCTCGACAAGACCGGGCTGATGAGCATGGTCGCCGCGGAGATCCTGCGCGTCGGCGGAAATACCGAAAAGCGCATCATCCCGCTGGTTTCTGGCACCGTCGCGATCATCTCCAGTTTTATGCAGAACGTCGGCGCCGCGGCGCTGTTCCTGCCGGTGATCAGCCGCATCTCCACCCGCACCGGGCTGCCGATGTCACGCCTGATGATGCCGATGGGCTTCTGCGCCATCCTCGGCGGAACGGTAACCCTGATCGGCTCGAGCCCGCTGATCCTGCTCAATGACCTGATCCTCACCTCGAACCGCAGCCTGCCGTCCGGTATCGAGCAGATGGCGACTTTCAATCTGTTCGACGTCACCCCGGTCGGGCTGGCGCTGGTCGCGACCGGCATCGGCTACTTCGTCTTCATTGGCAACAAGCTGCTGCCGAAAGTGAAGAAGAAGTCCGACAGCGGTGGTGGTGGCACGACCATGCAGTACTTGCGCGAGACCTACGGTCTGTCCGGTGACCTGTTCGAGGTCGAAGTGCCGCCGGAGAGTCCGCTGGTCGGCAAGACGGTCGAACAGGTCGAGTTCAGCACCGAACACAAGCTGCTGATCGTCGCAATGCGCGGCAATCGCAAGCAACTGGTCTCGCCGGCACGCGACGTCGAGATCGTCCCCAACACGGTCGTCGCTTTCATCGGCGGCGCCGAGGAGATCGGTGAGTTCGCGGTACGCCAGCGGGTCAAGATCCGCCCTGACCTGAGCACCTTCGCCGATATCCTCGCCCCGGCCCACGCCGGCGTTTCGGACATCGTCATCCCGCCGAGTTCCAAGCTGATCGGCAAGTCGATGGCCGACATCCGTATGCGCAAGACCTACGGCATCAGCGTATTGGCCATGCACCGTGGCGGTGAGACCCAGCGCACCAAGCTTGGCGACATCAAGTTTCAGGCCGGCGACACCCTGATCGTCCACACCCAGTGGGACGACCTCGCCCGGCTGCAGAAGGACCGCAACTTCGTTGTCGTTACCACCGATTTTCCGCACGAGGAACTGCGCCCGCACAAGGTCGGCTGGGCGCTGGTCTTTTTCGCCCTGGCCCTCGGCCTGGTGCTGTTCACCGACCTGCGGCTGTCGGTGGCGCTGATGGTCGGTGCGGTCGGCATGATCATCAGCGGCGTGCTGACCATCGACGAGGCCTACGAGGCCGTCAGCTGGAAGACGGTGTTCCTGTTGGCCAGCCTGATCCCGCTCGGCCTGGCGGTGGAGGGGACCGGCACCGCGCGCTGGATTGCCCAGCAGACGCTCGAGTTGCTCGATGGCGTGCCGATCTGGGGGCTGCAGGCGGCCATCGGCCTGCTGGCGACCATCTTCACGCTGGTGATGTCGAACGTCGGTGCCACCGTCCTGCTGGTACCGCTGGCGGTCAACATCGCCCTCGGCGCCGGGGCCGACCCGCGCATCTTCGCCCTGACGGTGGCCATCTGCACCTCCAACTCCTTCCTGATCCCGACCCACCAGGTCAACGCCCTGATCATGGGGCCGGCGGGCTACAAGGTGACCGACTTCATGCGTGCCGGCGGCATCATGACGCTGCTCTTCCTGGTGGTGGCCATCGCCATGCTCAACCTGGTTTTTTAAGTAAGTAATTACTTATTAGATCATCAGTAAGCATAATGTACAGTTATGCTAGCATCAAAAATATGAAGCGGCGGAGGTCGCGGCGCGCGTGCTAGCTTGTGCCGGTCGTGGCCAATCCGCGGCAGGAACAAGGACAGGAACAGGTACGCATGTCACAGCAACACCCGACCATCGCCGTCACCGGTTCGTCCGGGGCCGGCACCTCGACCGTCAAGACGGCGTTCGAGCACATCTTCTACCGCGAGGGCGTGCGCGCCGCGATCATCGAGGGCGACAGCTTCCACCGCTACGACCGCGCGACCATGAAGGAAAAGGCCGCCAAGGCCATGGAGGAGGGGCGTAACTTCAGCCACTTCGGGCCCGAGGCGAATATCCTCGACCGGCTCGAGGTGCTGTTCCGCGAATACGCCAAGCACGGTTCCGGGGAGACGCGGCTCTACCTGCACAATGCCGAAGAGGCGGCGCCGTTCAGCCAGGAGCCGGGTACGTTCACCCCCTGGCAGCCGATCCAGCACGACACCAACTTGCTGTTCTACGAAGGGCTGCACGGCGGGGCGGTGACCGACGAGGCCAACGTCGCCCAGTGGGTTGACCTGATAATCGGCGTGGTGCCGATCGTCAATCTCGAGTGGATCCAGAAGATCCACCGTGACACTTCGGCCCGCGGCTACTCGGCCGAGGCCGTCACCGACACCATCCTGCGGCGGATGCATGATTACGTGCATTTCATTACGCCGCAGTTTTCGCGCACCGACATCAACTTCCAGCGCGTACCGACGGTAGACACCTCCAACCCGTTCGTCGCCCGCGATATCCCGACGCCGGACGAGAGCTTTGTCGTCATCCGCTTCAAGGATCCGCACAAGCTGCGCATCGACTTCCCCTACCTGCTCAGCATGATCCACGACTCGTTCATGGCCCGGCGCAACACCATCGTCGTGCCTGGCGGCAAGATGGGCTTCTCTATGGAGGTCATCCTCGCTCCGCTGATCGAGGAGATGATGCTCAAGCAGGGACGCTGAGACTCACCGGCCTCCCTGTCGATATCGCGGGATCCTGTGTAGGTCGGAATTCAGTCCGAGATGTCGGGCTGGAGCCCGACCTGCAATGGCTCGCTTGATTCCCGTCGGGCAATTTCTCCTGCTTGCGGCATTGTTCGTACCATATTTCGGCTAGGCTTCACGGGTGGCGGTATTGGCGCCGTTTGCGACAGTCGTATCACCAGTCAACGAGGGGAACGCATGCGCCGCAACCGACTCGGTCGCACCGACATCGAGGTCAGCGCGCTCTGCCTCGGGACCATGACCTGGGGCGAGCAGAACAGCGAAGCCGAGGCCCACGCCCAGCTCGACCGCGCGCTCGACGCCGGCATCAACTTCATCGACACCGCCGAGCTCTACCCGGTGCCGCCGCGCGCCGAGACCCAGGGCCGGACCGAGGCCTACATCGGCAGCTGGCTGGCTGCCCGCGGTGGTCGCGACCGGCTCGTCCTGGCGACCAAGGTGTGCGGGCGTGCCGACTGGCTCGACCACTTCCGTGGCGGATCGACGCGCCACGACCGGGCCAACATCGAGGCGGGACTGGACGCCAGCCTGCAACGATTGCAGACCGACTACGTCGATCTCTACCAACTGCACTGGCCCGACCGGAAGACCAACTTCTTCGGCGAACTGGGTTACGTACACGCCGACGAGGATGATCAGGGGGCGCCGATCGAGGAGACCCTCGCCGTGCTCGGCGACCTGGTGCGGTCCGGCAAGGTGCGTCATGTCGGCCTGTCGAACGAGACCCCGTGGGGAGTAATGCGCTTTCTCGCGGCCGCCGAGGCGGTCGGCTTGCCGCGGGTGGTCTCGGTGCAGAACCCGTACAGTCTGCTCAACCGCAGTTTCGAAATCGGCCTGGCCGAGGTCGCTCACCGCGAGCAGGTCGGGCTGCTCGCCTACTCGCCGATGGCGTTCGGGGTGCTCAGTGGCAAGTATCTCGACGGGGCACGACCGGCGGGCGCGCGGGTGACGCTGTACGAACGCTTCAACCGATATACCGGCCCCGAGGCCGAGCCGGCCGTACGGGCCTATGTCGAGCTGGCGCGTGAACACGGCCTGACGCCGGCGCAGATGGCGCTCGCTTTCGTCACCAGTCGACCGTTCCTGACCGCCAACATCATCGGGGCGACCAGCCTGGAGCAGTTGAACGAGAACCTCGCCAGCGCCGACCTGGAACTCAGCGAGGAGATGGTCGAGGCGATCGAGGCGCTGCATCGACGTCACAGCAATCCTTGCCCCTGAGGCGCCCCAGGCGTCAGCGCAAGATCCGGGTGGTGGCCAGACGGCCTGCACCCTAGGCTGCATGCAGTAACGACGTCCCAGGGAACGTGACCATGCCGCCGCAGAGAGCAGCCGACCTCATCCATGTCGCCTCAGGCTGGCTTTTCGACAGCGCCGGTGGGCGTGACTACGACCGGGTCGCCGAAGCGATCCGCTACGTCACCGAGCAGCGTGATGACCAACCCGATCTCGCCGCGGTGGCCGCTCACGTCGGGCTGAGTCCCTACCATTTCCAGCGCCTGTTCGTGCGCTGGGCCGGGGTGTCGCCAAAACAGTACCTCGGCTACCTGACCGCGACTCGGGCCAAGGGATTGCTGCGCGATTCGATGAGCGTGCTCGACGCGGCCCTGGAGGTCGGGCTGTCCGGTCCGGGTCGGCTGCACGACCTGTTCGTCGGTCTCGAGGGGATGACGCCGGGCGAGTATCGCCGCTGCGGTGCCGACCTGGTGCTGCGCCATGCTGTGCTGTCGACCGCCTACGGGCGGGCACTGGCGCTGGTCACCGATCGTGGCGTGGCGGGGCTCCGGTTCCTGGCAAGCGGTGATGACGATGGTCGCACGGCGCTGGCAGAGGCAAGGCGCGAGTGGCCGGGGAGCCAATTCATCGCTGGCCGGCAGGCGGTGGCCGGGATGCTCGGCGCCATCGGCACGGCCGATGCCCCCAGGTTGCTGCTCAAGGGCAGCCAGTTCCGACTCAAGGTTTGGGAGGCGCTGCTGGCCCTGCCTGAGGGACAGGTCTGCAGCTACGGTGACCTGGCGCGGCATCTCGGTGCGGCCTCGGCGGCGCGAGCCATCGGCGGGGCCGTTGGCGCCAACCCGGTCGCGGTGCTGATTCCCTGCCACCGGGTGTTGCGTGCCGACGGCGGGGTCGGCGGTTACCGCTGGGGGGAGACGCGCAAGCGCGCACTGCTGGCGCGGGAAGCGGCTGGTGCCGTCATGAGGGCTACCTGAGGTCGCCGGTGAAGCGGCGGGCGCCTTCACTGCCGTTGCGCGCGGCGGTCTCGATCAAGTGCATGCCGGCCTCTTCATTGCGCTCGACGCCGCTGCCGGCGAGCAGCATCAGGCCGAGGTTGAACTGCGCCTCGGCATGGTCCTGGTCGGCGGCACGCGTGAACCATTCGATCGCCTTGCCCTCCGGGTCGGGCTCACCTTCAGGTATGCCGTAGCCGTAGGTGTACATGAAGCCGAGCTGGAACTGCCCCTCGGCGTACTCCTGCATCGCGGCGCGCCAGAACCAGGTGAAGGCGATGACGTCGTTCTCCTCGACACCGTGACCGTTGTAGTAGGCCAGGCCGAGGTAGACCTGGGCCAGCGGTTCTCCGCGCTCGGCGGCCGCGGCCAGGCCGGGCAGGGCCGCGGTGTAGTCGCCGCGCTGGTAGGCGTCTATGGCGTCGTCGGTGGGGGCGGCGCCGAGTGTGCCGGCGAGCGCGAGCGACCCCGCCAGCAGCAGGCCGGCGAGACGGTTCATCATCGGGTGGCTCCGTTGAGAGGGGTGCGCAGGACCGGGCTCACTCGTCGCGCGCCACCCTGAAGCCGATGTCGAACTGCAAGGCGCCGGCTTTGGTGCGCGAGCGCGCGGCCGGGCGCACCTCGGTCTTGCGGCTCAGGTAGGAGCCGCCACGCAGGACTCGGGTGGGGCAGCTCCAGGTTCGTGCCGAGCCGTCGGTGGGGGCGCCGTCGTAGGTCGGCATGTAACAGTCGGCGACCCACTCCTGGACGTTGCCCGGGGCGTTGTGCAGCTTGTACGGGTTGGCCGGCATCTTTTCGACCGAGGCCGGGCGGTCCGGGTTGGGGTTGCGGTAATCGCAGTCGGTGCACACGCCGTAGGCCTTGTCATCGTACTCCGGCCACCAGTAGTTGCCGACCGCACCACCGCGTGCCGCGTACTCCCACTCGGCCTCGGTCGGTAACCGGTATTTCTGGCCGGTCTCCTTGCTCAGCCACTTGGTGTAGGCGACGGCGTCGTTCCAGGTGACGTTGATCACCGGCTGGCTGCCGCGACCCCACTGGTCGTTCGCGCGCTCGCGCTTGGTGGCCCTGGCGAACTTGTCGTAATCGGAAAAGGAGACCTCGTAGGTGCCGATGGAGAACGGCGCCACGGTCACCTCGTGGGACGGCCGCTCGTCGTCAGCGCCCCGGTTGCTGCCCATGACGTACGTCGCCCCGGGCAGGCGCACCATCTGCGGCCCCGATGTGCCGTCGGAGAGCTTGTCGCGGTAGGTCGACAGCGGCGGTGGGGCCGGCGGGGCCGGTGACAGGTCGGCCTGCGGCGCCGGCGGCGTGACGGTGCCGGAACTGTCGGGCCGGGTGACAGGCTGGCTGTCAGGAAGCGGGGCGGTGTCGGGTCCGGTCTTCGTTACCTCGTCGTCTTCCGGCCCGGCCATCTGGCCGACCATAAAGAACGCACCGCCGCCGGCGATCAGCGCGACCACCAGGCCGGCGACCAGCGGCAGGGACGATTTCTTTTTCTTCTCAGTGCGGATTTCGCGGTCCAGGCGCTCACGTTCGCGGAAGTCCTCGGCCACCTGGCGCGCGGTATCGAGCTGGCTTTTCGCCTCGTCAGCCTCAGTTACGGCGGCGGCGCGGGCCTCCTCGGCTTCGTGGCTTCGTTCGATCAGCGCAGCCGCCTCCTCGCGTGCCGCGGCCAGTTCTTCCTCGAGATGGTCGAGTTCGCCCGAGGCTTCTTCCATGGCGCCACGCGCCTTGTCCTTGAGGCGGCCGGCCTCGTTCTCGGCCTCTTCAAGTTGGCTTGCGCGACGTTCGGCGACCTGGTTATTGACGGATGCCGACTCCAGCGTCTGCTTCGCATCGCTCAACTCGGCGTTGGCCTTTTCGATCTCGGCCTGCATCCGTTCGCGCTCGGCCTGAAGCGCGGCCAGTTCCTCGTCGCGCTGCGACTCGCGGGCCTTCTTCTCGGCTTCGGCCAGGTTGGCGGCCTGCTGTTCGGCGGCGATGCGTCGCGCCTCGGCCTCGATCTTCGACTTCTCGGCCGCTTCGAACTGGGCGTTCGCCTCGGCCAGTTCCTGCTGGTGGCGCTCGCGTTCTTCGTGCAGCTTGGCTTCGACCTCGGCCTGCAACTGCATTCGCGCCTGCTCCTCAGCCGCGCGGATGCGGGCCGATTCGCTGGCCGACTGCTGCTGGGCCGACGAGGCCTGCTGTGCGGTGCTCTCGGCCGTAGTGAGTTGCTCGTTGGCGGCCTTCAGTTTGGCCTCGAGTTCCGCGCGCTCGCGGTCCAGCTTTTCGCTGAACTCCTTGCGCAGGGTTTCGCCGGCGGCCTCGGCTTCGGCCTGGGCGACCGCAGCCTCTTCCTCGATAGCGATGCGCGCGTCTTCGGCCTCCTGCTGGATCCGCTTGGCCTCATCGACCGCCTGCTTCGCGGCGCCGAACTCTTCCTCGAGTCGGCCGCGCTCGACAGCCAGCTTCTCCTCGGCCTCGGCCCGGGCCCGCGCCTCGATGTCGTCCTGGTCGGTTCGCAGCTGGCGGACCATCTGCTCAGCGGCGGTGCGGGCGGACTCGGCCTCCTCCTGCATCCGCTTCGCTTCCTCGAGCTGGTCGACCGTCTCGGCGAACTGATCCTCCATCCGCGACCGCTCGGCACGCAGCTTCTCCTCGGCCTCGGTCTGCAGGCGCTGTTGCTCCGCCTCGCTCTCGGCACGGACGCGGTCCGCCTTTTCTTCGCTCTTCTGGCGGGCTTCCTCGGCCTCCTGCTTGAGCCGCTGCGCCTCCTCGAGTTCACTCGACGAACTGGCCAGGCGTGCCTCGAGTTCGGCATCCTTGCTTTTCAGCTCCTCCTCGAGCTTGCGTCGTTGCTCGGCCTCCGAGGCGGCAAGTCGCTCGAGTTCTCGCTGCGCGTCGTCTTGTGCCTGCTGGCGGGCCTCGTCGGCGCCCTGGCGGATCTGCTCGGCCTCGGCCAGCTTCTTCTCCAGCGCTTCGCGTTCGGCGGCCAGCTTCTGTTTCAGCTCTTCCTTTTCTCGTGCCTCTTCGGCCCTGGCTTCCTCGAGTCTGCTCAGCGCCTCGGCCTCGGCATGCTTGCTCTTCTCCTCGGCCTCCTGGCGCACCCTCTCGGCGACGGCGAGTCGTTCGGTGAGCATGGCCTGCTCGGCCTTGAGCTTCTCCTCGAGTTCCGATCGTTCGCGGCTACCGGACTGTGTCGCTTCCTCGAGCCGGCGCTGGGCCTCGGCCTCGGCCTTCTCCCGCGCCGCTTCGGCAGCCAGCCGGACCTCTTCGGCCTTGGCCAGCCGGCGTTCGAGGCCGGCCTGCTCCTGCTTCAGCTTGGCCTCGAGTTCCTCGCGATGGCGGATCTCGGCCGCCGCAGCCTCCTCGAGCCGGCGTTGGGCTTCGGCTTCTGTCTGTTGGCGCGCCTCCTCGGCACCGAGGCGGATCTGCTCGGCCTCGGCCAGTTTCGCCTCGAGTTCCTCCTGCTGTGCCTTGAGTTTCTGCTCGATCTCCTCGCGCCGTTTCTGATCTTCCTCGGTGAATTCGGTGCGCGTGCGCTTGGCCTCTTCCTCGGCCTTGAGTCGTGCCTCCTCGGCCTCGCTGCGCAGGCGTTCGGCCTCTGCCATGCGCTCGGCGGCCTGTTGGCTCTCTGCCTGCACCTTGACCTGCTGGTCCTTGAGTTCCTGCTCGGCGTCGTCGCGGGCGCGCTGCGCCTCCTCGATCTGCTGGCTGAAGCGGGCGAACTCCGCTTCCATTTTCTTGCGCTCGGCGTCCAGCCGTTCATCGGCCTCGGCCTGCAGCCGCCGGCGCATCTCTTCTTCCTCGGCGCGTACACGCTCGGCGTGCGACTCGGCCGAGCGGCGCGCCTCCTCGGCGGCCAGGCGCGAGCGTTGTGCCTCCTCGAGGGCGGCGTTGGCTTCGGCGATCTCCTGCTCGCGACGCGCCTGCTCTTCGTGCAGCTGCTCTTCGTAGGCCTTGCGTGTCTGCCCGTCTTGCGACTCGAGCTGCTGCATGCGCTCGGCGATGTTCTTTTCTGCCGACTGTCGAGCCGCCTCGGCCTCGGCTTTCTGGCGCAGGGCCGAGGCCAGGTTCTTGCTCGCATTGGAGAGCTGCTGATTGAGTTTCAGGACCTTCTGGTCCGCGGCACGCTGCTTCTTCTTGACCTCGCCGCCGGCCTCACCCAGTTTTTCGCGGTCGGCGACATCGAGCGCGACCACCGTGGTGTTGTCCTGGCGTGGCTTGGCGGCCTCGGCGATGGCCTGGATCAGGCTTTCGGCGTACTCGTCGGCCGCGGCCGACCAGGCCGAGTGCTGGATCAGCGCACCCTCGCCGATGGAATTGACGCCGTCGGATGCGAGCAGCAGGCGGTCGCCAATTTGGAGGTCGAACGGTTCCTCGCTGACATCGGTTTCCGGGATCGGTTCGCCGGTAAGCGCGCTCATCAGCATGTTGCGCTTGTAGCGCGGGTCGGGTTCGACCGTGTGTCCGGATTCGGCCATGCGGTCGAGGTAGCCGCCGTAGCTGTGGTCGGCGTTGAGCTTGCGCAGCTGGCGGTCGCGCACCAGGTAGAGATGACTGTCGCCGACGCTGACCCACCAGAGCCGGTGCTCGATCGCGAGCACGGCAACCAGGGTCGAGCCCATGCCCTGCAGTTCCGGACGCTCGGTGGTCTTGGTCTTGATCGACTCGTTGCCGGCTTGTAACGCGGCACGCAGCAGATCGGGAGGAGCCTCGCTCGGGAAGCCCTGCTTGACCGTGTCGCACAGGGCGGCGATGGCCGCTTTGCTGGCCAGTTCGCCGGCGGCGTGTCCGCCCATACCGTCGGCGACCACCAGCAGCACCGCGTTCTGCTGCTCGTCGAGTGGCACTACGGCGCAGGCGTCTTCCTGGTCTTCGCGTTCGCCCAGGCTCTGGCCCCAGGCGGGGACCAGCTGGGTCGGCAGGCGTGCCTCGGTCGGTGCCGCTTCGGCGGCAGCAGGTGCCTCCGCAGGGGAGGCCGGTGTGGCGGGTGCCCCCGCAGCGGCAGCCGGCTCATCCTTTTTCTTCGCCGGAATCGCCTGTGGGCAGCTGTCCAGGCCGCGTAACAGGTAGCAGACGTCGAACCCTTCCTGGTTGAGCAGGAAGGCGGCAACAGAGCTGCGAGCGCTGCTGTCGCAGTAGACGATGTAGGTGCGGTTTTTCTCCAACCGTTCCGCTTCAGTCCGAATCTTCGGTAGCGGCAGGTTGAGACTCTCGGGGATCGCGCCTTTCTCGTACTCTTCCGGCAGGCGGACATCGATCCACACCGCCCCGAGCTTGATCATGCCGCAGCCCTGGGCATAGGTGACGGTGCGCAGCAGCGGCTTCTTGATCAGCTCGGCGAAATCGTCCTTGGTCAGGCGCATCAGCACGCCGGCGGAGAGCATGGTGATGGTGGCGTTGCGCTTGGTCTCGCGGATCAGCGCCTCTTCGCCGAAGCTGTCGCCAGCGCGCAGCTCGGCGAGCTTGATCTCGCGGCCGCTGTCTTCCGACTTGCGGGAGACGGCACAGCGGCCCTCGGCGATGAAGTAGTAGAAGTCCCCGTCCTCGCCCTGGCGGACGATCACGTCACCTTCCTCGACCTCGACCTTCTCGACGTGGAGGAAAATTTTCTGGATGTTGGCGGTCGGGATCTTCTGGAACAGCTCCGACTGCAGCAGTCGGCCCATCCAGTCGCCAGCTTCATCGTCATCATCATCGATATCGGCAACTTCGTAGCCGCCCGACTGGTCAAGCGCCAGCAGCTGGTCAAGCAGCTTGCGCTGGATCTGGATGACCTTGCAGTCGGTGCGTGAGCGCGCGCTGTACTGCCGTGGCTGCAGCTGCGCCACCGGGTGGCGCGCGCTCTCGCTGCCACCCTGGATGCGTTCGACGTGGGTTTCGTCGGCGAAAAGCTCGAGCTCACCCTCAAGGATGTAGGTGGTGAGACCGTCTTCGTCGCCCTTGCGGAACAGGAACTGACCGCGCTTCACGTCCACAACCTGCGCCTGCTGCGCAAGTTGGGCGACGCTCTGCTGGGTGAGGCCGCTGATCGGTACCAGTCGACTCAGTGTCTGTTCGTCGACGGCAGGTTTTTGCTTTTCTTTAGCCTGTTCTTCTTTAGCCATCCAGGCCTGTCCGCTGCTGAGGAAGACGTTTCGGTACGTACCGTGTCGCTCCGGGTGCGGCCGGCAGTTGTGGCTGCCTGTTGTCGCGGACCGATGCGGCGTCGGCGATCATGGCGCGCTCAGGGGTACCTGTGCTCCGCATAAGCACCGACGCGATTAATCATAGGCGGCGATACCGTGCATTACAATGATGGCTCCGGTGCGTGCAATGCGGCTTTTCCGCATCAATTCGCGTACTTGGCGTATTCCCTAACGGCAGGTGAATGGATGGTCGCAGCAAGGCAACGAGACGGTGTCTGAAGGGATCGTGGCCGCTGGCCACCCACAGACCGCGGCGGCGGCACGCGAGATCCTGGCCGACGGCGGCAACGCCTTTGACGCCGTCGTCGCGGCCCATTTTGCCGCCTGCGTGGCCGAACCGGTGCTGGCTTCGCTCGGCGGGGGCGGGTTCCTGCTTGCTCGCACGGCGGCGGGTGAACGACACCTCTACGATTTCTTCACCCAGACGCCACGCACCCGGCGGCCCGCAAGCGAGGTGGACTTCCGGCCGATCCTGGCCGATTTCGGCACCGCGACCCAGGAGTTCCATATCGGCCTCGGGGCCATCGCCTGCCCCGGCAGTGTCAAGGGGCTGTTCCGCATTCAGCGTGAACTCGGCCGCCTGCCGATGCGTCGCCTGGTCGAGCCGGCGGTGTCCCTGGCGCGACGTGGTGTGCGTCTCAATGCCTTGCAGGCCTACATCTTCGACATCGTCGGCGCGATCTACACAGCCGATCCCGACGTACTGCAGCTGTTTGCCGCGCGCCGCGAACCGGGGCGCCTGGTGCGCCACGGTGAAATGATCCACCAGCCCCAGCTCGCCGAGACCTTCGAGGTGCTGGCGCGTGAAGGCGAGGCGCTCTTCTACCGTGGTGAGATCGGTCAGCGCCTGGTCGCCGACTGCCATGACCGCGGCGGTTACCTGGTCCGTGACGACCTCGCGCGTTACCGGGTACATCGGCGTCGGCCGTTGGCGATCGACTACCGCGGGGCTCGCATCTACACCAATCCGGCGCCATCCGCTGGTGGCATGCTGATCGCCTTCGGCCTGCGCTTGCTCGAGGCCGCCGGGTCGCTGCCCGGCCCATTCGGCACGGCGGCCCATGTCGAGCGCATGGCGGCGGTGATGGGGGCAACCAACACGGCGCGTGCCGACGTCGAACGCGAAACCGATCCGACACGGCGCAGTAGGCGCCTGCTTGGCGCCGACCTGTTGCGCCGCTACCGCGATGAGATCGTTGGCCGGCCCGCATGCCATCGCGGCACGACCCATGTCAGCGTCATTGATACGGAAGGCAATGAGGCGAGCATGACCGTCTCCAACGGCGAGGGGGCAGGGTATGTGATTCCTGAAACCGGGATCGTGATGAACAACATGCTCGGCGAGGAGGACCTCAACCCGCATGGCTTCCACGCCTGGAGTTGCGATACACGCATGGCATCCATGATGGCGCCAACCATGTTGGCGCGGCCAGACGGTGTCGACGTAGTGCTCGGCTCAGGCGGTTCCAACCGGATCCGCACGGCGATCCTGCAGGTGCTGTGCAACCTGGTCGACTTCGACATGCCGGTCGGTGCCGCGATCAGGAAGCCTCGCCTGCACCTGGAAAACGATCACCTCAGCATTGAACACGGTTACCCCAAGGCCGCTGTCGACTGCCTGCTCGAACGTTACCCGGACAGACAGTTGTGGGACGATCGGAATCTGTTTTTTGGTGGCGTCCACGCCGTCGCGCGTGACCGTCGCAGCGGCAGTCTCAGCGGCGCCGGCGATCCGCGACGAGGTGGCGTTTGCATTCGCATTTGTAATTAATGCCGGGAAATAGTTGCTAAACGCTGTATTCCGTGCTTTAAACACTGTGTTGTTGTGCTATCTTTCTAGTGCCCACGAGCACCCGCCACCACCAAAGAGTCACACAGGAGTTTGCGATGGCCGTGAAGAAAAAAACCGCGAGGAAGCCCGCCGCAAAGAAGGCGGCGCCGAAGAAGGCTGCACCAAAACGCGCCGCAGCCAGGAAAGCCGCACCCAAGCGCGCTGCACCAAAGAGGGCCGCGCCGAAGAAGCGTGCAGCACCGAAAAAAGCCGCACCGAAGCGGGCCGCGCCGAAGAAGCGCGCAGCACCGAAAAAAGCCGCACCGAAGCGGGCCGCGACGAAGCGCGCAGCACCGAAGAAGGCTGCTCCGGCGGCTGCCACGTCGAAGACCACGGCAATTTCAAAGGCCTACACCAAGACTCAGATCCTGAACGAGATTGCGGCAAATACCGGCCTCAACCGCAAGCAGGTTTCCGCCGTGATGACCGAGCTCGACGCGCTGGTCAACCGTCATATCAAAAAACGCGGTGCCGGCAGCTTCACGCTCCCCGGCCTGTTGAAGGTCACGACGGTCAAGAAACCGAGACGGGCTGCACGCAAGGGCGTGCCGAATCCGTTCCGGCCCGGAGAGACGATGGATGTCGCGGCCAAGCCCGCGCAGACGGTCATCAAGGTCCGCCCGCTTAAGCGGCTCAAGGACATGACCGGCAGCTGACGCCGATCCTGCGATGATGAAGACGGGCGGCCTGCGGGCCGCCCGTTTTTTTTTGCCTCAGCCGCCGTCAGCAGTGAGATGGCGCAAGCGGACGAAATCCTGGTGACGCAGGTGCAGCAGATCCGCGACCCGTCGCAGCAGGTGCTCCTCGTGCTTGTCGACGTGGCCGTCGGCATGCGCCACGCGCCACATCATCTCCAGTACGGCCAGTTTCTGTTTCTCGTCGAGCCGGTCGTTGAGCAGGTGGGTGAACTCGTGGAGCGAGACCGCGTCATCGACCCGCGAGTCGGCTTGCGCCAGCAGGTCGGCGGTCGCCTCGGGGGCGAGGTCGAAGTGGTTCGCGATCAGTTGCTCTATGGCCGCGCATTCACGCGGATCGTCGGCGTAATCGGCTCGCGCGGTTTCGACCAGCAGGGCCGCGGTGACCAGCTGCAGCAGGTCGTCACGCGCCGGGGTGGCCGGAGCGACGTCGGCAAGACGTGACTCGAGTAACCGCTGTAGCCGTCTGAGCATGGTGAGGCTCAGTCGATGCCGAGAGGCTCGGACGAGGTCCAGATACGCTGCCCGGCGACATTGACGAACGGGGCGTCGGGCCCGGCCAGCAACGCCTTGTGGGCGGCGACCAGGGTGTCGAGGTCGGTGCCGGTGTCGCCGAGTGTCTCGCGCTCCTCGTCGAATACCGCCTGCTGCAACCGCTCGACCGCCTCGGAGGGCTTGGTGTCGGCGAAGAAACTGCGCAGCAGCGGGTCGCTGGAGTTGGCCAGCGCCTTGGCCTTGCGTCGCACCAGCAGCTTGATCCCCTGGCTCGAGGCCGAATGGAAGGCCCCGGCGCGCAGGCAGAGACGGCGGCTGCGCCCCGGTTCCAGGGTCCAGCACTCGATGGCGTGCTTCGAGTGGCCCATGGCGCCGTAGGTGATCTTCTGGTGAGCCAGGTCGTAGAAGGTCGAGTAGCCGACCAGGGTGCCGATCTCGAGGCCGGCTTCCAGTTGCGACAGCGGATCGAAGGAGAGGTGGTTGGAGGCGGCGATCTGCTCCGGAGTCGCCTCGGCGACCGGGAAGCCGACGTCGCCGAGCGCGGTGGCATAGAAGCACCAGTCGAAAGCGCGGCCGGCACGCTCGGCAAGCACCTCGATCGCATCCGGCTGGCCGATGTCGGCGAACAGCACCTCGTCGATCCCGGGAAGTTCCGGTGCGTTGTTCTCGCGGCCGTACCAGACCCCGACGATGCGGGCGTCGTTCCCGTGCGTTTCGCGCACGGCACGGACCGCCGCGGTGCCCATGACGCCGGTGGCGCCGATGACCAGGATCTGTTGCATGGATTCGCTCTCGGCCGCTGTGACGAGCCGCGATTCTGCCACAAAGGCAGGCCGGCGATCAGTTGCCGGCGCTTTGCGGCAGTTGGTAGATCTCGGAATCGGGATTGAACGCCAGCCAGGCAAAGGCGAAGTGGACGCCGCCAGGCAATGGCGTCAGGCGCGTGCCCGCCAACGGGCCGGCCAGTGCCTGCCCGAGCAGGTTCCAGCGGCTGCCGGTCGCGGTGTCGACGATCTCCCCGTCGCGAATGGTGAATTCCAGCACCTGTTTGTCGATACGGCGGTCGAATGCGTTGGCCGAGTGGATCGAACGGGACTCGGCGATCGCCTCGCGGTCGAGTGCCGACAGGGTGCCGTGGCGTGCCAGGACGATCACCGGTGTGCCGGCCACCGTGTCGTGGATCAGCGGCTGGTCGCGGAACAGTGCGAATGGGTACAAGCGGTGAATCCCGCCGAGCGAGACATTGAGCACCCGTTCCATCGCCGGCAGGCGGGGATCGACCGGATCGTCGAGCAGGAACGGGGAGTTGTCGATGCGGTCGTAGCCGCGGTAGGGGTTGCGGCCGTAGGAACGGCTGTGACCGGTTTCGCGTGACAGCACCTCGCCGTCGGGGAAGCCGGTGCGGAACTCCTCGAAGGCGACGATCTGGGCTTCGACCCGCGTCAGCGTGGCACCGTCGAGTTCACCGACGATCGCTCGTCCGGAGAACTGCTGCCACCAGCTCTCGGTCTGGCGGTCGTACATCACCAGATCGCTTTTGCGCAGCAGGCCGGTGGTGCCGAAGTCGAGCAGGCGTCCGTCGAGCCGGCGGTCGAAGACGATCGAGGCGTTGCACAACGGGCAGAAGGTGACCGCCAGCGGACGTCCGGCCAGGGTGTCGTTGACAATTTCGTGCCACATCAGAATTTGTAGTGGGTAGGCGCGTGCCTGCTCCTCGACCGCGACGACGATCACAGGCTCACGCGGATCGAGCCAGTTGGCAGCCTCGGAGGTGGTGACGAAGCGGGGCCGGTCGATGGCCGGGATGCCGTCCTTGGGCGGTCCGCCGGATTGGATTTCGTCCAGGTTGATACTGAGTCGGGAGAAGTCGGTATCGGACCACTGCAGCTCCATCAGCTGCGGCGAGACCCGGGCCTCGGCCAGAGTCGCCACGATCTGGGGCCCGAGCAGCCACCAGCCGAGCGTGACCAGCACCCCGATCCGCAGCACGCGGAAGGGCAGGCGACGGTCGTGAATCAGACGGCGGGCCGTGGCGATCATCGGGGGTCTCCTAACCAGCAGACCCGGTCTCGGACCGGATCCTTACGCCGTCGCCCTCCCGGGCATGGCGAGGTCTAGAACAACCGCCGCTTCAGCCCCGACTGATGCAGGATCGCGGTGGCGATCTCCTCGATCGACGAAAACGAGGTGTTGAGGCAGGCGATGCGCTCGCGCCGGTAGAGCGATTCGGCACGGTTGACCTCGTAGCGGCATTGCGCCAGCGATGAGTAGCGGCTCTGCGGTCGGCGCTCCTCACGGATGTTGTGCAGTCGGTGCGGATCGATACTCAGGCCGTGGAGCCGGTCGCGGCACGCCTCCAGCTCCGGTGGTAAGCGCAGGTCAGACAGGTCCTCCTCGGTCAGCGGGTAGTTGGCGGCGCGGATGCCGAAACTCATCGCCATGTAGAGGCAGGTCGGGGTCTTGCCCGAGCGCGAGACGCCCAGCAGCACCATGTCTGCATGTTCGTAACCCTGGCTGTTGAGGCCGTCGTCGTGGTTCAGGGTGTAGTTGATGGCATCCATGCGCGTCATGTAGCCACGCAGGTCGGCCAGCCCGTGGGTGCGCCCGACCATGTGCGAGGAACTGCGCTGGAACACCTTCTCCAGGGGGCCGATGAAAGTCTCGAAGAAGTCGAAGAAGAGCGCGTCGACCGTCTTGACTACCGCTCGCACCTCACGGTCGACCAAGGTGCTGAAGACGATCGGCCGCGTGCCGTCACGTGTCGCGGTGTGCTCGATCAGCGCCAGTGCCGCGCGGGCCCGGTCGACGGTGTCGACGAACGGGATCGTCTTCTTCTCGAAGTTGACCGACTCGAACTGGGTCAACAGGCTGTGGCCGAGGGTCTCGGCGGTGACCCCGGTGCGATCGGAAAGGATGAAAACGGTGCGCTTCACGTTGCCGTCAGCGCCCTAACGGCGACCGACGCGCAAGTGCAGCGGCCAGCGCACGCGCCGCTTCTGCGATGGGTCGCCCCACGGTACGGCGAGCTGGGCGAGCAGACCCGGCAGCGGGTCGAGACCGGTCTCATCGTGGCAGCGCCGGTAGGCCGACCAGGTGGCGAGGTAGCCGCCGAGCTCGTCCATGTCCCATTCGACCTCGATGGCCAGCGACGGGGTGTCGAGCTCGGTGAAAGGGAAATCGAGGTGGCGGTATCCGCCGTCGACGTGGGCGCGCTCGGGCGGCCACCAGGGGCCGAGCCGGTCACGGTAGAAGCGATCGATCAGGGCATCGATCTGCGGGGTGATGCGCAACAGCGAGTAGCACCAGGCCGCCAGCAAGCCGCCCGGTCGCAGTACCCGGCGGACTTCGGCATAGAAGGCGTCGAACGGGAACCAGTGCAGCGCCTGGCCGACCGCGACCAGGTCGCAGCTGGCCGTGGCCAGCGGAGCCGGCGCGGCCAGTGAACGCAGGTAGCCGATGGCGTGCGCGGTGTCGCGCTGTTCGAGCTGGGTGGCACTCGGGTCGCTGGCCACGACTTCGCTGAAGTGAGCGGCCAGGCCACGCGCGGCCTGGCCGTTGCCGCAACCGCAGTCCCAGGCACGCAGACGGCCCGGGCTCAGCTCGGCGAGCGTGGCGAACAGGGCCTCGGGATAGCCCGGTCGGTGACGGGCGTAGCCCTCGGCCTGGCCCGAGAAATGGTCGGCAAAGTTGTTGCTGCCCGCCATGGTCAGATCCGTCGCTCCAGCCGCGTCTGCTGGAATAGCTGGCTGGCGATCTCCTCGATCGACAGCGACGAGGCGTCGAAGTGGGGGACCGATTCGGCCGTGAACAACGTCTTGATCGAGGCGATCTCGAGCGCGCTGCGTTCCCGCGAGGCGTACTCGCTGCCGGGCATCCGCTCGCTGCGGATCTGGTGCAGTCGCTCGGGGTCGATGGTCAGGCCGAACAATTTTCCGCGGAACGGCTCGAGCACCGGCGGCAGGCGCTCCGCGGCCAGTTCCTCCTCGCTCAGCGGGTAGTTGGCGGCCCGTACCCCGTACTGCAGGGCCAGGTAGAGGCAGGTCGGGGTCTTGCCGGTGCGCGAGACGCCGATCAGGATGACGTCGGCGTGATCGCAATGGTCGGCGCGGATGCCGTCGTCGTTGGCCAACGCGAAGTTGATCGCGTCGATCCGCGCCATGTAGCTGTCGTAGTCGATCATGCCGTGGGAGCGGCCGACGGTATGGGTCGACTCCACCTCGAGCTCGCGCTCCAGCGGCTCGATGAAGGTGTCGAGAAAGTCGAAAAAGACGCAGTCGGTCGCGGCCAGCATGCGCCGGATACGCGGATCGACCAGGGTGCTGAATACCACCGGTGGCAGGCCGCTTTCGGCGGCGACGCGGTTGATCTCACGCACCGTCGACTCGGCCTTGGCGAAGGTGTCAACGAACGGCACCGTCACCTGCTGGTAGGGGGTCTCATCGAACTGGGTCATCAGGCTGTGGCCCAGCGTTTCGGCGGTGATACCGGTGCTGCAGGAGAGGAAAAACAGGGTGCGCAGTGGTACGTCGCTGCCGGCGTCGGCCGTGGCGGTCATCGGTCACCTCCTTCGGCGGCGTGGTGGAGCGCCAGCCAGACGGTCGGGCTGTCGTCGGCGGTCCACTCGACACGGTGGCGGCATCCTGCGGGAAGCAGCAGCCAGTCGCCGGGGACGAGCCGGCGGGTCCGTGGCTCGTTGGCGAGGCGTACACCGGCCGCACCCTGCAGCAGGACCACCCACTCGTCGTCGTCCTGATCGTACCATTCGTCTGACGGGGTCGCCTGGCCGGTCGAGACGATGCGCAGCAGGCGAAACGGGCCGCCGGCGAGCAGCTGGTCGAACTGTTCCGTGTCGAGTCGGTCGGCCAGACCGGCGAGGAGGTTGCCGCTGCTGGCGGCGGTCACGGCCGGTGGCCGCGCGCGAGATAGTCGTGTGACTGCATCTCGATCAGCCGGCTGGTGGTGCGTTCGAACGCCGCCTCGAGCCGGCCACCGCTGTAGAGATCCTGGGGTGGTGCCGCGGCCGAGGCCACGAGCTTGACGCGGTGGTCGTAGAGGACGTCGACCAGGTTGATGAAACGGCGTGCCCGGTCCTCGTCTTCAGGGCCGAACACCGGCACCCCGGCAAGCAGCATGGTGTGGAAGCAGCAGGCGATCTCGAGGTAGTCGTTCTGCGAGCGTGGGCCGTCGCACAGCGCGGCGAAGTCGAACCAGACGACGTCGTCGGCCCAGCGCACGGTCGGGATGTCGCGGCCCTCGACGTTCAACGGGGCGCCGACCGAGCCCAGCTCCGGGGCCACCTGTTCGAAGGCGGTGCGCAGCGCCACCTCGGCCTGGTCGTCGAGCGGAGCATGGTAGATCTCGAGTCGCTCGAGGGCGCGCAGGCGGTAGTCGGTGGCGCTCTCCAGGGCGTGTGTCGCCATGTGCTCCTTGATCATCTCGATCGCTGACAGGAAGCGCTCGCGCTGCAGGCCGTTGCGGTAGAGGTCGTCCGGTGCGGTGTTGGAGGTGGCGACCAGCGTCACTCCACGTGCGAACAGGGCACGGAGCAGCCCGCCGAGGAGCATGGCGTCGGTGATGTCGGTGACGATGAATTCGTCCAGGCAGAGGACCCGGGCGTGGCTGGCGAAGCGCTCGGCGATGGTCTCGAGCGGATCGGCCTGCCCCAGCAACTGCTGCAGTTCGGCATGGACCCCGTGCATGTAGCGGTGGAAATGGACCCGGTGCTTGAGCTCGAACGGCAGGCAGTCGTGGAAGGCGTCCATCAGGAAGGTCTTGCCGCGCCCGACCCCGCCCCAGAGGTAGAGGCCGCGTATTGGCTGCGGCGCCCGGGGTGACCGTCGGCGCAGCCGGGCGAGCCAGCCCTCGGTCTCGACCTCGTTGACCGGTGACGCGAGCAGGTCGTGATAGACGCGGTCGAGGGCGCGGACGGTGGCCTCCTGGGCCGGGTCAGTATCGTAGCCGAGGCTCTGCAGGTCGACCTGGTAGCGTTCCAGCGGGGTCATCGCAATCGCGTCTTCAATTGGCAGGCGCGGCGCGCATTATATTAGGTGGTGACCGCCTGCTCAGAGGGACAGCAGGCGTCCGCCGGCGGCCATGGCCGCGGTGGCCAGGCCGAGCAGCAGGTTGACGCCCACGATCTGCCGAATCCGGTTCAGCGCCGCCCCGGCCTTCGGCAGGTCACCGGCGTCGAGCGCAGCCTGCATGGCACGCCACGGGCTGAAGTAGAGGTGCAGGAACAGGGCGATCATCAGCCAACCAGTGGCCTGCATCAGGTGCACGTGCCAACCGACATTGGCCAGGCCGCCGTAGAATCCGAAGACCAGTCCGTAGCCGGTGACGGGCAGTCCGACCACCGCGGCCCAAACCCAGGGGAAGAAGCGGCTGAAGACACCACGCCAGAGCGGCAGCCGCTGCGGCGGTTCGAGCCCGGTCGCCGCGACCGGGCGCAGCACCTGGTAGGCGAAGAACATGCCGCCAACCCAGATCAGGGCGAGCAGCAGGTGAGCGGCGAGGGTGGTGGCGAGGGTCATCGGTGGGTCCTGGCGGCCTTGGAGCGTCACAGTCTAGCCCGGATATTTCACCATGGCCCCGGAGGCCGGGAAATATCCTGGTTGCTGCTGTGACGAACCTCTATGGGGGCATAAACCCGTCTTCGGTTGAATCTTCAGGATGATCGTTTAGAGTGAGCCGACGCGGCGGCCGTGGCCCGTCATGCGAGGGAGAGCAAGCGATGTCCGACTACCTGATTGCGCCGTCCATCCTGTCGGCCGACTTCGCCCGGCTTGGCGAGGAGGTCGACCGGGTACTGGAGGCCGGGGCCGACCTGGTCCACTTCGACGTCATGGACAATCATTACGTGCCCAATCTGACCATCGGCCCGCTGGTATGCGAGGCGCTGCGCAAGCACGGTGTGTCCGCGCCGATCGACGTCCACCTGATGGTGCGTCCGGTCGATCGCATCATTCCTGACTTTGCCGCGGCCGGCGCCGACTACATCACGTTCCACCCGGAGGGTTCGGAACACGTCGACCGCTCGCTGGCGCTGATCCACGACTCCGGCTGCAAGGCGGGGCTGGTGTTCAACCCGGCCACGCCTCTCGATGTCCTCGAGTGGGTCATCGACAAGGTCGACATGGTGCTGATCATGTCGGTCAACCCCGGTTTCGGTGGCCAGTCGTTCATCCCGGGAGCGCTGGAGAAACTGCGTCGGGCGCGCGCCCTGATCGACGCCAGCGGGCGAGAAATCCGGCTCGAGATCGACGGTGGGGTCAAGGTCGACAACATTCGCGAGATCGCCGAGGCTGGGGCCGACACTTTCGTCGCCGGGTCGGCGATCTTCAGCACCGACGACTACCAGGCCACCATCAACGCCATGCGCGAGCAGCTGGCGGGAGCGAGGGCGGCGGCTTGACTCCCGGGTTGCCAGCCACCCCGGTCGTGACGCCGACGTTCGCGCCGAAGCTGCTGCTGCTCGACCTCGACGGCACGCTGGTCGACAGCGTCCCCGACCTGGCCGCAGGAGTGAACCGCATGCTCGACGCCCTGGGCCGCCCGCTGGCACGCCAGGACGACGTGCGCAACTGGGTTGGCAACGGCGCCGTGCGCTTGGTCAAGCGGGCGCTGGTTGGGGCGCTCGACGGCGAGCCCGGGGCGGCCGATTTCGATCGGGCGATGCCACTGTTCCTCGACTTCTACGCCGAGGAGAACTGCCGCCACAGCCAGCCCTATCCGACCACCCGGGCGACGCTCGAGCGGTTGGCCGGGTCCGGCCTGCCGCTGGCGTGCGTCACCAACAAGCCGGCCGACTTCACCCTGCCGATGCTCGAGCAACTCGAACTGGCCGATTACTTCGATCTCGTCGTCGCCGGAGACACCGCCAGCGCAGTCAAGCCCGATCCGGCACCCTTGCTCCATGCTACGGATTTCTTTAAAGTTCCGGCCGGCGACGCATTGATGGTCGGCGACTCGATCAACGACATCCTGGCGGCACGAGCCGCCGGTATGCCGGTCATCTGCGTCAGCTACGGCTACAACCATGGCCGCGACATTCGTCTCGCCGCACCCGACGCGGTGATCGATTCGCTGGCCGAGCTCGAAGAGCTGCTCGAAACCTGATATGGACCTCACCCGGACAACGACCTTTGTGGGCCCCTGCTGGCGATGGCGCGCCTGACTGCGTCGTCGTTCCGCTTGCCCCGAAATCGTTGCCCGAGTGATGTCTCATGAAACCTGAAGAGTTCGCCCGTCTCGCCGCCGCCGGCTACAACCGGATCCCGATTGTCCGCGAGGTCCTCGCCGACCTCGACACCCCGCTCAGCACCTACCTGAAACTGGCCGACGGCCCTTACTCGTACCTGTTCGAATCGGTCCAGGGTGGTGAGCAGTGGGGCCGCTACTCGATCATCGGTCTGCCGTGCCGTACCCGGGTAAAGATCAGCGGCAGGCAGGTCACCCTCGAGCGCGACGGCCAGCCGCCGGAGATCTCCGAGGAGGCCGATCCCCTGGCCTGGATAGAGGCCTTTGCCCAGCGCAACCGGGTTCCGCAACTCGACCACCTGCCGCGATTCACCGGCGGCCTGGTCGGCTACTTCGGCTACGACACCATCGGCTATGTCGAGCCACGGCTCGACGGTGACCCGGGTCCCGATCCGCTCGGCAATCCGGACATCCTGTTGATGCTCTCCGAGGAGGTGGTGGTGTTCGACAACCTCAGCGGCAAGCTGGTGGTCATCGTCCACGCCGACCCGGAGGAGTACGACGCCCTGGCGCGCGCCGAGCGCCGCATCGACCAGCTGGTCCGGCACCTGCGCGGTCTCGCCCCGACCTACCGCCACCGGGGTGGTTCGCACAAGGTCAGCGAGGACGATTTCACCTCCGGCTTCACCCAGCAGGGCTTCGAGGCGGCGGTGGCGAAGGCCAGAGAGTACATCGCCGCCGGCGACGTGATGCAGGTGGTGCTGTCACAGCGGCTGTCGATCCCGTTCGACCATGCGCCGCTGGACCTCTACCGTGCGTTGCGCATGCTCAACCCGTCGCCCTACATGTTCTTCCTCAATCTCGACGACTTCCACGTCGTCGGCTCGTCGCCTGAGATCCTGACCCGACTCGAGGACGGCGAGGTGACGGTGCGACCGATCGCCGGCACCCGTCCGCGCGGCGCCGACGAGGCCGAGGACAAGGCGCTCGAGGCCGAGTTGCTGGCCGACGAGAAGGAGCGCGCCGAGCACCTGATGTTGATCGACCTCGGTCGCAACGACGTCGGCCGGGTGGCCAAGACCGGGACGGTCAAGGTGCGCGAGCAGATGCTGATCGAGCGCTACTCGCACGTGATGCACATCGTGTCGATGGTCAGCGGGCAGATCAAGGAGGATTACTCGGCCGTCGATGCCTTGCGCGCGACCTTCCCGGCCGGCACCGTCTCCGGCGCACCGAAGATCCGCGCCATGGAGATCATTCGTGAACTCGAGCCGGTCAAGCGTGGCGTCTACGCCGGCGCGGTCGGCTACATCGGCTGGAACGGCAACATGGACACGGCGATCGCGATCCGTACCGCGGTGATCAAGGACGATGTGCTTCACATCCAGGTGGGCGCGGGCATCGTCCACGACTCCGACCCGACACGCGAGTGGGAGGAGACGATGAACAAGGGCCGCGCCGTGTTCCGCGCCGTGGCGCTGGTCGAGGGCGGCCTCGACGATCTGGTCGGGTGAAGGGCAAAGCCATGCTGGTCATGATCGACAACTACGACTCCTTCACCTGGAACCTGGTGCAGTATTTCGGCGAACTCGGCGAGGAGGTCGAGGTGTTCCGTAACGATGCGGTGACGCCGCAGGAGATCGCCGCACTGGAGCCCGGCCACCTGGTGATTTCGCCCGGACCGGGCACCCCGAACGAGGCAGGCATCTCGCTGGAGGCGATACGACATTTCGCCGGCAAGGTGCCGATTCTCGGTGTCTGCCTTGGCCACCAGTGCATCGGTCAGCTCTTCGGTGGGACCATCGTGCGCGCGCCGCGCATCATGCACGGCAAGGTGTCGCCGGTGCGTCATGGCGGCGCCGGCGTTTTCCGTGGCCTGCCTGAGCCGCTGCAGTCGACGCGTTACCATTCGCTGGTGATCGACCCCGACAGCGTCCCGGCAGAACTCGAGGTCACCGCCTGGACCGAGGACGACGCCGGCGGCCGCGAGGCGATCATGGGGGTTTGCCACCGCGTGCTGCCGATCGAGGGGGTGCAGTTCCACCCCGAGTCGATCCTCAGCGACGCCGGCCACCAGCTGCTGCGCAATTTCCTTGCCGCCCGGCCCGCCTGACGCCGGAATGACACTGGAGAATCGAACCATGGACATGCAGACCGCAATACGCACCGTGACCGAGCGGTGTGATCTTGAAGCCGAACAGATGACCGCCGTGATGCGCCTGATCATGGGTGGCAACGCCACCCCGGCGCAGATCGGTGGTTTCCTGATCGGACTGAGGATGAAGGGTGAGACGGTCGAGGAGATTGCCGCGGCCGCGGCGGTGATGCGCGAACTCGCCACGCGGGTGGATGTCGATCAGCCGCACCTGGTCGACATCGTCGGCACCGGCGGTGACGGCATCGGCACCTTCAACGTCTCCACCGCCAGCGCCATGGTCGTGGCGGCGGCCGGCGGCCGGGTCGCCAAGCACGGCAACCGCTCGATCTCGAGCAGTTCCGGCAGCGCCGACCTGCTCGAACAGGCGGGCGTGCGGCTCGACCTGACCCCGGAGCAGGTGGCCGCCTGCGTCGAACAGGTCGGGGTCGGATTCATGTTCGCGCCGCGTCACCATGGCGCCATGCGTCATGCGGTCGCGCCACGTCGCGAGATGGCGGTGCGCACCATTTTCAACGTGCTCGGTCCTTTGACCAACCCGGCCGGGGCGGAGAACCTGCTGATCGGTGTCTACGATGCCGCCTGGGTCGAGCCGCTGGCTCAGGTGATGCAGCGACTCGGTGCCGAGCACGTCCTCGTGGTGCACTCCGATGATGGCCTCGACGAAATCAGCATCGGTGCCCCGACCCAGGTTGCGGAGCTGAAGGGAGGCGAGGTGACCAGCTACAACATCGCCCCGGAACAGTTCGGCATTGCGCTGACCGGAGTGGACCAGCTGGTCGTGGCCGACGCCGCGGCCAGCCTCGCCGTGGTGCGCCGGGTGCTCAGTGGCGAGACGGGGCCGGCCAGCGACATTGTCGCGCTGAATGCCGGTGCCGCGCTCTATGCCGCCGGTCTGGTCGAGACGATTGAATCAGGTGTCACCCGTGCTGTCGAGGTGCTCGCCTCGGGTGCCGCGGCGGCCACTCTCGAGCAACTCGCGGCCTTCACCCAGCAGATGCCGCCGGCCGAAGAGTGAGCGCCGTGACCGTCGGGGTCCCGGATGTTCTGCAGCGCATCCTTGCGCGCAAGGCCGAGGAGGTAGCCGAGCGGCTCGCTTCGCGACCGCTGGCAGACGTACGGGCGGCGGCGCAAGAAGCCGATCCGGTACGTGGCTTCCGTGCCGCCCTGGCAGGTCGCGTCGAGCGCGGTGGAACAGCCGTGATCGCCGAGGCCAAGCGCGCCTCGCCGAGCAAGGGCCTGATTCGTGCCGACTTCGACCCGGCGGCGATCGCGGCCTCCTACCAGGACGGTGGCGCGGCCTGCCTGTCGGTGCTGACCGACCGCGACTTCTTTCAGGGTGATGACGTCTACCTGCAGCAGGCGCGGGCCGCTTGCACGCTGCCGGTGCTGCGCAAGGATTTCACCGTCGATCCCTACCAGGTCTGGGAGGCGCGTGCGCTCGGTGCCGATGCCGTGCTGCTGATCGCCGCCGCCCTGGACGACGCTTTGCTGACGGCACTCAACGATACGGCTGGCGAAGCCGGCCTCGACGTGCTCGTCGAGGTGCACGATGCGCAGGAACTGGAGCGCGCGTTACGCCTGCGGCCATCGCTTCTCGGCATCAACAACCGCAACCTGCGCACCTTCGAAACCCGTCTCGAAACCACGCTCGACCTGCTCGACCGGGTGCCGGACGAGACGCTGTTGGTCACCGAGAGCGGCATCCTTGAGCGTGGCGACGTCGCCCGCATGCGCACGGCCGGCGTGCACGCCTTCCTGGTCGGAGAAGCGCTCATGCGTGCCGACGATCCAGGGGCCCGGTTGGCTGAGCTGTTTTACTAGCGGGTGCCGTAAACGACGATGGTCTTGCCGTGAGCCTCGAGCATGCCCTTGGTTTCCATCTCTTTCAGTACCCGGCCGACCATCTCGCGCGAGCAGCCGACGATGCGTCCAAGCTCCTGGCGGGTGACGCGGATCTGCATGCCGTCGGGGTGGGTCATGGCATCGGGTTCGGTCGTCAGGTCGAGCAGGGCGCGGGCGATGCGCCCGGAGACGTCGAGGAAGGCGAGATCGCCGACCTTGTGGCTGGTATGGCGCAGGCGCAGGGCCATCTGCGAGGCGAGCAGGAACAGGATCTCCGGATCCTCGCTGGTCAACTGGCGGAAGCGGGCGTAGGTGATCTCGGCCAGCTCGCAGGCCGTCCGGGTGCGGACCCAGGCGCTGCGCCCGCGCTGATCATCGAACAGCCCGAGCTCGCCGAAGAAGTCGCCGGGGTTGAGGTAGGCGAGCACGATCTCGTGCCCGTCGTCGTCCTCGCGCAGCACGGTGACCGAACCGGACAAGATGTAGTAGAGGGCGTCGGAGGCGTCGCCCTGGTAGAGGATCGTCGCCTTGGTCGGGTAACGACGGCGGTGGCAGCGGTCGAGGAAACGCTCGAGCGTGTTCTCCGCCGTGGTTCTGTGTTCCTGATCTTGCATCACCATGTCCGTTGTTGACAGTCTATGGTACGGCCGGAAGCGATGTCGATCATGCTAGGCTTTCGCCGCCACGAAGCAGGGGAGATGGCATGAAGGCGACGATCAAGTGGGCCGGTGGGGCCAGTTTCGAGGGTACCCCTGGCAGCGGCCACACCGTGGTGATGGATGGGCCGCCGGAAGCGGGTGGGGAGAACCGTGGCTGCCGGCCGATGGAGATGCTGCTGCTCGGGCTCGGCGGCTGCACCGCGTTCGACGTCGTCGCCATCCTGCGCAAGGCGCGTCAGCCGGTCACCGGCTGCGAGGTCGAGGTCGAGGCCGAGCGGGCGGAGAAGCCACCAAAGGTGTTTACCCGAATCCATCTCCACTACCGCGTCAGCGGTGACGGCCTGTCGCCGAAACAGGTTGAGCGGGCGGTCAGCCTCTCCAAGGACAAGTACTGTTCGGCCACGATCATGTTCGCCAAGAGCGCCGAACTGACCCACGAGGTGACTCTCGACGGGGCGCTCGAAGATCCCGCTGCCGGCTGAATCAGCCCTGCTGCAGACCGTCGGCGCGCGTTATAGTGCGACGCACAATATTTGTTGACTTCGATCCTTGTGATCGCCATACTGTGCCTGTCGATGCTGCATTGCAGCATCACATCTCCTCCATACCTCCTTTGGTGGTTTTAGGCGCGGTTTCTTCAACCGCGCCTTTTTTTGCTTGATTATTAGTTTGTTTCCCTACCCAGGCCAGGCGCGTTGCATTCGTCTCCGTGCCAGTGTCATGAATATCGGCCAGGTCCAAGGCAGTCCTACCGCAGCGCATAATTAAAGAGTGTAAACAGGGGCTTTGCAGTGGTGCAGTACCCTGCCGGATCGGGGCGACTCCGGTCACGACAGCGATTGGCATGGTGAGCCGCTTCTCTATGCCACGACGGGGCATGTCGGGTGCGGTCGCCGAATCCGCCCAAGTGCTTGTCCTGTGGGCGGGACTCTTGTAAGATTCCGCCCCTTTCGTGGACGCGTTCCTGACAGAGCTGCAGATAGATGAAGACCTTTAGCGCCAATCCTGCCACTGTTCGCCGCGACTGGTATGTCGTCGATGCGGACGGCAAGACCTTGGGTCGGCTCGCCAGCGAAGTGGCCCTGCGCCTGCGCGGCAAGCACAAGCCTGAGTACACCCCGCACGTCGATACCGGGGACTACATCGTGGTGATCAACGCCGAGAAGGTCCACGTGACCGGGCGCAAGGCCACCGACAAGATGTACTACCATCACACCGGATACATTGGCAACCTGAAGTCGATCAGCTTCGACAAGCTGATTGCCAAGGCCCCGGAGCGCGTCATCCAGAGCGCGGTCAAGGGCATGCTGCCGAAGAATCCGCTGGGACGCGCGATGTTCAAGAAGCTCAAGGTTTACGCCGGGAGCGAACATCATCACGCGGCACAGCAGCCGAAACCCCTTGAGATCTGAGACCAGGACCGATCATGGCATCGACTGAACAGTATTACGGTACCGGCCGCCGCAAGAGCTCGACCGCGCGTGTCTTCATGCGCTCGGGTCGTGGCGCCATCATCGTCAACGACAAGCCGCTCGACGAGTTTTTCGGCCGCGAGACGGCACGCATGGTCGTGCGCCAGCCGCTCGAGCTGACCGATCGCGTCGACACCTTCGACATCAACGTCACCGTCAAGGGTGGCGGCACGACGGGCCAGGCCGGCGCCATCCGCCTCGGCATCACCCGCGCGCTGTTGGTCTACGATGAGACGCTGCGCCAACCCCTGCGCAAGGCCGGCTTCGTCACCCGCGACGCCCGCGAGGTCGAGCGCAAGAAGGTCGGCCTGCACAAGGCCCGCCGCGCGACCCAGTTCTCGAAGCGCTAACCGCCTTCTCCTGGGGGATCGTCTAACGGCAGGACAACGGACTCTGACTCCGTCAATCAAGGTTCGAATCCTTGTCCCCCAGCCAACAAAGAGCCCGCCGCCAGGCGGGTTCTTTTTTGGTTGGAGCGTCAGGGACGAGAGCGTTGACCGGTTCGACAAACGCGAAGCGTTTGAACAGCGTCGCGCAGCCGCGCTGGCCCTGCAGGCTGACGGCAAGGCAAATTCGGCAGTTGAAGCTGCCCAAGAAAAAGCCGGCACGCCCTTAGGTCGAGGGGAGGGTGTGCCGGCCCAGTGCATCACCCCAAGGGGGCTCATCAAGGGTCATGAAGAGCGGGGTGATGAGTACGTAGTTCTACTTATATTTTTTTGACCAGCCGATATTGCTCCGTCGATCGCGGCCAGTCAAGCAGCGAAATATACGATCGTAAGCGCTCTCTTCTACTCCGTCTGTGGTTGAAGGATTGGCTTCTGGGTCAGGCGCGATACCCGGGTTGGGTTCTATTGGCGTCACGAGATCATTTGTGCGCCGCCAAATCAGCGGGTACAATACCGCCTATACAGGGTGAGCATCGGTCGCCACCCGTCCCGTCGCCGCGCCGCTTCCGGCCCGCTTCGAACCCAATCAGCGAACCCCGCCTAGACCGTCCCGGCATAGCCCGGGTAGGCCCGCTGCGGAGAGCTACCCGATGTCTTTTGAATCTCTCGGCCTCACGGCCGAACTCGTGCGTGCCGTCACCGAACACGGCTACACTATCCCGACCCCGATCCAGAGCAAGGCGATCCCACTGATCCTCGAGGGCCGCGACGTCCTCGCCGGGGCCCAGACCGGGACCGGCAAGACCGCCGGTTTCACGCTGCCCCTGCTGCAGCGACTTCAGGCCGGTCGTCCAGCCGGAGGTGGCCGCCCGGTGCGCGCCCTGGTACTGACTCCGACGCGTGAATTGGCCGCCCAGGTCGCCGAGAGCGTCGAGACCTACGGCAAGCACACATCGCAGCGCTGCGGCGTGGTCTTCGGCGGCGTCGGCATCAATCCGCAGATCGCCCAACTCAAGCGCGGCGTCGACATCCTGGTGGCGACGCCCGGACGCCTGCTCGATCACGCCGGCCAGCGCACCGTCGACCTGTCGCGGGTCGAGATCCTGGTGCTCGACGAAGCGGACCGGATGCTCGACATGGGTTTCATCCACGACATCCGCAAGGTGATCGCGCTGATGCCGGCCAAGCGCCAGAACCTGCTCTTCTCGGCAACCTACTCCGACACCATCCGCCAACTCGCCGACCGTCTGCTCGACTCCCCGGTGGAGATCGAGGTGGCACGGCGTAATATCGCTACCGAACTGGTCGAGCAGGTGGTCCACCCGGTCGACCGCGAGCGCAAGCGCGAGTTGCTGTCGCACCTGATCCGTACGCAGGACTGGCGCCAGGTGCTGGTCTTTACCCGCACCAAGCACGGCGCCAACCGACTGGCCACGCAGCTCGAACGCGACGGCATCGGTGCCGCCGCGATCCACGGCAACAAGAGCCAGGGAGCGCGCACCAAGGCGCTGGCCGACTTCAAGCAGAACCGGCTCAAGGTGCTGGTTGCGACCGAGGTTGCCGCGCGCGGCCTCGATATCGACCAGCTGCCGCACGTGGTCAACTTCGAACTGCCGCACGTGGCCGAGGATTACGTCCACCGCATCGGCCGTACCGGGCGCGCCGGGCGTGAAGGTGAAGCGGTGTCCCTGGTCTGCGTCGACGAGCGTCAATTGCTCGCCGGCATCGAGCGGTTGCTCAAGCGCAGCCTGCCATCACACGTAGTTGATGGCTTTGAGCCCGACCCGTCGATCCGGCCGGAACCGATCCCCAACGGTGGTGGCGGCCGTGGCCGCAAACCGCAACACGGCCAGCATGCAGGCCGGCGCGGTAGCGGCGAGCCTTCTCGGCCGCATTCAGGTCCGCCCCGAGGTCGTGGTCCGCGTCCCGCTGGACCGTCCGGCAACCGCGGCCGTTCGGGTGCGGGGGGCCGTCCGCGCTCTGCGCGTTAGGCCTGCCTGCCCGCAGAGAAGGGTTTCAGCGCGGCGTACAGTGTCGCGTTGACCGGCGTGTCGATGCCGTGCTCGGCGCCGAGGCGGACGACGGCGCCGGACAACCAGTCGACCTCCAGCGCGTTGTCGCGTTCGAGGTCGATCGCCTGCGAGGCGCGCATGGTGCCAGGTAGCGAGGCGGTGAACTCGAGATGGCGTTCGACCACGTCGTCGGGCAACGCGACGCCGCGCGCCCAGGCAACCGCAACCGCCTCCTCGATGGCGCGACGGTAGACCGCGGCCATGGCGGGCTCATTACGCACCGTGCCGATGGTGGTGCGTCCCGCCGCCGTCAGACCGCTCAACCCGACCAGGAAACTGAACTTGGTCCACAGTTCGATGTCGATGTCGGCAGGGACCGGCGCCTCGATGCCGGCTTTAACCAGAACCTGTCGCAGTGACTCCATCCGCGCCGATTGCGCGCCGTTCGCCTCGGCGAACATAAAACGGCCGAACTGTCCTGCCTGGCGGATCACCCCCGGGCGTTCGATCGCAACCGAGACGTAGCAGCAGCCGGCACAGGCATGCGCCTCGCCGATGACGCTGGCGATCCGTTCCCGGCTCTCGACCCCGTTCTGGAACGGGACCACCGCGGTATTGGGTCCGAGCAGAGGTCGGCAGGCGGCGGCCGCGGCCTCGGTATCGGCAAGCTTGACGGTGAAGATTACGACATCGACCGGGCCGATCTCGGCCGGGTCGTCGGTGACCAGCGGCGGTGCGACTGTGAAACGGTCGTCCTCGCTGGTGAGGGTCAGACCGTCGGACTGCAGGGCATCGAGGTGGGCGCCGCGCGCCACCAGTGCGACCTCGGCAGCGCCGTGACGCAACAGATGGGCGGCGAGGAAACCGCCAACCCCCCCGGCGGCCATGATGGCGATGCGCATGGGCGAATCCTCTTCAGTTCATATGAACAGGAACGAGACTACACGATCGCGGCCAGACGCAGGGCGAAGATCCCCAGTCCCAGCGTCGCCATCGACAGCAGCGTGGTTAGGGCGACGATGTTGGCCGCGAGCACCGGGTTGCCACCCAACTCGCGGGCCAGCACGAAACTGACCACGGCGGTCGGTGAGCCGAACAGCACGAACAGGATCGTCACCTCGTTGCCGGGCAGGCCCAACACCAGGGCCAGGGGGACGACGAGCACCGGCAGCAGTACCAGCTTGATCGCGGTCGCGACCAGCGCCGGTGTCGAATCGAGGTGCAGGGCACGCAGGTCGAGAGTGGCGCCAACGGTCAGCAGCGCCAGAGGCAGGGTCATGTTGCGCAGGTAATCGGCAGCGGCGCCGACCGGTCCACCGAGGCGCCAGCCGAGTGCGCTGGCGATTAGGCCGGCGGCGACGGCGATGACCAGCGGGTTGGCCAGCAGCGGGCGTAGCAGTCTCCCCGGCGGGTCGCCTGAGACGTGCAGCGGCAGGCGCAGTACGGTCACCGCGAGCACGGTATAGAGCGGGATGATCAGTGCCAGTAGCAGACCGGCCTGGGCCAGGCCAGGAGCCCCGAGCAGGCTGTCGACCACCGCCAGGCCGACGATGGCGAAGTTGGAACGGAAGGCGCCCTGGATGAAAGCCCCACGGTCGGCCGACGCGGGGGCGAATCGGGCCGACAGTGGCCAGAGCAGCAGGCAGGCGGCGACGGTCAGGGTGCCGGTCAGCAGCAGCAACGGCAGGGAGAAGACCGACTCCAGCGGGGCGCGGCTGATGCTGACGAAGACGGTCACCGGTAGGCAGAGGCTGTAGATCACCCAGCTGGCCCCGCGCAGGAAGGCGGGATCGAGCCGGCCACTGCGGCGCAGGACGTGACCGAGGGCGAGGATCAGGAAGATCGGGAGCACGGCGCCGATGGCGAAACCGAGCGCGTCGGTCAGGGAGTCCACAGGGAGAGCGGCTCAACCGCCGAGGAACAGCCGCCCCACCTCAGGGTTTTCGAGCAACTCGTCGCCTCGTCCGGCCAGCGCCAACTGGCCGTCGACCAGGACGTAGCCGAGGTCGGCGAACTCAAGCCCTTTTTTGGCGTTCTGCTCGACCATGATGATGGTCTTGCCCTCGTTGTGCTGCAGATCGTCGAGGATCTCGAACACCATGTCGATGAAGCGCGGTTCGAGACCGATAGATGGTTCATCGACCAGCAGAACCGCAGGCTCCATGATCAGCGCACGCGAAATCTCCAGCAGTCGCCGCTCACCGCCGGAGAGGACGCCGGCGCGGCTGTGGCGGCGTTCAGCCAAACGTGGGTAGCGATCGAAGATCCGAGCCGCGGTCTCTTTCGCCGCGCCGACGGTCTCTTTCAGGTAACCGCCCATCAGCAGGTTCTCCTCGACGGTCATGTCGGGAAAGACCGAGTTGTCCTGCAGGATGTAGGCGATGCCGGC
>CAXMPC010000120.1:0-9365 GCA_964195335.1 uncultured Gammaproteobacteria bacterium | reverse complement strand
CTGCGCCTGGTGCGCCCGGCGCTCGAAGCCATGCAGGCTGAAGGTCTGCCGTTGCTGGTGCACGGCGAGGTGACCGATCCCGGGGTCGATGTCTTCGACCGCGAAGCGATTTTCATCGACCGCGTGCTGGCCCCATTGCTGAATGACTTTCCCGAACTGCGTGTGGTCTTCGAGCACATCACCACGGCCGAGGCGGCGGATTTCGTCGTCGCCGGGTCGGAGAGGCTGGCGGCCACCGTGACCGTCCACCACCTGTTGCTTAATCGCAATGCCCTGCTGCTTGGCGGCGTCTGGCCGCACCACTACTGCCTGCCGGTGCTCAAGCGAGAGCGTCACCGCAAGGCGCTACTGGCGGCGATAGGCGGCGGTTGTACGCGGCTGTTTCTTGGCACCGACAGCGCCCCGCATCCACGTGCCGCCAAGGAGTCGTCCTGCGGCTGTGCCGGCATCTTCACCGCCCACGCCGCGCTGGAACTCTACGCCGAGGCGTTCGCCGGCGCCGGGATGCTCGATCGTCTCGAGGCCTTTGCCAGCCAGCACGGACCGGACTGGTACGGGCTGCCACGGAACAGGGAGGGCGTAACGTTGATACAACGACCGTCGCAGGTGGCTACGACGCTGCCGTTCGGCGATGAAATACTGGTGCCGTTCCGCGCCGGTGGCGAACTCAGCTGGACGCTACAGGACAGTGTCGGGGGGGCGGCATGAACGAGGCGGCACCTGCCCCGAGCCGGATGGCATCACGCTTCCGCGGCTTCCTGCCGGTCGTGGTTGACGTCGAGACCGGTGGTTTCAACGCCAAGACCGACGCCCTGCTCGAGATCGCCGCGGTGACGCTGCGTTTCAATGACGAAGGACGGATCGAGCCCGAGGCGACCCACTCCTGTCACGTCGAGCCATTCGAGGGCGCCAACCTGGAGCCGAAGGCGCTGGCCTTTACCGGAATCGATCCGTGGCACCCGTTCCGCTTCGCCAAGCCCGAGCGCGAGGCGTTGCAGGAGGTGTTCCTGCCGGTACGCAAGGCGGTGCGTGACTCCGGATGCACCCGGGCGATCCTGGTCGGTCACAATCCGCTGTTCGATCTCGGTTTCGTCAATGCCGCGGTGGAACGGACGAAAATCAAGCGCAATCCGTTCCACCCTTTCAGCAGCTTCGACACGGCGACGCTCGGCGCGGTGGCCTACGGTCAGACGGTGCTGGCCCGCATCGCTGAGGCCGCGGGAATTGCCTGGGAGGCGGACGAGGCCCATTCGGCGATCTACGATGCCGAACAGACGGCGAAGATCTTCTGCCTGATCGTCAACATGTGGGATGAACGCCGAGACGAGCCGCCCGCGGCCGACTGAGAACGGGGTGTGGATCGGGCTTCAGCCCGACCTACAAAAGAGAACCGTCAGAGGTTCAAGAGGTCAGCAGACCTTCGGTTCGGTTACCTTGGCTACTTTGTCGGATCGTCAACCTGTGGGATGGGGTCCGGGAAGCCTATCCTCCCGCCGTCTGAACTTCAGGAAGCCGCTTCCGCGCCTCCGACCATCTGTTTCAATTGACCCTGCTCGTAGAGTTCGAGCGTGATGTCGCAGCCGCCGACCAGTTCGCCGTCGATATACAGCTGGGGGAAGGTGGGCCACTCGGCGTAGCGTGGCAGGTTCTCGAAAACCTCCGGATCCTGCAGCACGTTGACGTAAGCGAATTCCGCCTGGCACGCTTCGAGTGCGGCCGCGGTTCGGCTCGAGTAGCCGCACATCGGGAACTGCGGGGTGCCCTTCATGAACAGCACCGTCCGGTTATCCTTGACGATCTTGTCGATTCTTTCCATAACGTCCATATGGGTATCCTCGAATATTCTTAACAGGGTTGGGTGACGATGGTCCCATGCCAGCTGTCGGTCCGGAATGACCTGGGTCAACCGGCGGTCTACGCCCCATCGACGTTGCGCTGCAGCCAGAACTCGAGCAGCGCCAGGTGCCACAGCTTGCTGCCCTGAATCCGTGTCAGGTGGGCCTCGGGTTCTGCCAGCAACCGGGCGACATAGGTCTGGTCGAACAGTCCGCGGTTGCGAGCCGCCTGGCTGTCGAGCACCTCACGCATGAAGTCGAGGAACGGGCCGCGGACATATTTAAGCGCCGGCACCGGGAAGTAGCCCTTCGGCCGGTCGATGACGCCGTCGGGCAGCAGTCCGCGGGCGATCTGCTTCAGCGGGTGCTTGCCACCGGACTTGAGCTTCAGCTCGGGCGGCATCTGGGCGGCCAGCTCAACCAACTGGTGGTCGAGGAACGGCACCCGCGCCTCCAGCCCCCAGGCCATGGTCATGTTGTCCACCCGCTTGACCGGGTCATCGACGATCAGCGTGGTGACGTCGAACCGTAACACCTGGTCGAGAAAAGTGTCGGCCTCGGGCTCGCCCAACCGGGCCGCGACCAGGGCTGCGGTGTGATCTTCACCGTGGTAGTCAGGCATGACCGTGGCCAGGAACTCGTCGTGGTCGCGATCGAAGTAGTGGTTGCGGAAGCGCTCGACGGCCGCCAGCGACCCCTCCTCGGCCAGCATCCGCTGGTACCAGAAGTAGCCGCCGAACACCTCGTCGGCGCCCTGCCCACTCTGCACCACCTTGACCTCGCGCGAGACCTGCTCGGCAAGCAGATAGAAGGCGACGGCGTCCTGGCCGACCATCGGTTCGGCCATGGCATCGACCGCCTCGGGCAGCCGTTCGAGCACCTCGTCGTTGGGGATACGGTAGCGGTGATGACGGGTGGCGAAGCGCTCCACCACCTGGTCGGAATACTCGAATTCGCTGCCCTTCTCTTCCGGCTGATCCTCGAAGCCGACCGAGAAGGTGAGGATGTCGCTGACCCCTGCCTCGGCCAGCAGGCCGACCAGCAGGCTGGAGTCGAGCCCGCCCGAAAGCAGGACCCCGACCGGCACGTCGGCGATCCGGCGTCGCTTCTCCACCGCGCTGATCAGTGACGCGCGGATCGCCTCGGCCCACTCCCATTCGCTGAGCGACCGCTCCGGCCGCTGCGCCGGCAGATGCCAGTAGGTCCGCTCAGTCCGGCTGCCGTCGGCCTCGACCGTCATTGCCGTCGCCGGAGGCAGCTTGTGTAGCCCCTTGAGGATGGTGCGTGGCGCCGGGATCACCGCATGCAGGGTCAGCTGGTGATGCAACCCGACCGGGTCGATGTCGGTATCCACGCCGCCGGCCGCCAGCAGGGCCTGGCTGTTGGAGGCGAAGCGCAACCGGGCGCCATCGTGAGTGAAGTAGAGCGGCTTGATGCCGAGCCGGTCGCGGGCCAGGAACAGGCGCCGGGCGGCGGCATCCCATATGGCGAAAGCGAACATGCCGTGTAACCGCTCGACACATTGTTCACCCCAGGCGTGGTACGCCTTGACGATCACCTCGCTGTCGCTGTCGGTGAAAAAATGGTAGCCAGCGGCACGCAGTTCCTCGCGCAGCTCGGGGTAGTTGTAGATGGTGCCGTTGAAGACCAGCGCCAGGCCGAGTTCGGCGTCGACCAGCGGTTGGCTGGCCCGGTGCGAGAGGTCGATGATCGCCAGGCGCTGGTGGCCGAAGGCGAGCGGCCCGTCGGCGTGGCTGCCGGCGTGATCGGGCCCGCGACGCCGCAGGTGACCCATCATCCGTTCGACGGCCCCGAGATCGGGTGACCGGTCGTCGTAACGCAACTCGCCGCAGATTCCGCACATGGCCTCTCTCCGTGGGGCCGGCGCATGGTAGCAGAGCGCCATCGACCAACGATAACTGACCAAACTCAATGTGACTGCCGCCGGGGTGGTCTACATTTCCGCCATAGCAGGCGCAACGCGCCACGGCTTCCGCAATCCCGTCGCGCCCCGCGCGATACCACCGCACCCAGGAGCATCAAGCATGGAACACGAGCTACCCCCGCTTCCCTATGACATGGACGCCCTCGCGCCGCACATTTCGCGCGAAACCCTCGACTACCACTACGGCAAGCACCACGCCACCTACGTCACCAACATCAACAACCTGATCAAGGGCACCGAGCACGAGTCGCAGACGCTCGAGGAGATCGTCCGCAGTGCTTCGGGCGGCATCTTCAACAACGCCGCCCAGATCTGGAATCACACCTTCTACTGGAACGGCCTGAGCCCCAACGGCGGTGGCGCCCCGGGCGGCAACGTCGGTGACGCCATCAATGCCTCATTCGGCGGTTTCGACAGCTTCAAGGAAGAGTTCACCAAGAAATCGGTCACCCTGTTCGGTTCCGGCTGGGCCTGGTTGGTCAAGAATGGTGACGGCTCACTGGCCATCGTTCAGACCAGCAACGCGGATACGCCTCTGACCACCGACCAGGTGCCGCTGCTCACCTGCGACGTATGGGAACACGCCTACTACGTTGACTACCGTAACGCCCGCCCGAAATATCTCGAGGCATTCTGGAACCTGGTCAACTGGGATTTCGCCAACGCCAATCTCGGCTGAGGCGCGTCACGACTGCACGACGGACGGGGCCACCACGGTTGCCCCGTCCGTCTTTATAGTCACTCTATCTGGGTGCATTGCAAAGCCCTATCCACTTCAGTAATATCGATTTTTCGTTGACGGCGGCTCGCTAGGGCTGCCTTTTTTGTTTGGGCTTGACTGCATGACCGACGCGCTGATGACCACCTACAACCGGCTTCCGGTCGCGTTTACGCGCGGTTCCGGCGCCTGGCTCTGGGACGAAGACAGCAACCGCTACCTCGACGCCCTGTGTGGCATCGCGGTGACCGGTCTCGGCCATGCGCACCCCGATATCACCGCGGCATTGGCCGAGCAGGCCGCGACACTGCTGCACACGTCCAACATCTACCGCATCCCGTTGCAGGAGCGGCTCGGCGAGCGGTTGTGCGCCCTCTCCGGCATGGATCGCGCCTTCTTCTGCAACACAGGCGCGGAAGCCAATGAAGCGATGCTCAAGCTGGCCCGACTCCATGGTCACAGCCGTGGGATCGAGCTGCCAGCGGTCATGGTTATGGAGCAGAGTTTTCACGGGCGCACGCTGGCCACCCTCTCGGCCTCTGGCAGCCGCAAGGTCCAGGCCGGCTTCGAGCCTCTGGTCCAGGGCTTCATCCGTGTTCCCTACAACGACCTGGAGGCGGCGCGGGCCGTAGCGCGTAACACGCCGACCGTGGCCGCGGTCTTGGTCGAGCCGGTACTGGGCGAAGGTGGCATTCGCGTGCCCGATCCCGGTTATCTCGCCGGCCTGCGCGAAATCTGCGACCAGAACGGCTGGCTGTTGATGCTGGATGAAATCCAGACCGGTATGGGGCGTACCGGCAAGCTGTTCGCATTCCAGCACGAGGGGATCGTCCCCGACGTGATGAGCCTGGCCAAGGCACTCGGCAACGGCATGCCGATCGGCGCCTGCCTGGCCCGTGACGAGGCCGCCTCGCTGTTCCAGCCGGGCAACCACGGCACCACGTTCGGCGGCAATCCGCTCGCCTGCCGGGTCGGCAACACGGTGCTTGACGTAATCGAACGCGACGGCCTGGCTGGACGTGCCGCAGAACTCGGTGACCGGCTGGTACAGGAGATCGCCGCGGCCGACCTGCCCGGTGTGGTGGATATACGCCATCATGGCCTGATGATCGGCATCGAACTCGATCGTCCGGCCGCGGCGCTGCCGGCCCTGGCGCTGGAGCACGGCCTGCTGCTCAATGTCACCGCCGACCGGGTCATCCGTCTGCTGCCGCCCATGATCCTCTCCGACGAACAGGCTGACGAACTGGTCACGCGGCTCACCGCGGCCGTTCACGCCTTCGCCTCGGCCTGACCGGAGGCGCGTCATGGCGATCCGTCATTTCCTCTCCCTGCTCGATCTTTCCGGTGACGAACTGCGCGCTCTGATCCATCGGGCCATCGAGCTCAAGGCCCGACGACAGCAAGGTGAAATCGACCAGCCGCTGAAGAACCGGTTACTCGGCATGGTGTTCGAGAAATCATCGACCCGGACCCGGGTTTCGTTCGAGGCGGCGATGGCCCAGTTCGGCGGTCACGCCATTTTTCTGTCACCGCGCGACACCCAGCTCGGTCGCGGCGAGCCGATAGAGGACACGTCGCGGGTGCTGTCGCGAATGGTCGACGCCATCATGGTACGTACGTTCGAACACGAGAAGCTCGAACGCTTCACTGCCCATTCCGCTGTGCCGGTGATCAACGGCCTGACCGATTATGTCCACCCCTGCCAACTTCTCGCCGACATGCAGACCTGGTTCGAGCGGCGTGGCGACATCGCCGGCCGGACCGTGGCCTGGATCGGCGATGGCAACAACATGTGCAATTCCTACATCAATGCCGCACGCCAGTTCGATTTCACTCTGCGTATCGCCTGCCCCGAAGGCTACGATCCCGATGCGGATCTGCTGACCGCTGCCGGCGACCGCGTCGAACTGATCCGCGATCCTGTGGCCGCGGCCCGGGACGCCGACCTGCTGGTCACCGACGTCTGGGCAAGCATGGGCCAGGAGGAGGAGCAGGCACGCCGTGTCCGCGACTTCGCCACCTACCAGGTGACCGGCGAGCTGATGGCGGAAGCCGCCGATGACAGCCTGTTCATGCACTGCCTGCCGGCCCACCGTGGCGAAGAGGTCGCGACCGAGGTGATCGACGGACCGCACAGCGTGGTCTGGGACGAGGCCGGCAATCGGCTGCATGCGCAGAAGGCGCTGCTCGAACTCCTGCTTGCCGACTGAGCGATCCCGGCGTCAGCTGGTAGCATGAGCGGCACCATGATCATCACGCTCCAGCGCTGAGCCGCCGATGCCGTTACTCCAGGTCGTCGACATCGACTGCCGCTACGGCACGCAACAGGTCG
This sequence comes from uncultured Gammaproteobacteria bacterium, assembly GCA_964195335.1. Lineage (GTDB taxonomy): Bacteria > Pseudomonadota > Gammaproteobacteria > QNFN01 > QNFN01 > QNFN01. The sequence continues at coordinate 2,532 of CAXMPC010000120.1, read as the reverse complement.
TGCACGAAGCCTCGTTGCACGTGCGCAAGGGCGGCTTCGTCAGCCTGCTCGGACCGAGCGGCTGCGGCAAGACCACCATCCTGCGCGCCATCGCCGGATTCGAACCGGTGCATGCCGGCGAGATCCGCCTGCGTGGCGAAACCGTCTCGGCACCTGGCCGCACCCTGCCGCCGGAACAGCGGCAACTGGGCATGGTGTTCCAGGATTACACCTTGTTCCCGCACCTGAATGTCGCCGACAACATCGCCTTCGGCCTGCACGGACAGGACACCCCGGCGCGACGCAAGACGGCCGCGGCGATGCTCGACCTGGTCGGACTCTCCGGCTTTGGTCCACGCTACCCGCACGAACTCTCCGGTGGGCAGCAGCAGCGTGTCGCCCTGGCACGGGCAATCGCGCCCGGCCCCGACCTGCTGCTGATGGACGAGCCCTTCTCCAGTCTCGACACCGACATGCGCGAACGGCTCAGCACCGAAGTGCGCCAGATCCTCGAGGAGCGCGGGGTGACCGGCATCCTGGTGACCCACGACCAGTTCGAGGCGTTCGCCAGCAGCGAGCAGGTCGGGGTGATGCACGAGGGGCGCATCCTGCAGTGGGACAGCCCGTACAACCTCTACCATGAGCCGACCGACCGCCTGGTCGCCGACTTCATCGGCCAGGGGCGGTTCCTGCGCGGGACCCTGCTGGCGCCCAATGCCCTCGAGACCGAGATCGGGCTGATTCGCGGCGACCGAGCCTACGGCTGGCCGCGCGGAACCCCGGTCGACGTGCTGGTGCGGCCCGATGACGTCGTGCCCGACGACAACGGCGAGGCGCTACGCTGCGAGGTGGTCAACAAGGCGTTCAAGGGGGCAGAGATCCTCTACACTCTGCGCCTGCCGACCGGCAGTAACCTGCTGTCGCTGTTCCCGAGTCACCACGAACATCACGTTGGCGACACCGTCGGGGTGCGCCTCGTTCCGCGTCACCTGGTGCTGTTCCGCGCCGACCGCAACGCCTAGTCAGGATCACGCGAAACGCAGGCCCTACCCTTCCCGGCGGGCCACCAGCAGGCTTTCGTCGCGCAACCCCTGGCTGGGATCGCCGGCCCGCCCCTCGTCGTGGAACACCAACACCCTCAGCCCGGGAAATAGCCGCAGCAGTTCGTTGGGCATGAACCGGAATGCCTGATCCTCTGGCCCGCGGTCACTGACCGTCTCGCGTACAAAACTCTGGTAGCAGAGGATGCCGCCAGGACGCAACGCGGCGGCCAGGTGGGGGCACAAATCACGCTCGAGAAAGCGGGTGACGACGACGGCATCGAAGCTGGCCGGGGTCGGTGGGTTGGCGACGACGTCGCGCGCTTCGGCGCACAGGACCACACCGCGTTTCTCCGCCTCGACGCGCAGGCGCTCGATCGCCGTGTCAGCGTAATCCCAGGCGGTCACCTTGAATCCGTTGGCAGCCAGGTGCATGGCATTGACGCCGAGGCCGCAGGCAACCTCGAGCACCTCGCCACCGGGTGGCAGCAGGTAGGCGTAGCGCTGCACCACTTCAGCCGGCTCGATGTCGGCGTAGTCACGCCGGGTCCAGCGGTTGTTCCAGCGCGCGCGGCGTTCAGGATCACTCATCGGCCAGGGTCTCGAAGTTAGTCTTACGTTGCATGCAGCTTCGCAGAAGGTCGCTCGTCGGACAACGTGGTCGCCGCGTCCTGCTCCCGGCGCTAGACTTGCCTTCCAGCACCGGTCGTGAAACCCATGCAACCCACCTCCTCCCGCCGGCAAGGTCACCTGCTGCGTCACCTGCGCATCACGTTGCTGCTCCTGCTGCTCGCGGCCGTGGTTCTCGGTCAATGGCAGGCACGCTCGCTGGTGACATCGTGGGGAACGCCGTTGTGGGTGATCCTGCACCCGGTGAACGGGGACGACAGCGACGTGTCTGAAGGCGACCTCGCCACGTTCGACGACGCACGTTTTGCCGCCCTCGAATCGTTCTTCGGACGTGAGGCCGGTCGTTACGGCATCGGGCTCACCGGGCCGGTGGTGTTCCGGGTCGGCACGGTCCCCGCGGCGCCACCGCCGTTGCCACCGGTCGATGGCGGACCGCTGGCGGTCGCCTGGTGGAGCCTGAAACTCCGCTACTGGGCTTTCATGGTCGATGATGGCGACGGTCCGCCGGCCGACGTGCGCATCGCCGTGCGCTATTTCGATCCGGCCACCAACCCGAGACTGCCCCACTCGCTTGGCCTGGCCGAGGCCCGGGTCGGCATCGTCAACGCGTTTGCCGACAGCGATTACCGCGGCAGCAACCGGGTGGTCATTGCCCACGAGTTGCTGCATGCCCTCGGCGCCAGCGACAAGTACGACCCGGCCAGCAACCTGCCACGTCATCCAGACGGCTACGCCGAACCGTCGCGGGTGCCCCGTTACCCGCAGTTGAAGGCCGAATTGATGGGTGGTCGTATCCCGCTCACCCCGGGGGAGGCACGGATGCCCGGCTCGTTGAACGAGGTGGTGATCGGCCCGGCGAGCGCACGCGAGATCGGCTGGATCG
>CAXMPC010000119.1:0-5599 GCA_964195335.1 uncultured Gammaproteobacteria bacterium | reverse complement strand
CCGTAGCCCTTGCGCTGGATCAGGTCGGCCAGTTGACGCCCGAGATCGTCGTCGAGGAAGCTGGTGATCCGCTCCACGCGGCTGTCCGTCCTCTGCCAGGAAGTTGCCTTCAGTCAACGTAAGGTCACGGCATGGACGCCTCGATGTAATCTCGTCCAGCCGACAGGAATCTGCACTAACAGTACGCAGTTATTGAATTTTTCCTCTATACTCGCCCCCGATCGGCGGCCCTTCTGATGTTGTCCTGGAATAGCCTGAACGGGTAGGCACCGGGACGATATCACTGTATCATTATGTGCCGATAACTTTTCCTGATACCCACCCTGACGCGTGGACCAGTCATGAAACCGTCGCTCAAGGCCCTGTTGGAGTCCTCCCACCTTTACGGCGGCAACGCCACGTTCATCGAAGTGCTCTATGACGAGTACCTCGAGAGCCCGAATTCGGTCGCCGAACCGTGGCGGGATTTCTTCGACCGCATGCAACACGAGGGTCTGCGCGACCGCTCACACCAGTCGGTGATCGAATCGTTCCGGCGCAAGGACGGTGGCAGCCGCATCGTCGTCCAGGCCGCTGGCGAAATGGATGCTCGCGCGGCCGAGAAGCAGGCCGCGGTACTGCGCCTGCTCAACGCCTGGCGCGTCCGCGGTCACCAGATGGCCAATATCGATCCGTTGCAGTTGAGCCTGGAACTGCACGAGCCACCCCCGCGCGACCTCGACCCGCTGTTCCATCACCTGACAGAACAGGACATGGAGAAGGTGTTCAACACCGGCTCCCTGGTCGCGCCCGAGCGCATGAAGCTGCGCGAGATCATCGACTTCTGCGTCGAGGTCTACGGCGGCACCATCGGTGCCGAGTACATGCACATCACCCGCACCCCCGAGAAGCGCTGGATCCAGGCGCGCCTCGAGGGCAGCCGGGCCAAGCTCGACCTGAGCCCCGAGCGACGCATCGAGCTGCTCGAGCGGCTGACCGCCGCCGAGGGGCTCGAGCGCTACCTGCACAGCAAGTACGTCGGCCAGAAGCGCTTTTCACTCGAAGGCGGCGAGTCGCTGATCCCGATGCTCGACGAGCTGTTGCAGCGCAGTGGCAGCCACGGCATCAAGGAGACCGCGATCGGCATGGCCCACCGCGGCCGCCTCAACGTGCTGGTCAACATCCTCGGCAAGTCGCCCAACGACCTGTTCGAGGAATTCGAGGGTAAGAAGAAGAAAACCGGCAAGGGCTCCGGTGACGTCAAGTACCACATGGGCTTCTCCAGTGACATGGAGACCCCCGGCGGCACCCTGCACCTGGCGCTCGGCTTCAACCCGTCGCACCTCGAGATCATCAACCCGGTGATCGAGGGCTCGGTGCGCGCCCGTCAGCAGCGTCGTAACGACCACACCGGCAAGCAGGTCCTGCCGATCCTGATCCATGGCGACGCGGCCTTCGCCGGCCAGGGCGTGGTGATGGAAACGCTGCAGATGTCCAACACCCGCGGTTACACCACCGGCGGGACGGTGCACATCGTCATCAACAACCAGGTCGGGTTCACCACCAGCAACCCGGTCGACACCCGCTCGACATTCCACTGCACCGAGGTGGCGAAAATGGTGCAGGCGCCCATTTTCCACGTCAACGGCGACGACCCCGAGGCGGTGCTGTTCATCACCCAGTTGGCGCTCGATTACCGCATGGAATTCGGTAAGGACGTGGTCATCGACCTGATCTGTTACCGCCGTCACGGCCACAACGAGGCCGACGAGCCGGCGGCGACCCAGCCGATGATGTACAAGATCATCCGCAGCCGACCGACCACCCGCCAACTCTACGCCGAGCAGCTGGCCGCGGCCGACGTGCTGGAAAAGGCCGACACCGACAAGATGGTCACCGACTACCGCGACGCCCTCGACGAAGGGCGCCTGGTGGCGCGTGGCATTGTGCCGCCCAAGCCGTCGAAGTTCTCGGTCGACTGGACGCCGTACCTCAACAAGGAGTGGACCGACGACGGCGACACCTACGTCGACGGCCCCCGGCTGCGGGCGCTGGCCGACAAGCTGCTCGACCTGCCCGAGGGCGTCGAACTGCACCCGCGTGTCGCGCGCATCTATGCTGACCGGCGCAAGATGGCCGCTGGCGCCGCCCCGATCGACTGGGGCTTCGGCGAGACCATGGCCTACGCGTCACTGCTGACCGAGGGCTACCCGGTGCGCCTTTCCGGCCAGGACTGCGGCCGTGGCACCTTCTTCCACCGTCACGCCGTGCTGCACAACCAGCGCGACGGGACCAACCACATTCCGTTACAGCACCTGTCCGAAGACCAGGGCCACTTCATCGTCATCGACTCGCTGCTGTCGGAAGAGGCGGTAATGGGTTTCGAGTACGGCTTCGCCACCGCCGACCCGACCTCGCTGGTGATCTGGGAAGGCCAGTTCGGCGACTTCGCCAACGGCGCCCAGGTGGTCATCGACCAGTTCATCAGTTCCGGTGAGTCGAAGTGGAACCGCCTCTGCGGCCTGGCGCTGTTCCTGCCGCACGGTTTCGAAGGCCAGGGTCCCGAGCACTCCTCGGCCCGCCTCGAGCGCTACCTGCAGTTGTGCGCCGAGCACAATATGCAGGTCTGCGTGCCGACCACGCCGGCACAGATCTTCCACCTGATCCGCCGCCAGATGGTGCGTAACTTCCGCAAGCCGCTGGTGGTGATGACACCGAAGAGCCTGCTCCGTCACAAGCAGGCGGTGTCGACCCTGGAGGACCTCACGTCGGGTCAGTACCAGGTGATCATCGACGAAATCGACGACCTCAACCCGGCCAAGGTCAAGCGCGTGGTGCTCTGCTCGGGCAAGGTCTACTACGACCTGCTCGACGCCCGTCGCACCCAGGAGCTGAAGGATGTAGCCGTCGTGCGCATGGAGCAGCTCTACCCCTTCCCGGTAGATGCGCTGACCGCGCTGATGAAGCGCTACCCAAAAGCGCGTGACGTGGTCTGGTGCCAGGAAGAGCCACGTAACCAGGGTCCCTGGTACCAGCACCGCCACCACCACAAGAACTGCATCGGCGACAAACGCAATCTCTACTATGCCGGTCGCAACGCCTCAGCGTCGCCGGCCGCCGGAAGTTTTGCCGAACACGCCGCACAACAGCAGATGCTGGTCGAGCAGGCGCTGACCGGCACGTTCGAATTCGCGGAGTAGTGCGCGGCCCCGCCCCGCCTGCTCGAGTCAACCAACCGTACAGAATGAGAGACTAGACCCATGCGCATCGAAGTCCGTGTGCCCGTCCTTCCAGAGTCGGTAGCGGAGGGAACCCTCCTCAACTGGCACAAGCAACTCGGCGACGCCGTCAGCCGGGACGAGAACCTGGTCGACATCGAGACCGACAAGGTCGTACTCGACGTCCCCGCACCCAAGGACGGGGTGCTGATCGAGGTCCTCAAGAACGAGGGTGACACCGTCGCCGGCGAGGACGTCATCGCCGTGATCGACACCGAGGCCAAGGCCGAAGCCGGCGCTCCGGCAGCTGCCGAGGCTCCTGCCGCGGCCGAGAAGCCGGCTGCCGCGCCCGACCTGAGCCCGGCCGTGCGCAAGCTGGTCGCCGAGCACGATCTCGACTCGAGCAAGATCAGCGGCACCGGCAAGGGTGGCCGCATCATCAAGGAAGACGTGCTCAACTTCATCGAGACGCAGAAGCAGGCTCCGGTCGAAGCCCCCGCCCCGGCAGCGGCCCCGGCGCCCGCCGCGGCCCCGGCTGCCGCACCGGCCGTGCCATTGGGCGACCGCGCCGAGCAGCGCGTGCCGATGACCCGGCTGCGCACCCGCATCGCCGAGCGCCTGGTCGAGGCGCAACAGACCGCCGCCATGCTGACCACCTTCAACGAGGTCAACATGCAGCCGGTGATGGAGCTGCGCAAACGCTACAAGGACAAGTTCGAAAAGGACAACGACGGCACCCGCCTCGGCTTCATGTCGTTCTTCATCAAGGCGGCGATCGCCGGTCTGCAGCGCTACCCCGAGGTCAACGCCTCGATCGACGGCAGCGACATCGTCTACCACGGCTACTACGACATCGGCGTCGCCGTCTCCGGCCCGCGCGGCCTGGTGGTGCCGATCCTGCGCGACGTCGACCAGATGAGCTTTGCCGGCATCGAGCAGGGCATCACCGACTACGGCAAGAAGGCCCAGTCAGGCCAGCTGACCATGGAAGACCTGACCGGCGGCACGTTCACCATCTCCAACGGTGGCGTCTTCGGCTCGCTGGTCTCGACCCCGATCCTGAACCCGCCACAGAGCGCCATCCTCGGCATGCACAAGATCCAGGAACGTCCGATGGCCGAAAACGGCCAGGTGGTGATCCGGCCGATGATGTACCTGGCACTGACCTACGACCACCGCATCATCGACGGCCGCGAGGCGGTACGCTTCCTGGTAGCCATCAAGGAGGCGCTGGAGGATCCGGCGCGTCTGCTGCTGCAGGTCTGAGGCGAAACCTAACTTGGGGCCGCATCCGGATCCGGATGCGGCCCCAGCCTTCTCTAGGGGGAGAATGACATGTCCAAGTCCTACGACGTCGTCGTCATCGGTGCCGGTCCGGCCGGTTACGTCGCGGCCATCCGTGCCGCGCAGCTCGGCCTGAAGACCGCCTGTGTCGACCGCTGGGTCAACAAGCAGGGTGATCCCGCCCTGGGCGGCACCTGCCTCAACGTCGGCTGCATCCCGTCGAAGGCGCTGTTGGAGTCCTCTGAGCACTACCACGAACTGCTGCACGGCCTCGAGGAGCACGGCATCAGCGCCAAGTCGGTCGCCATCGACGTACCCAAGATGATCGCGCGCAAGGACAAGATCGTCACCGACCTGACCGGCGGCATCAAGCAACTGTTCAAGGCCAACAAGATCGACTGGGTGCAGGGTCGCGGTCGTCTGCTCACCGGCAAACAGGTCGAAGTGACCCCGAATGGTGCCGACGCCCCGAGCGAGACGCTCAATGCCGGCGCCGTGATCCTCGCCACCGGCTCGCGCCCGGTCGACATCCCGGCAGCGCGCATCGATCACGGGCGCATTGTCGACTCCACCGGCGCACTCGAACTGACCGAAGTACCGAAAAAGCTCGGCGTCATCGGCGCCGGTGTTATCGGCATCGAACTCGGCAGCGTCTGGCGCCGCCTCGGCTCCGAGGTGGTGCTGCTCGAGGCGCAAGACGACTTCCTGCCGCTGGCCGACGAACAGATCGCCCGCGAGTCGCTGCGCCAGTTCAAGAAACAAGGTCTCGACATCCGCCTCGGCGCGCGGGTGACATCGTCCAAGGCGACCGCCAAGCAGGTCGCGGTCACCTACCAGGACAAGAAAGGCGAGCACAAGCTTACCTTCGAGCGGCTGATCGTCGCCGTCGGCCGCCGGCCCAATTCCGACAACCTCTGGGCCTCGGATGTCGATTTGAACTGCGACGAATCCGGTTTCGTCGACGTCGACGGCCAGTGCCGCACTACCCTGCCGGACACCTACGCCGTCGGCGACCTGGTGCGCGGCCCGATGCTCGCTCACAAGGGCTCCGAGGAAGGCGCCGCGGTAGCCGAGATCATTGCTGGCCAGGCGACCGTGCTGAACCATGACACCATTCC
>CAXMPC010000118.1:0-1873 GCA_964195335.1 uncultured Gammaproteobacteria bacterium | reverse complement strand
CGCACCGGCCGTTACCACGTCGAGACCTACTGAGTTGCGCGACCCGGTCGAAACCAGTGAGGTCACAGTCGGTGACGTTGTCGACGAAGCTGTGCCGATTGCAACCGCACTGGAGGACGTCGACGGTTACATCCGTGCCATTGGCGAACGGGTGCGCGGCATGCGCGCCCGGCGGGGCATGACTCGCAAACAGCTCGGTGGTGATTCCCGTGTCTCCGAGCGCTACCTGGCCCAGCTCGAAGGGGGCAAGGCCAACATCTCCATCGCCCTGCTGTGGCAGATCGCCCAGGCGATGGACGTGGCACCGCACGAGTTGCTGCCCGACGCCACGCCGCTGACGGGTGCGCCGACCCCGCTACTGCAGTTCCTCGACCAGTTGACCCCGGAACAGGAACAGGCCGCCCACGATCTGCTCTTGAAACATTTCGTCAATCCCGACGGCCAGGTTCGCGGAGTGGCGTTGATCGGCCTACGCGGTGCCGGCAAGTCGACCCTCGGCCAGAAACTGGCCGAGGCGGTCGGTGTGCCGTTCATCCGCATCAGCGATGTCGTCGAGCAACTCGGTGGCATGTCGATCAGCGAACTGTTTTCGCTCGGCGGCCAGAAGGCCTACCGACGGCTGGAACGCCAGGCGCTGCAGCACGTGCTCGACAACTACGAGACCTCGGTCATCGAGGCCGGTGGCAGCCTGGTATCGGAACCGTCCACCTACGCCGACCTGCTCGGCTCGTTCTACACCGTCTGGGTCCGGGCGACGCCCGAGGAGCACATGTCGCGCGTGGTCGTGCAGGGTGACCTGCGCCCGGTGCAGGCGAGCCAAGAGGCGATGGACGATCTCAAACGCATCCTTGCCGAGCGCGAGAACGAGTACCGTGCTGCAAACCACACACTTGAAACCTCTGGACGACCGGTCGAAGAATGTCTCGACGAACTGATGGACATGACCCGCTGCTTTCTCTGCCAGTGGGGCGCCGATCACCCGGAGAGCAAGGCCTACGGCCTGCGCGCTCCCAAGGGTGGTTGCGTGAAATTGCCGGATGATGATCGCTCGACCTGATTCACGATATCTCGCCTTCGTTCGAAGCGGCTGATGTGGGTCGGACTTCAGTCCGACGATTCCCCGTCGGGTTGGAGCCCGACCTACAGTGGATAACTCGGAACCACCTCGCTCGCAACTCTTATGATGACTTCATCGATGGCACTTTCTTGTTTATTTACAAGCTGCTATTTCAATGGCTTGCAATACAGTTTGCCGTAGTCGCTTCAATGGTCTGTAATAGTAGAGGCCGCTAACGGTCCCGGTTGAGAACACCTGATGCTGCGTCCGCGTCTCCATTACCTGCTGATTGCATCCTGCCTGCCCCTGGCCGGCACGGCCGGTGCCGCAATGCATGGTGGTGAAGGGCTTGCCTCGTTCCCGGGGCAGGCGGCGGTGGACGTCAGTGCGCCGCCACCCGAATGGCAGCGGGGTTACGACACCCTGTTCATTGACGACGATGCTCAAATACTGAAGGTGCCGTTCGAAGCCCTGGCTACGGATGGTTCCGGGCTTTATTACGGGCCGTTGCTGCGATACCAGCAGGGTGACCAGAAAAACCAACCCTACCTGCCGGGACTCGAAGAGGGCGACAGCGTCGAGGCCGGCGGCTTCCTGGCCTGGCGCAGCGGACCGTGGCAGGTCCACGGCAGTACCCTGGGCGGCAACCCGCTGGTCGGCGATGCCGGCCTGCTCGGCTTGAGCGGGAGTTACGCCATGCAGCGCAGCGACCGGCTGACGCTGGTGCTCTCCGGCAGGGCGACCTGGGCCAGCGACGACTACCTGCGTCAGCGTGCGCTCGATGACCCGGAACTGGCGGGCCTGGCCGTCAACGGC
>CAXMPC010000117.1:0-11397 GCA_964195335.1 uncultured Gammaproteobacteria bacterium | reverse complement strand
TCAGTCCGACAATCCCGAGGCCCGGAACGGCGCTCTATAAGCCGCAATTTTGGTCGGGTTTCAGCACGACAAGATGCCATAGCGATGCCGCTTCGGCTGCAGCCCGGCCTGCAAGCAAGCCGCCAAAACCTATCCCTCGATCCGCACCGGGGTACCGACAAAGACCCGGTCGAACAACTCGATGACGTCAGCATTGGCCATGCGGATGCAGCCGTGCGATCCGGGTGCGCCGAGTTCCACGTCGTCCGGGGCGCCGTGGATGTAGATGTAGCGGCGCATGGTGTCGACCTTACCCAGCCGGTTGCGCCCCGGCTCGCAACCGCTGAGCCAAAGGATCCGGGTCAGTATCCAGTCCCGAACCGGACCGGACTCGCGCAACTCCGGAGAAAAGAGCTCGCCCGTTGGTCGGCGACCGACAAAGACAGTCCCGGCTGGGCATCCGTCCCCGATCCTGGCACGGATGACGTGTCGTCCAAGCGGTGTGCACTCGCTGCCGTTGGTCGCCCCTGCCCCGTTTGCCGCCGTCGACACCAGGTACTCGGCCACCACCTCTCCATCCTGCAACAGCCTGAGACGCTGCCGCGGAATACTGATTTCGATGGCAAGCGACGACACGGAGTCAGAATGTCTGGTCGAGGGCATAAATTTTCGTTATATTGAAGTCACAACAATTTATTCGGCTATTCCGGAAACAGGCGGCCAGCTGGACAGGCTCGGGCCGCCCGGATGATGAGGCCGATGGACGAACTGAACGTAACATCATGATCCTGAACACCAGTATACGCAGCTTCCTGCATGCCGCACGCCACCTGAGCTTCTCGGTCGCGGCACGCAAGACCTACATCTCCCAGCCAGCCGTCTCTGCACGAATCAAGCGTCTGGAGGTGTATTTCGACGTCGAACTGTTCGAGCGCACCCCGGCCGGGTTGCGCCTGACGGCGGCGGGCAAGATTTTCTTCGACTACGCCCAGCGGCTGGAGCAGATGGTGGCCGAGGCCGAGCGCGCAGTGAAGGACATCTCCGAGGGCGACGACGTCCACCTCTACCTCGGTGCCAACCGCTCCGCGACCTCGGTCATGCTGCCGGAGTTGCTAAGTCACTTCGGCCAGGCGTGCCCGGACGTCCGCATCCGCACCGAGTTGCAATCACCCGAACAGCTGCTTGAACGCCTCTCCTACGGTTTTCTCGACGCGGTCATCGTCGAGCAGGCGGTCGACGAGGAGCGCTTCCACGTCACCCCGTTGCTCAAGGACGAGGTGGTGATCATCTGCTTGCCCGACCACCCGCTGGCCGACAAGGGCAAGATCACCATCGAGGAGCTCTGCCGCGAGCCGCTGGTGACCAACAGCCCGATGTCCGGCACCCGACAGATGCTGCGCGAGCGCCTCGACCTGCACGACAAGCACGACGGCGACCTCAACATCATCATGGAACTGCAGAGCATCGACCTGGTCCGGCAGATGACCGCGAACCGCCAAGCCATCGGCCTGGTTTCGCGCCTGGTCATGTCGCAGACCCAGGGTAGCGAGAACCTGGTGATCCTGCAGATCAACGACGCGCCCATGCTCCGCGTCTTCAGCATGATCACCACTCACAAGAGTCTCGAACGCCCGAATGTGAGCCGGTTGTGCCAGATCGCTTCGGAAATCTACGATGAGGACATGCTGTTCCGGCAGACCGGAACCAAGGCGCCCTGATCCCGACCTCGACTGCTGTCAAAAAGACCGGCTGGTGCCGGTCTTTTCACTCCTGGGTAGTCGACGCCTGCTTGCGCGGTCTCCACCGCACCGTTGAACAAGCACGGCAGGTCACACTCCCATACTCACGCCGCCCTGGCGTATCCCCTACCGGTCACCGATTACGGTAACGGTTGAAGTCAAAAATCCCGGCACGTAGCGGTTGGTTGGTGGCGTACCACTCCTGGAACCAGTCGGCGGTGGCCCAGAAGGAGGTGTTGGTCCTGCGCACGCCGTAAAGACCTACGAACTGCTCGTAATCCTCCTCGGTCCTGATCGCCTCGAAGCGGGCAACGAAATCGTCGATGTCACTGATGTCGACATGGAAAAAGAAGTTGGGATAGGCCCCTTCCAGCCCCTTGATGACGGTGAGGGTGTCGTCACTGCGGTCACGGCTCGCCTCATCGGCGAACATCGACGACAGATTGGCGTACCCCTTGTTCAGGATCAGCGTGTAGGCCAGGTCATCCGCGCCATTGCGGATGCGGATGAACGAGACGTCGGGAAAACTCGACAGGATTTCGCCACGCAGGGTAGCCATGCGGCGCATGGACAGGTCGATACGGTGTTCGACCGCCTTCTCCTTTTCCAGGCAGTCGGCCGCGTCACAGCGATTGATCACGTCCAATGGACCGGCCATCTTGCCGAGATGCCGCTGCAGGAGCCCGTAGAACTCCCGTTGCGGATCGTCGCTGCGGTAACCGTTCACCGTGTCGAGATGCAAGGTGGCCCGCTGGTAAGCCTTGAACACAACCTCGGCTTTTTTGTGCATCCCCTGGTACCACTCCTCGTGGATCTGCCGACGCCTGGCCACCGGCATGAACAGCAGGAATTGGTTCTCTGCCTCCATGCGCAGGAAATCCATATAAATGCGGGTGGTCAACTGGTGAGTGGCGTTACCGAAGATATTGAAGCCGGCGACCAGCAGGTAGTGGATGCGTTCGAGCAGCGGATAGTCAATGATCCAGGCGGTCTCCGGATAATCTCCCACCAGGCCGTTGTCGACAGAGGCGCTATCGAAATGGCGAAAGACGGTCAACGCCGCGTCAGGATTGCTGCCGTCACCGTCCCAGACGATCTTCACGGCGTCACGGATGTCGAGGACCGCACTCGGGTCGGCGAAGTGATGCTCCAGGAAGACGTCCTTCTTGGCCAGGTACTTCTGCTGCCGCTTGAGGTAGTCACGCCAGGTGGTGAGGAGACGCAGGCTGTCATCGCCGCGCTCGGCCGGCAGGTCGAGATAGGCCTCGGAGGCTGCCAGAAAGGCCGGCTGCAAGGTGATTGATTCGGGATTAGGGGCAGTGAAAAAGACCCAGAACTGGTCATCGATGACGTCCAGGGCGATCTGCCCCCGGCACACCGGCCCCTTGATGAAACCCTCGATGAAAAAGCGGGCGTCATCGAGCAGGAAGCGGTAGCGGGAGACCGGCGGGATCGCCGCGTAGACACGAAACGGGTTCGACGCCACCTTGATACTGTAACCGGGCAGGTCATCGACCGTGTAATCCGGTTCGATAAAGAGTTCCCGATAACGCGCCAGGCGCCGATCCGACCACCGGTAGACGTTATGGGCCTTGGCCACGATGCTCGGCTGGAAGCGCCGCAGGCGATAGTAGAAGCGCCCGCCGGGATCGTCATAGGGCCTGACGGTGGCGATCTCGTCGACCGCCTCGCCCGGCGGCGTCGACGACCGGACCAACCGATAGAACTCGCGGTTCGGAGTCCCTTCGAAATGGATGCGCGCCAATAGCAGGTGCTCGTAGATGTAGCGGCTGACCAGCTGTTGTTTCTGCTCCGACCCGTTCAGAAAGGCTTCCCATCGGGCGATCTGTGGTTCGGCCTTGGCCGAGGGCGTTGCCGGTTCGGGAACCGGGGCCCCCTGCGCGATCCACTGCACCAGCGTGCCGTACTCCGCATCACTCAGGTTCGGCATCGCATAGGGCATGCCCCAGTGCGGGTGCTTGCTGGCAAATCGGTCGAACTTGTCGGCGGTGGTGCAGACCTGCTCGCGGTTCAGCCTGACATCGATGTCATCGGAGAGCATGCCGGTGCGCGGCTGGGGATGCTGCTGTTTCAGGCGCAGCATCCGGTAGAGCACGGAGTTTTCCAGGTTCGCGATCGGGTCCTGCGAACCGGTCTCGTTGAGTACCGCGTGGAACCCCCGCTGCCGCCACTCGGGAACGGTGTTGGCGTCGATGTCGAGGCGTGTGGGTGGGGTCGCCCGCAGGCGTGCGCCATCGTAGACCAGGGTTGTGCTGGCGCCTCGCCGCAATCCGGCGGGAGAAGAGAGCTTGAGTTGGCATGGCGCGTCGTAGCAGCCATGACAGACCACGCAGCGGTTCTCGAGTATCGGCCGGACCGCCTGGTCGAAGGAGATCGGCTCTTTTGGAACGGTGAGTAGCAGATCGTAATCGACCGACGCCTGATCGTGGGTCACCGACGGCTTGGTCGTACAGGAGGCGACCAAAAGCAGCGCCAGGATGGCCAGGAGGAGCCCTGTGCCCTGTCGGAGTCTGTTACCCATTCGCCAGCGGTCCTCGGTAATCATGTCTCGCTCGGGGTGTACGTCTTTGCGGCGCCGTGGAGAAAGGTGGCACCTCTTGTGTCACAAACTAGCAAAACCGACACCAACGTGCAGCAGACGATCAACAATCGATAGAGAGAGTGAGATCACAGCGCTGCCAGATACGACAGGTCAACGACAAGCGACGTTTCCTATCGACCGATACTTAGCCGCCTCGGCTGGATTGGCGACAGAAACAATTGAAACAAACGTACCTGACCACAGACATTCCGCAGCAACATCCGCTCACTAGGCTGGTTCCCCGTGGACGCTACCACTCAAACCGAACCAAGGAGCCAGCCATGACCGCCACACAGATTCAAGTCAACAACGGTGTCAATGTCGAAGCACTGCTCGGTGCCCGCGAGGCGTTGACCGAGACCCCCGAAGCGGCCCGCTTCACCTGGCGCGCGAACTGCCGCTGGATGAAGGGCACCCACAGCCAGACGTCGATCCATCGCTTCTTCGGTCTCGGCGAGGAGCAGTCGCATCGGACCGAGTACAACTTCGACACCGACCACCCCGAGATTTTCGCCTCCGAAGACAACGGTGCGACACCAGTAGAGATGGTGCTGACCGGTCTGGCCGGTTGCCTCACGGCCGGGATCGCCGCCGTCGCCCAGATGCGGGAAATCCAGCTCAATTCAGTATCGGCGACGCTCGAAGCCGGGATGGATATCCAGGGCATCCTCGGGATCGACAGCGATGTGCGTAACGGCTTCGATGGCATCAAGGTGCACTACCGGATCGACGCCGACGCGACCGAGGACGAGATCAAGGCGCTTGTCGCCCAGTCACAGAAGCGCTCGGCGGTGTTCGACATCGTCACCAACCCGACCAACGTCACCGTCGAGGTCAACTGAGCCACCGGCCCGGGAATGGCGAGGACAACCCCCATGCACACCACCACGGTCATCATCGGAGCCGGGCATGCCGGCCTGGCCATGAGTCGATGCCTCACCAGGCGGTCAATCGAGCACGTGATCCTCGAGCGTGGCGAGGTGGCCAACTCGTGGAAGACCGAGCGCTGGGATTCGCTCAAACTGCTGACTCCCAACTGGCAGAGCCGGTTGCCGGACTACGGCTACCAAGGGGACGACCCCGACGGCTACCGGACGATGCCCGAGACCGTGGCTTTCATCGAACGCTACGCCGATGTGATCTCGGCCCCGATCCAGACCCACACGAAGGTCACCTCGGTGAGTCGCTACAACGGTGGCTACGCCGTCGCTACCGATCAGGGTGATTGGGAATGCAGCAGCGTCGTGATCGCCTCGGGCGCTTGCAACATTCCACAGGTGCCGGCGCTGGCTAGCGAATTGCCTCCCGGTATCGACACCTTCACGCCCAAGACCTACCGTAATCCCGATCAACTGGCCGAAGGTGGTGTGCTGGTCGTTGGCGCCTCGGCCAGTGGAACGCAGATCGCCGAAGAGCTCCAGCGCTCGGGACGATCCGTGACCCTGGCCGTCGGTGAGCACATCCGGGCTCCCCGGTCCTACCGGGGTCGGGATATCGAATGGTGGCTGGACGCCGCCGGCGTGCTCGACGATCGCTACGACGAGGTCGATGACATCGCCCGCGCCCGAAAATTGCCATCGCTTCAGCTCATGGGTTCTCCAGAGCGGCGACAGATCGATCTCAACTCGCTCACTGCCATCGGCGTGAAGCTTGTCGGGCGTCTGGCCGGAATCAATGGCGGCAAGGCGCAATTCTCCGGGTCTCTGAACAACCACTGCGCCATGTCCGACCTCAAGATGAACCGGCTACTCGACACCATCGACGAGTGGGCGACCAGTCACGGCGTGGACGGCGAAGTCGACCCTTCACACCGGTTCGAACCCACGGCGGTCGAGACCTCACCACAACTTGCTATCGACCTGCGCAGCGGTGCGATCCGGACCGTTATCTGGGCTACCGGCTACCGTCCGGACCACTCCTGGATCGACCTGCCGGTCTTCGATCGCAAGGGCCGGATCCGCCACACCGGGGGAGTCATTGACGCCCCGGGCATGTACCTGATGGGAATGCCGTTCCAGCGGCGTCGCAAGTCGGCAATGATCGACGGTGCCGGCTGCGATGCGCGCGAATTGAGCGCGCACCTGGCCGGTTTTCTCGACCGGCAGGCGGCACTTATGTGGAACTTCGGCCAGGTGGTCAATGGATGAACCTGGTCACTGGCGTGGTCGACCGACCGCCATTCGCGTTCCACGCGACCGTGTCGTGGCGAGACGTCATGCATAAAAAAGGGCCGGCGACATGCCGGCCCTTTCGCTTGCCGTGGGTGGCGTCGGCTCAGGCAGACTTCTTCACCGAGTCCGCGGCCTCCTGGTAGCTGTCGATTTCGTCAAAGTTGAGGTAACGGTAGACCTCGTCCTCGACCTCGCTCAGCCCCTGCACTTGCGCCAGGTACTCCTCCGGCGTCGGCAGCTGGCCCATGCGGCTCGCCACCGCGGCCAACTCGGCCGAGGCGAGGTAGACGTTGGCTCCGGCGCCGAGGCGGTTGGGGAAGTTGCGCGTCGATGTCGAGACCACGGTGCTGCCCGGAGCGACGCGGGCCTGGTTGCCCATGCACAGCGAGCAGCCCGGCATCTCCATCCGCGCGCCGGCCTTGCCGAAGGTGCTGTAGACCCCCTCGTCGACCAGCTGGCTCTCGTCCATGCGCGTCGGCGGAGCGACCCAGAGGCGGGTCGAGACCTGGTCGTCGCTGCGCTCCAGGATCTTGCTGGCGGCACGGAAGTGGCCGATGTTGGTCATGCACGAACCGATGAAGACCTCGTCGATCTTGGTCCCGGCAATATCCGACAGCGTCTTGACGTCGTCGGGATCGTTCGGGCACGCCAGCAGCGGCTCGGTGATCTCGTTCATGTCGATCTCGATCACCGCGGCGTACTCGGCGTCGGCGTCGGGCTCGAGCAGCTGCGGATCGGCGATCCACGCCTCCATGGCGTCGGCACGGCGTGCCAGGGCGTCGGCGTCGCCGTAGCCCTCGCTGATCATCCAGCGCAGCAGGGTGACGTTGGAGGAGAGGTACTCGATGATCGGCTCCTTGTTGAGCCGGATGGAGCAACCGCCGGCGGAGCGTTCGGCCGACGCATCGGAGAGTTCGAACGCCTGCTCGACCTTGAGATCGGGCAGCCCCTCGATCTCGAGGATGCGACCGGAGAAGATGTTCTTCTTGCCCTTCTTCTCGACCGTCAGCAGCCCCTCCTGGAGCGCCTTGTAGGGAATGGCGTTGACCATGTCGCGCAGGGTCATGCCCGGCTGCAGTTCGCCCTTGAAGCGGACCAGGACCGACTCCGGCATATCCAGTGGCATGACACCGATCGCCGCGCCGAAGGCGACCAGGCCGGAACCGGCCGGGAAGCTGATGCCGAGCGGGAAGCGGGTGTGGGAGTCGCCGCCAGTGCCGACGGTGTCGGGCAACAGCATGCGATTCAGCCACGAGTGGATGATGCCGTCGCCCGGGCGCAGGGCGACCCCGCCACGCTCCTGGATGAACTCCGGCAACGTCTTGTGGGTGGTGACGTCGACCGGCTTCGGGTAGGCCGCGGTGTGGCAGAAGCTCTGCATCACCAGGTCGGCCGAGAAACCGAGGCAGGCGAGTTCCTTGAGTTCGTCGCGGGTCATCGGCCCGGTGGTGTCCTGGGAACCGACGGTGGTCATCTTCGGCTCGCAATAGGCACCCGGGCGGATGCCCTCGACACCACAGGCACGGCCGACCATCTTCTGTGCCAGCGAGTAGCCCTTGCCGCTGTCGGCCGGCTGCTCCGGCTGGCGGAAGGCTTCGGAGACTGGCAGGCCAAGCGCCTCGCGAGCGCGACCGGTCAGCGTGCGGCCGATGATCAGCGGAATGCGGCCGCCGGCCTGCACCTCGTCGAGCAACGCCTGGGTCTTGAGCTCGAAGGTGGAGACGGTCTCGCCGGCCTCGTTGGTGATCTTGCCGGCATACGGGTGGACGGTGACGACATCGCCCATCTCCAGGCTATCGACATCACACTCGATCGGCAGCGCGCCTGAATCCTCGACGGTATTGAAGAAGATCGGCGCGATCTTGCCACCGAGGACGACGCCACCCTGGCGCTTGTTCGGCACGAACGGGATGTCATCGCCCATCAGCCAGAGCACCGAGTTGGTCGCCGACTTCCGTGACGAACCGGTACCGACCACGTCACCGACGTAGCTGACGGGATGGCCCTTGCCCTTGAGTTCCTCGATCCTGGCCAGGCCGTCAGGCATGCTCGCCTTGAGCATCGCCTTGGCATGGAGCGGGATGTCGGGACGGCTCCAGGCGTCACCGGCCGGCGACAGGTCGTCGGTGTTGGTCTCGCCCGGGATCTTGAACACGGTGATGGTGATCTGCTCCGCGACGGGGTCGCGCGAGGTGAACCACTCGGCGTCGGCCCACGACTGCAGCACCGACTGTGCCGCGGCGTTACCGGCCTTGGCCTTGTCGGCGACACCGTCGAAGCCATCGAACACCAGCAGGGTCTTCTTCAGCGCGGTGGCGGCGGTCTCGGCGACGGCCTCATCGTCAAGCATGTCGACCAGCGGCTGCACGTTGTAGCCACCAAGCATGGTCCCGAGCAGCTCGGTGGCACGCTGACGATCGATCAGCGGACAGGCGACGCTGCCACTGGTGACACCGGCCAGGAACTCCGCCTTGACCTTGGAAGCGTTGTCGACGCCCGGGGGCACGCGGTCGGTCAGCAGATCGAGCAGGAACGCCTCTTCACCCGCCGGCGGGGCCAGCATAAGGGCAACCAGGTCGGTCACCTGGTCGGCGGTCAGTGGCAGCGGCGGGATGCCCTCGGCGGCGCGCTCTTCGACATGCTTACGGTAGGCTTCCAACATGGCAGTCACCTCTTTGGTTCAATCTGGTTCAGTCGGCAGGACGGAGGCACGTTGCGCGCCACACCCATAACGATATATTAACTGCATACAAATATTATTGATACCCAACCGGTCCCCGTTTGGCGGCCCAAATATGGCCCCGCGCGTCGATGGAGGCCTGTTGTATGATCAGTTCCCTACCCTGTTCAACCCGTTCGAGGATCCGCCCGTGGCCATGGAACTGACCGCGCTCAATGCTCTCTCTCCTGTCGATGGCCGATATGGCTCTAAAGTCGACGATCTTAGGCCCATCTTCAGCGAATATGGACTCATCAGGCACAGAATCCTGGTCGAAATCCGCTGGCTCCAGGCGCTCGCGGACGAGCCTGGAATCGCCGAAGTGCCACCACTGAGCACGCACGCAACCCATCTGCTCGAGGCGATCGTCGACGGCTTTTCGGAAGAGGATGCCCAGCGGGTCAAGAACATCGAGCGCACCACCAACCACGACGTCAAGGCGGTCGAGTACTTCATCAAGGAGCACATCGCCGGCAACGCCGAACTCGAGGCGGTGTCGGAGTTCATCCACTTTGCCTGCACTTCCGAGGATATAAACAACCTCGCCTACGCACTGATGTTGCGCGAGGCGCGAACCCAGAGCGTGCTGCCACTGGCCGATCAGCTGGTCGATACCTTGACGTCCCTGGCCCACGACCTCGCCGACCTGCCGATGCTGTCGCGCACCCACGGCCAGCCAGCCTCGCCGACGACGCTCGGCAAGGAGGTGGCCAATGTCGTCCACCGGCTGCGGCGCCAGCGCGCCCAGATCGCCGCCGTGCCGATGCTAGGCAAGATCAACGGCGCAGTCGGCAATTTCAATGCCCACCTGTCGGCCTATCCCGATGTCGACTGGCCGGCTCTGGCCGAACGCTTCGTCACCGGCCTGGGTCTCGACTGGAACGAATACACCATCCAGATCGAACCGCACGACTACATGGCCGAATTGTTCGACGCCATCGCCCGCTTCAACACCGTGCTGCTCGATTTCGACCGCGACGTCTGGGGCTACGTCTCGATCGGCTACTTCCGCCAGCGTACCGTCGCCGGTGAGGTCGGTTCCTCGACCATGCCGCACAAGGTCAACCCGATCGACTTCGAGAACTCCGAGGGCAACCTCGGCATCGCCAACGCCCTGCTCGGTCATTTCTCCGCCAAGCTGCCGGTGTCGCGCTGGCAGCGCGACCTGACCGACTCCACGGTGCTGCGCACGGTTGGCGTCGCCCTGGCCCACAGTGCCATCGCCTACAACGCGACCCTGCGTGGACTGGGCAAGCTCGAGCCATGCGCGGACCGCCTCGCGGCCGATCTCGATGGCTGCTGGGAGGTCCTGGCGGAGCCGGTGCAGACGGTGATGCGCCGTTACGGCATCGAAAAGCCCTACGAAAAGCTCAAGGAACTGACCCGCGGGCGCGGTATCGACCGCGACACCCTGCGCGCCTTCGTCGAAGGGCTCGACATCCCCGCCGAGGCACGCGATGCCCTGCTCGCCCTCGAGCCCGGGAACTACACTGGTAACGCAGCGGCCAAAGCGCGCGACATCTGACGAACAACAGTAAAGAAACCTCTGATCAAATCATGAACTCGTATCTGGCGCCCAGAATGTCCATCTTTAGCGTTGCCAAGCTGCGCAATAGCGCGCTATTACGTGCGCTTTGCGCCTCAAAGCTGAACATTCTGCATCACCATCTACTTCGTCCAGACTTAATCAGAGGTTCCTAAACAGAGCGGCAGAAGCCGCCAGGTATGGAGGCAGAAGCATGGACAAGCCGATCGATGAATACCGCCTGGGTGTCGACCACGAGGAACTGACACTCACGAGCCTGGACGACAATATCGCCATCGTCGATGCGCTGGCGGGTCAGGCCCGGCGCAAGCTGCAACTCTTCACCCGCGACCTCGAGCCCCGGCTCTACGACCGCGAGCCCTTCTACCAGGCGTTACGCCAACTGGCGATATCCCACCGCAATGTCGAGATCCAGATCCTGGTGATGGACTCCGACCGGGTCGTCAAGGAAGGCCACCGGCTGATCAACCTGGGCCGGCGGCTGACGACTTACATGCATTTCCGCAAGGTGGCCGACGACTACCGGGAGACCTCCTCCAGCTACCTGATCGTCGACGAGTGCGCTTTCCTCTACCGCAGCCTGGCGGTTCAGTACGAGGGCATCGCCAACTTCAACAGCCCCTACCAGGCGCAGGAGTACG
>CAXMPC010000116.1:0-2262 GCA_964195335.1 uncultured Gammaproteobacteria bacterium | reverse complement strand
GTCTCATGTCCGGACCGGCAGTGATTTCGCCCCCGAGGCCTTCGATCTCGACGCCTACCTCGCCCTGCCCTCGCACTTGAACACGGTCCCCGAACATCGCGCCCAGCTCTCCTACGGCGTCATCCCGCACAGCCGCTTCTCACGCACCGGCACCCGCTGGGACCGGGTGCGCGCGTTCGAAACGCTCGATGGATTACGCGACGAAGTGCTCGCCACCTGCAAGACTGTCGACCGTGGTCTTGCCTACGTCTACTGGCCGGTTCACGACACGCTCTGCCACGAACATGGCACCCGTGACGCCCGCACCATGGGGCACCTGGGTCAGATCGACGATGCCCTGGCACAGCTCCGCGACACCCTGCGCGGTCAAGGGGTGACGCTGGTGGTCACGGCCGACCACGGCATCCACGACACTCCCGAGGAACAGCAAGTCGATCTCGCGGCCGTGCCTGGTCTCTACGACTGCCTGGCGACGGTGCCATGCGGTGATGCCGGTCATGCCAGCTGCTTCGTCCGCCCGCGCCGCGAGTCACGCTTTCTCGAACTGGTCGCGCAGCATCTTGGAGAGGCGTGTTACTGCATCGCTGGCGAGACCCTGCTGGAGATGGGTGCGTTCGGGCCAGGGGCGCCGCACCCGAAACTCTACGGACGGGTCGGCGACTACATCCTGATCGCCCGCGACCGCCAGGCGTTCGCGGCGCCGATTGCCGGCGAGCAACCGTGGTTCATGCTCGGCAACCACGGCGGCATGAGCCGCGAAGAGATGCGGGTGCCGCTGTATCTTGTCGACTGCTGACCGGCTTCCGGCTTAGTCCTTTCCGTTGATGCGTTCCGGCCCCACCAGATGGCTCCAGAGATCACCGGCCTCCTCTTCGTCCACGCACCAGCCCTGCACTGATCGACCCGCGCGATGGACCGACTCGGGGTCACCAGACACCAGTGGGTGCCATGAAGGCAGCGGTTTACCACGGGCACGAAGCAGGTAGGCGCAGGTGGCCGGCAACCAGTCGATGCCCGGAAGGGATTCGACCGTGAGCGCCAGGCAGTCGGGCACGTGGCGGGTACGGTTGGCGTAGTCACAGCATCGGCAGTGCGCGCGGTCGAGCAGCCGGCAGGCGACGTTGGTGAAGTGCAGTTCGAGGGTGTCGGCATCCTCGAGTTTGTGCAGGCAGCACTTGCCGCAGCCGTCACAGAGCGATTCCCACTCATCGCGGGTCATCTCGTCCAGGGTCTTGGTTTCCCAGAATGGGAGCATGGTCGAAGCGGTCACTGGCTGGACCGGCATTGTCTCAGGTGATGGTTCACAATGTCACCAGATCGCCCAGTCGGGCGTCCGTCGACCCCTGCGAGGAGACCGCCATGAAGACAACCACATCCGCGGGCCACGTTATTGCTGCCGGGATCCTGTACCTGGTTACCCTGACGGCGTGGAGCCCGCTGCAGGCCGCCGAGGAAGACGACGTCGTCAAGGTCGTCTACCACGCTGATTTCACCGACCCACGCCGGTTCAGCGCCATGCTCACCAGTATCCATAACATGGTCACTTACTACGAGGATCAACTCCTCGATTACGACGTACGGGTGGTGTTCAATTCATACGGGATTCGTTTCGTCACCGGTGACAGCCTCGAGGGCACGCCATTCGCCGCCGACGCCGCCCTCGAAGAGCGTCGCGACAACCTCAAGGGGCGCCTGCTCTCACTGCACGAAGTCGCCGGCGTCAAACTCGAACTGTGCGAGATCACCCGGGTATCCGTGGGTCTCGATCCCGACAAGCTCTACCCGGAGGTCGAACGGGTGCCATCGGGTGTGGTGCAGATCGCTGATCTGCAGCACCAGGGATTCAGCTACCTCAAGGTCGAATGAACCTCGTGGCCACGTCTCCTCTCAGGCATCGAGCCAGGGGTCGAGCGGAACCAGGCTGGGGTCGTCAGCATCGTGCTTGCCGTCGCCCTCGTGCAGGGCCGTCAGCAATTGCCGTAACACCACTGGATGCGCGACCAGTTGATCGCGCAGGTCGCGAACGCTCTGCGGATTGTTCTCCAGCCTGGTGATCAACGTTTCGATACTGCGGTCCATGGCGGATCTCCCGTGATGTGACGGGTAAATCCTATCCAGGCGTCACCATCCAGGCTGGACCGGACGCGACAACCGCTTGACCGGCCACGCCGTAATGCTGATGTGGCCGGTTGCCGGGTTTCAGGCATGCAGGCTGATGCGGCCGTGTTCTGCGGCCCCCATCAGGGCATCGAACTGTGTGCC
>CAXMPC010000115.1:0-11258 GCA_964195335.1 uncultured Gammaproteobacteria bacterium | reverse complement strand
TTGAAGCTCAAGAACAAGATTCCTTTTATACTTGTTTCCGGACTGTTTTTCGTGATCCACCTGTCGTCATCTGGTTATGCCGCTGCCGGCCCGGCGAGCGTAGCTCTGGCGGACGTGGAGTTCACTCAAAGACTACTTAACGTCCCCATCGTTTACGCGACCTACCTGCTATTTTCGCTCACACCATTCTGGTCGAGCATCTACTTTCCGTATGTCGTCGAAACCTTTTCGCTATGGATTTACCTGGCCTCAGTAGTCATGCTCTTGTCGATGACTATCGTGGCGTATCTGGCCAGGATCCGGCAGCCGAATCTATGGCTTGGTTGGTTGTGGTTTGTCGTCTCGCTTTTTCCGGTCATAGGCCTGGTGGGTGCAGGCGAGGCGGTCCTGGTCGGAGATCGCTGGTCCTATCTCCCGCATGTAGGTCTTGTGATTGCTTTCGTCTTTCTGGGCGCGGAACTGCTAAGCCGGGCACGTCCCTTGTGGCAGGTCCTGCCCGTGCTGCTGGTCGTCCTGCTCTTCGCCGCAGTCGCCAGGTCGACGGCGTCTGCATGGGAGAGTGATCAGACCTATTGGCAACGGACGATCGACCGGACCAGTGGCAATCACTTCGCACATTTTCAGTTGAGTGACCATTACGCAAGAAATGGTGATGACGCCATGCGCGAAGCGCACCTCCGCGCGGCATTGGAAAGCAAGCCAAGTTACTCGCCGTACCTTCTCAACCTGGCAATCCATCTCCAGAACCAGCGTCGGGATGATGAAGCCTTGACCTATGTAAGGCGTCTCCTAGATCTCGATGACCTGCCGATTGACTACGCATTAGCGATGGGTAGGCTGATGATGTTGCGGGGGGAGTTGGCCCTTTCCTACCAGTTCCTGGTTAAAGCTGTGGAGCAACAGCCGGCATCCATCACTTCATTCGAACTCCGCAAACAGGCGATATTCAACCTGGCGATCCTGAACTCGGTACTCGACCACCCCGAAAATAGTCAGGAGCTATTCCGTCTGTTGGTAACCAGTAATGAGATCGTGAGTCCCGCTGTTTGCGTGAAGTACGTGGACGAACTGGACAGGTTTCCCAAGGTGTTTGATTTGTCATCGGCCAAGAGGCATCTGGAGGAGGTTTGTCAACTCGGCACAGATTGACGTCATGATGACCTCCATCCAGCGAAAGGCAGAATTGTCAGGCTGGATAAGGCCCGGCTGCGAATGAGGTGGCAAGATGACCTGGCGCCCCGGTCAGGAGTCGAACCTGAGACCTTCCCCTTAGGAGGGGGACGCTCTATCCAGCTGAGCTACCGGGGCTTGTAAGTGATCGGAAGCGAGGCAGGTCTATTCTAGAGCAACGGGCCGGTGCCGGGCCAAGGCGATTTCGGCCACGGCTGGCGCATAACGGCCGAGAGGCTGTCGGTGACAGCCCCTCGGTGAGTGATGCAGGGGAATTTGGTGGAGCCGAGGAGGATCGAACTCCCGACCTTCGCATTGCGAACGCGACGCTCTCCCAGCTGAGCTACGGCCCCGTGTGACAGCCACCGGTAAACGGCGGGATGCGATTCTAGCACCCGCCAACCCGGTTGAACCAGACTTCGACGTGGCCGAGACAGAGTTGCCGTTGGCCACGATGCGTCGATAACATGGCTACGCACCGACGCGTGCCTACTAGGAACCCGCATGCTCTCGACCCATGCTCTGCTTGCCGAGACCGATTTTCCGTCACTGACCCGTGCTCACCTGAGTACCCTCCAGGTCAATCTTGGGTACCGCTGCAACTTGCAGTGCCAGCATTGTCACGTCAACGCCGGGCCCAAGCGCGAGGAAGTGATGGACCGGGCCGTGGTTGATACGGTGCTCGCCTACCTGGAACGGTGGCAGGTGCCGGAACTGGACCTGACCGGTGGCGCTCCGGAACTGAACCCCGATTTCAGGTACCTGGTCGAGCGGGCCCGTGGATTGGGCATCCGGGTCATCGACCGCTGCAATCTGACCGTACTCGAAGAGCCAGGACAGGAGGAGACCGCCGACTTCCTGGCTGCGCAGCAGGTACGAATCGTCGCCTCGTTGCCCTGCTACCTGGAAGACAACGTGGACCGGCAGCGTGGCCGGGGGGTCTACGAGACCAGCCTGCACGTGCTGCGCACCCTCAACGACATCGGCTACGGCAGGCCGGACAGTGGGCTCGAACTCGACCTGGTCTTCAACCCGCAAGGACCGGAACTGCCGCCGCCGCAAGGTCCACTGGAACTGGACTACAAGCGCTATCTTGGCGAACAGCACGGTGTGCAGTTCAACCGGCTGCTGACCATCGCCAATATGCCGATCAACCGCTTCGGCGGCATGTTGTTGGCGAAGAACAGCTTCGGTGACTACATGAAAACCTTGCGTGGAGCCCATCGTGACGAAAACCTGTCTTCAGTGATGTGCCGCTCGCTGCTCAGCGTCGACTGGCAGGGTTTCGTCTACGATTGCGACTTCAATCAGATGCTGACCATGCCTCTGTCCGGGTGTGATGCTCCGGTGAGCCTCTCCGACCTGATGGAGACCTCACTGCCTGGCCTGCCGATCGCCGTTGCCGGCCATTGCTACGGCTGCACCGCCGGGCATGGAAGCAGTTGCGGCGGGTCGCTCTGAGCCATCACGATTCCGGTGTCTCTCACGATCATCGTGCCGACCCTGAACGAGGGCGGGACGATCGTCACCACGCTACTGGCGCTGCAGCCCTGGCGCGGGCACGGTTGCCAGGTGATCGTCGTCGATGGCGGCAGTAGCGACGGGACCCCTGAACGGGCGGCGACGCTGGCCGACCGGGTCATCGCCTCGCCGCCCGGCCGGGCACGCCAGATGAATGCCGGTGCCGGCGTGGCAGCCGGTGAGGCCTTCTGGTTCCTCCATGCCGATTCCAACCTTCCGCAAGAGGCAGTGCCCGTGCTGCGTGCGGCATTGTGCGGTGCGGGCTGGGGTCGTTTCGACGTACGCCTTTCCGGCGGCCACCCGCTGCTGCGGCTGGTCGAGTGGGCGATGAATCTCCGCTCACGCTGGACCGGCATCGCCACCGGCGATCAGGGGTTGTTCGTGCGCCGGGAATGGTTCGAGCAGGTCGATGGCTTCCCCGAAATCGAGTTGATGGAGGACGTGGCGCTCAGTCGCCGGCTGAAACGGCTCGGTCCCCCGGCCTGTCTCGACATCGTTCTGCAGACATCGAGCCGTCGCTGGGAACGGAACGGCATCGTGCGGACGGTCCTGCTGATGTGGTGGTTGCGCCTCGCATTCGTCCTCGGAGTTGCGCCCGCCAGCCTGGCACGGCGTTATCGGCATGGCTGACGGAAGTGGCAGCAGGCGCCTGCTGGTGTTCGCTCGAGCGCCGGTGCCTGGTGCCGTCAAGACCCGACTGATTCCGGCGTTGGGGGCAACCGGCGCCGCCGCACTTTACGCTCAGTTGCTCGAGCGGACACTGACGACCACCTGCACGGCGGCGGTCGCCCCGGTCGATCTCTGGTGTGCGCCGGACTCCGGTGATCCCGCTTTTGCCACGGCGAAGGTGCGCTGGGGAGTGATCCTGCACGATCAAACCCAGGGTGATCTGGGTGAGCGCATGCATCAGGCCCTGGGTGCCGCGCTCAAGGGAGGACAGAGGGCGGTTCTCGTAGGCTGCGACTGCCCCGCGCTGTCCGCGGCGGACCTCGATGCCGCGTTCGCGGCTCTCGATGACCACGACGTGGTGCTCGGACCGGCCGAAGACGGTGGCTACGCCCTGATCGGGGTACGACGCTTGTCGCCGGTGCTGTTCGAGGGCATCGAGTGGGGTGGCGACCGGGTGCTGCGCCAGACCCGTTCCCGTCTGGTGGCCCTCGGCTGGCGTTGGCACGAATTGCCGATGCTTTGGGATGTGGATCGGCCGGAGGATCTCACACGGCTCGGAGACGTCGGCCTGTCCTGAGTTGCGGCCCTGATCCTGCTATCATCGCCCCCCACGCCCGTACTGCCGCGCCGCCCGTGACATCGCGTCCCGGTCTACTGCCGGACCGGGCCCCTCGAGCCGGACCTGCAGACCCATCGCCATGCAACCTGTCATCGCCCTCGTCGGGCGACCCAATGTCGGCAAGTCGACCCTGTTCAACCGGTTTACCCGCAGCCGGGATGCACTCGTTGCCAACCTTTCCGGCCTGACCCGCGATCGTCAGTACGGGCTCGCCCGGCTCGACGAGCGCAGTTGCCTGGTTATCGATACCGGCGGCCTGACCGGCGAGGAGCACACGCTCGACGAGGCCATGGCCCGGCAGACGCTGCAGGCGGTCGACGAGGCCGACCTGATCCTGCTGCTGGTCGACGGTCGCGCCGGCCTGACCGCGGCCGACGAGCAGATCGCCCAAAAGCTGCGCCAGCTGGGCAAGCCGATGCTGCTGGTGGTCAATAAGACCGACGGCATCGATGCCGATGGGGCGTGCGCCGAGTTCCACGCCCTCGGTTTCGGTGAGCCGCAGCCGGTGGCGGCCAGCCACGGCCGCGGCATTCGCCAGTTGACCGAGACGGTCTTGTCGCAGCTTCCTGACGAGGAGGTCGCGGCAGGCGAGGATGGGTCCGAGGCCGCAGAAAAGGGTGACGTCAAGGTCGCGGTCGTCGGCCGACCCAACGTTGGCAAGTCGACCTTGATCAACCGCATCCTTGGCGAAGAAAGGCTGGTCGCCTTCGACCAGCCCGGGACCACCCGTGACAGCGTCGCGGTGCCGTTCGAACGTGATGGCAAGAGCTACACCCTGGTCGATACCGCTGGTGTAAGGCGTCGCGGAAAGGTTTTCGAAACGGTAGAAAAATTCAGCGTAGTCAAAACCTTGCAGGCAATCGATCAGGCCAATGTGGTGATCCTGGTACTCGATGCGCGCCAGGGGGTCGCCGAGCAGGACGCCGGGTTGCTCGGCCTGGTGCTCGACAGCGGTCGCGCCATTGTCGTGGCGATCAACAAGTGGGACGGCCTGTCGGATGGTCAGCGTGACGAGGTGCGGCGGGTGTTCGATTTCCGTCTCGGCTTTCTCGATTACGCCGACATCCACTTCATCTCCGCGCTGCACGGCAGCGGTGTCGGCAAGCTGTTTGGCTCGGTCGACAAGGCGTTCGCCTCGGCAATCATCGACTGCAAGACCTCACACTTGACCGAAATCCTGCAGCAGGCGGTGCAGCAACATTCGCCACCGATGGTGCGTGGGCGCCGGATCAAGCTGCGCTACGCTCACCAGGGTGGACGCAACCCGCCGATCATCGTCATCCACGGCAACCAGACCGACAACGTACCCGGCGCCTACCGCCGCTACCTGGCCAACACCTATCGCAAGGCGTTAGGGCTGGCCGGCACCCCGGTCAGGATCGAGTTCCGCGCAGGGAAAAATCCCTACGAAGGGAAGAAGAACGTACTCACCTCGCGCCAGCAGGCAAAGCGCAAGCGGATGATGAGGCACGTCAAGAAGTAGTGTGTTGAGGTCGGGTCGACTTACGGGTCCGGCGAAGCCCCCTGATCACTTCGCGCCTTCGCCGCTACCCTTTTTTTCTGGCGCCGCTGGTTGCGGCAGGAACAGCCCCGGATCGACGTAGGTGCCGTTGAGGCGCACCGAAAGGTGGAGATGCGGACCGGTCACCCGGCCGGTCGCACCGACGGTGCCGACCTGCTGTCCCTTGATGACCACCTGTCCCGGTTCGACGTCGATGCCGTCGAGGTGCATGTAAATCGTCATCAGCCCCTGGCCGTGGTCGAGGAAGACCGAATTGCCATTGAAGAAGAAGTCGCCGGTTTCGGTGACCCGGCCATCGGCAGCGGCGACGATCGGTGTGCCTGCCGGCATGGCGATGTCCATGCCGCCATGCGGTCGGCGTGGCTGGCCGTTGAAGAAGCGGCGCTTACCGAAGCTGTCACTGCGCGGACCCTCCAGCGGGGTAACGAAGTCGAGATCGGGATTCGGCACGTCGTACCATGCGTTGAGAGCGGCATTGATGCGCACCCGCTCGGCGGTGATCCGTTTCATGTCCTCGGCGTTCGGGTTCACCTTGCGCTTGTTCTTGATGGTCAGGTGTTGCTCGGCATACTGCTTGGCGATGACGTCGACCGGCCGTTTTTCGGGCTTGTCACCGGGTCGGGATACGGTCAGCTGGTGGCGGCCGGGATCAAGACTCAGCGGCAGGCCAACCACGGCCTGCCAGCGGCCGTCACTGGCCTGGACCAGCACCGGCTTGTCACCAAATCGGGCCGCAGGACGCGGTGCGTCCGCCGGGCCGAGATCGACCATGGCGATGCCGCCCGGGACCTGCTTGGCCTGCGGCTTGGCCACGGCATGGGATGGAGCCAGTGCGGCGATGAATGCCACCGCCATCATCCAGGTTGTCACGGTCTGGGCCCGACGGCCGGGGATAGCCGGGCAGTGCAGGCGGGAACGAGCGGCCACGGTCAGGAATCTCCCTTTGACGGGATCGACTCGACCCGGCAGACGAGTTGCCCTTCGGCCAGCCGGGCATCGATCCTGGCTCCAACCCGGGTGGCGTCGGCACGACGCAGGATCTGGCCAGCGTCGTCGCTGACAATGGCGTAGCCCCGTCCCAGCGTCGCCAGCGGGCTGACCATATCGAGGGCGCGACCGGTGGTCAGCAGCAGCTGGCGTCGGCGCTCAAGGCACTGCCGCGCCGCGAGGCGTAGGCGATGATCGAGGGCGGCGACCGTCTCCTGAAATGCTCTCAGCCGGGTCGTCGGGGCATGTCTTGCCAGCGAGGTGCGGGCGACCTCGAGGCGGTGCCGGGCAACGAGATCGGCGCCATTCCAGCCCCGCTGCAGGCGCTGCTCGAGGCCGTCCAGGCGCTGCATCTTTTCCCGCAGCCGCTGTGCCGGGTGCTGCACCTGCAGTCGGCGTTGCAGCCAGTCGAGCCGTTCTCGCCGGTGCGCCAGGCCACCGCGCTGGAGTTCGCACAGGCGACCGGCAACTTCGTTGAAACGGCGTCGCCAGGCGGCCCCGTCAGGGCTGACCGCTTCGGCGGCGGCCGAGGGAGTGGGTGCGCGCAGGTCGGCGACGAAGTCGGCAATGGTGAAATCGGTCTCGTGGCCAACCCCGGTCACGACCGGGATCGGGCAGGCGCGGATCGCCCGCGCCAGCACCTCATCGTTGAACGCCCACAGGTCTTCTAGTGAGCCGCCGCCACGGGTCAGCAGCAGCACATCGCACTCGGCACGGCGGACGGCGGCGGCGAGCGCGGCTCGCAAAGCGCCCGGGGCCTCTTCACCCTGCACCGTTGCCGGGTAGAGGATGACTTCCGCGGCAGGAAAGCGGCGCGCGAGGACATGAAGTACGTCGCGCAGCGCCGCCCCGCTGGGCGAGGTGATGACGCCGATCCGGTGCGGCAGCATTGGCAGGGCACGCTTTGCGTCGTCATCGAACAGACCTTCGGTGGCGAGCCGGGCGTGCAATTCGTCGTAGGCGCGCTGCAGCGCCCCGTGGCCTGCCTCCTCCATCGATTCGACGATCAGCTGGAACTCGCCGCGGCCCTCGTAGAGGCCGGCGCGGGCGCGCAGCAGCACCTGCTGGCCGTCGGTCGGCCGGAAGCGCAACGTCCGGTTGCGATTGCGGAACATGGCACAACGCACCTGGGCGCGGGCGTCCTTGAGCGAAAAGTAGAGATGACCCGAGGCCGGTCGGGCGAGGTTGGAGAGTTCGCCCTCGATCCAGAGCAGCGGGAAATGGCCCTCGAGCAGCGATCGCGCCTCGAGATTCAGCCGTGACGGGGTATAGATATCCCGGTCGGCCGGGGTCGGTGGGCTCATGTCCCGATAATACCGCGCCAAGCGCGGGTGCGGGGAGTCGCATGCGTTACGCCCGCCCTGTCAGCGGTGCTAGAATCCCTGGCTACTTTTCCGCTCACCGGGTGCCGTTCCATGCTCCGCATCGCCGAAGAATCCCTCACGTTCGATGACGTCCTCCTGCTGCCGGACTACTCCACCGTGCTGCCCAAGGACGTCAGCCTCACCACCCAACTCACGCGCGAGATCTCGCTGAACATCCCGCTGGTCTCGGCGGCGATGGACACCGTGACCGAGGCGCGCCTGGCCATCGCCATCGCCCAGGAGGGCGGGCTCGGCATCCTGCACAAGAACATGACGCCTGAGCAGCAGGCCGACGAGGTGCGCAAGGTCAAGAAATACGAAAGCGGCATGATCATAAACCCGATCACCGTCGGTCCGACGGCGAAGATCGGCGACGTGCTCGAGCTGACGCGCAAACACAACATCTCCGGCGTGCCGGTGGTCGACGGACGCCAGCTGGTCGGTATCGTCACCCACCGCGACCTGCGCTTCGAGACCCGACTCGACGCCCCGGTTTCCAGCATCATGACGCCGCAGGAGAAGCTGATCACGGTCAAGGAGGGTGCCGACCTCGACGAGGTGCGAGCGCTGTTGCACAAGCACCGCATCGAGAAGGTGCTGGTGGTCAATGGCGGCTTCCATCTGCGTGGCCTGATCACCGTCAAGGACATGCAGAAAGCCGAAGACAAGCCCGACGCCTGCAAGGACGACCAGGGCAGCCTGCGCGCGGGCGCCGCGGTCGGCGTCGGCGCCGGTACCGAAGAGCGGGTCGCCGGCCTGGTCGAGGCCGGGGTCGACGTCATCGTCGTCGACACCGCCCATGGCCACTCGAAGGGCGTGATCGAGCGCGTGCGCTGGATCAAGCAGCACTACCCCGACGTGCAGGTGATCGGCGGCAACATCGCCACCGGCGCCGCCGCCAAGGCGTTGGCCGAGGCCGGCGCCGATGCGGTCAAGGTCGGTATCGGCCCGGGCTCGATCTGCACCACCCGTATCGTGGCCGGCATCGGTGTGCCGCAGATCAGTGCCGTGGCCAACGTCGCCGCCGCTCTCGAAGGCACCGGTACCCCGCTGATCGCCGACGGCGGCGTCCGCTTCTCCGGTGACATTGCCAAGGCGCTCGCCGCCGGTGCCCACACCATCATGGTCGGCAGCCTGCTCGCCGGCACCGAGGAGGCGCCGGGCGAGGTCGAGCTGCTCCAGGGCCGCTCGTACAAGTCCTACCGCGGCATGGGGTCGCTCGGGGCGATGTCGCAGCAGCAGGGCTCGGGCGACCGCTACTTCCAGGAGGGCTCCGACCCCGACAAGCTGGTGCCCGAGGGCATCGAGGGGCGGGTGCCGTACAAGGGCACGCTCGATCGCGTCATCCTGCAGCTGATGGGCGGCCTGCGCTCGAGCATGGGCTACACCGGCTGCGCCAATATCGACGAAATGCGCACCCGGCCGAACTTCGTCCGCATCACCAACGCCGGCATGCGCGAGAGCCACGTCCACGACGTGACCATCACCAAGGAAGCACCGAACTACCGTGTCGACTGATCCCGCCGGCGCCGCGGTGGCGTCCAACATCCACACCGACCGGATCCTGATCCTCGACTTCGGCGGACAGTACACCCAGCTGATCGCGCGCCGCGTGCGCGAGGCCGGGGTTTACTGCGAACTCCACCCGCACGACATGAACCTCGCGGCACTGCATGCCTTCGCGCCGAGCGGGGTGATCCTCTCCGGTGGGCCCGCCTCGGTGACCGAGGCCGAGACCCCGCGGGTGCCCGTGGAGGTGTTCGAGTCCGGCGTCCCGGTGCTTGGCATCTGCTACGGCATGCAGGCCATGGCCGAGCATTTCGGCGGCAAGGTGGTCAATTCCGACCACCACGAGTACGGCTATGCCCAGGTCCGCGCCCGCGGCCACTCGCGACTGTTGCGCGACATCGAGGACCACACCACGGCGGAGGGCTACGGACTGCTCGACGTATGGATGAGCCACGGCGACCGCGTCGACGAGCTGCCCGACGGATTCAAGCTGATCGCCAGCACCGACAACGCACCGGTGGCCGGCATTGGCGACGACGAGCGCGGGCTCTATGGCATCCAGTTCCACCCCGAGGTGACCCACACTCGCCAGGGCGCGCGCATCATCGACCGCTTCGTCCACGACATCTGCGGCTGCGGCGAGTTGTGGAACCCGGACAACATCATCGACGACTCCATCGAACGGGTGCGTGCGCAGGTCGGTGACGGCAACGTGCTGCTCGGTCTCTCCGGCGGGGTCGATTCGTCTGTGGTCGCGGCGCTGCTGCACCGGGCCATCGGCGACCAGCTGACCTGCGTGTTCGTTGACAACGGCCTGTTGCGCCTGGACGAAGGCGACCAGGTGATGGCCGCATTCGCCCAGCACATGGGGGTCAAGGTGATCCGGGTCGATGCCGAGGGTCGCTTCCTCGCCGCGCTCGAAGGGGTCGACGAGCCGGAACGCAAGCGCAAGGTCATCGGCAACCTGTTCATCGAGATTTTCGAGGAAGAGGCGGCCAAACTGACCGACGTACGCTTCCTCGCCCAGGGCACCATCTACCCCGACGTCATCGAGTCGGCCGGGGCCAGCACCGGCAAGGCGCGCGTGATCAAGTCGCATCACAACGTCGGTGGCCTGCCCGAGCACATGAAGCTGGCGCTGGTGGAACCGCTGCGTGAGCTGTTCAAGGACGAGGTGCGCAAGGTCGGTGTCGAGCTCGGACTGCCCTACGACATGGTCTACCGTCACCCGTTCCCGGGGCCGGGTCTCGGCGTCCGCATCCTCGGCGAGGTGAAGAAGGATTACGCTGACCTGCTGCGCCGGGCTGATGACATCTTTATTGCTGAACTGCGTCGCCACGAGCTCTACGACAAGGTGAGCCAGGCGTTCGCGGTGTTCCTGCCGGTCAAGTCGGTCGGGGTCACCGGCGACGGCCGCCGCTACGACTACGTCGTTGCGCTGCGTGCGGTAGAGACGGTCGACTTCATGACCGCGCGCTGGGCCCACCTGCCTTACGAGTTCCTTGATCTCTGCTCGCGGCGGATCATCAACGAGGTGACGGGCATCTCGCGTGTCACCTACGACATCTCCGGGAAGCCGCCGGCGACCATCGAGTGGGAATGATTCCAAGAAGGCAGTGCTACCGCTCGTAGTGATCACCTGGGTAACGTATCCGGCCCTTCCGTCCAGTTTGCATCCAACGTTTACCGTGCTTCCGTTCGCCGCACTGTTTGCATTTGCTGTGGCAGTGACCGCGACTACGGTTAAGAAATATTTTTGAAAAACACGGTCGGGATGGAGCAATTTCCCTGATTCAGGTGATCTTAGCCAAGGGCCCATAATATTCTGGCAATGTTCTTAATTCCGGGCGTTAAACTATTTAGCGCACAGAATAATGAACGTAACGATCATTATTAT
>CAXMPC010000114.1:0-6275 GCA_964195335.1 uncultured Gammaproteobacteria bacterium | reverse complement strand
TTTTGAATCTCCTTGTTGTTCCTTTAATTCTAGTCCAGTGAGCCCCGATGTCGACCAAGCCGAATCGGTCACACACTTGATGCCGTCACGGTGTCTGTCTGCGACCTCGATGGGGGCTATTCATGAGTTCGGGGAATCCGGGATGCCCGCCCCCGCCCGCTGCGCGATCCAGTCGGCGATCTCGACCGGAATCTTGCGCGCCCGCGAGCTGACATAGATGCCAATGTGGCCGCCACGGAAGGCGTGCTCTCTGTAGTCGTCGCTGCCGACCAGGTCACGCAGCGCTCGCGATGCCGATGGTGGCACCAGGTGATCGGCGGTGGCGTAGACGTTGAATACCGGCATGGTGACGTTGCCGAGGTCGACTACGCGCCCGCCAAGCTCGAGGGTGCCCTCGACCAGGGCGTTCTTCTGATAGCAGGCCTTGATGAACTGGCGGAACGCCTCGCCGGCCTGGTCCGGGCTGTCGGATATCCACTTCTCCATGCGCAGGAAGTTGCGTACCGCGTCGGGATCGTCGACCAGGTCGACCAGGTCGACGTACTTCTGCCCGGTCAGGCGGAACGGCTTGAGCGCCATGAAGACCCAGTTCAGCCACTCGCCCGGGACGTTGCCGAGCGAGTCCACCAGCAGGTCGACGTCGAGTTCCCGCGCCCAGGTACCGAGCAGGTTGTCCGGGGTCTGGAAATCGACCGGCGTGACCATGGTCACCAGTCGCGCAATCCGTTCCGGGTGCAGCGCCGCGTAACAAAGACTTAGCGTCCCGCCCTGGCAGATACCAAGCAGGTTGATCGGGGCACCCCCGTGGCGGGCACTGACCTGCTCCACGCAACGGTCGATATAGCCGTTGACGTAATCATCCAGGGTCAGGCCGTGGTCGTCGGCATCCGGGTAGCCCCAGTCGACCAGGTAGACCTCGAGCCCGGCATCGAGCAGACCTCGGATCAGCGACCGGTCCGACTGCAGGTCGGTCATGGTTGGCCGGTTGACCAACGCGTAGACGATCAGCAGCGGTCCAAGGCCGGCGCGCGGCTTCTCCGGGCGGTAGTGGTAGAGGGTCAGCTTGTCCTCGTGGTGGATCGCTTCGCGTGGCGTGGTGCCGAGTTCCACCGGCCCGAGGTCGCGCAGCAGGCCGACGCCCTGCGCCAGCCGCTGCTGGAACAGTTGCACCTCCTCGAGCAGGGCCGCCGCGTCGACACGGAACGGCGGCTCGCCGGTCGGGCCGGTGGGATCAGCCATCGTCGTCCCCGGCCGTCCTCGCGGCCGGCTGCCCTGCCGTCGTCAAGCTGCCAGTGGCATCGAGGGTGACCTGCTGCAGTCGGCAGAAAGCGTGGGCAAGACCGGACTGGGCGCTGACGAAGGCCGGTGTCGTCGCCTGTTCGGCATATGCCGCCTCGCTGGCGTCGACCCAGAGGTCGTACAGGGCACGCAGACTGGTGACGGCGGCGCCCGCCGCGTGCTGGTCGTTGAGTTCCTGTTGCAGGCGTTCGAGGGCGTCGCGCTGGATGTCTGCGAGTTGCGCGCCGTAGGCATGCAGTGCGGTGACGTAGGTCGTCGCCGCCGGACCCGCATCCGCGGCCGGCGTTGCCGGCAACCCGATCCGGGCGGCCATCTTCTGCCATTCCTGCAGCAGGCCACCGAGGGCACCGACCGGATGGGATTCGCCGACCTCGTCGGGGACCAGTGCCGCGCGAACCCGCGCAAAAGTGTCGTCGAACACAGCCTGCCAGTCGGTCTCCGTACCGCCCTGGGCTTGTTCGGCCAGGCTCTCGCCCAGCGATTCGGCCAACTGCAGGAACTGCTGCCCCTGCGCCACCAGCCGGGCACCGACCTCGGCGCCGAGAGCCGACCCCTCTTCGCCGAGCCACGCAGTCAGTGCGGCCGTCGGGTCCGCGCCAGGCGCTTCGGCAGCGTTGCCGCCAAGCCATTCCTGCCACGCCTGGTGCTGGCTCTGCAGCCAGGTGCGGGCCCAGTCGTCGTAGGAGTTGGCTTGGTCGGTCATCTGCTGGTTGAACCGTGGTTCTTCCGAAGTACGGTTGTAGGTCGGACTTCAGTCCGACAATCGGGCCAGGACCCGGAGGGTCATCGAATCACCCTGTCGGGCTGGAGCCCGACCTACAGGAGCCGCGGGCAAGCCAGGTGATTCTCGTCACAGGCATCCTAGCAGCCGGCATGGCGACCCGGCCATGGCGGAGGCTCAGGCGTGAGGCAGGGTGACGCCGGTCTGGCCCTGGTACTTGCCGCCACGGTCCTTGTAGGAGGTCTCGCACTCCTCGTCGGATTCGAAAAAGAGGACCTGGGCGACGCCCTCGTTGGCGTAGATCCTGGCTGGCAGCGGCGTGGTGTTGGAGAACTCCAGCGTCACGTGGCCCTCCCACTCGGGTTCGAGTGGGGTGACATTGACGATGATGCCGCAGCGGGCGTAGGTCGACTTGCCGAGGCAGATGGTCAGCACGCTGCGCGGGATGCGCAGGTACTCGACCGTGCGCGCCAGGGCGAACGAGTTGGGCGGGATGATGCAGACGTCGGAGGTGATGTCAACGAAGCTGCTGTCATCGAACTGCTTGGGATCGACCACCGCCGAGTTGATGTTGGTGAAGATCTTGAATTCGTCGGCACAACGGATGTCGTAGCCGTAGCTCGAAGTGCCGTAGGAGATCACCCGGCCGGTGCCGTTGTCGCGGACCTGGCCGGGCTCGAACGGCTCGATCATGCCGTGCTCTTCGGCCATCCGCCGGATCCAGCGGTCGGACTTGATGGACATCGGGTGGTCTCCTGGGCCGCGGTTCAGCCGTTGTCGATGACGATGCTCGGGAAGCGGGCGGCAAAGTTCTTCGCCTGCATCGAAAGCTTGCCGGCGACCCGCCGGGCGATGGCCCGGTAGCTCTGCGCGATGAGACTCTCCGGTTCGGCGACCACGGTCGGGCGACCGTTGTCGGTCTCCTCGCGGATACGCATGTCCAGCGGCAGCGAACCGAGGAAGGTGACATCGGCCTGCTCGGCCATCTTGACCCCGCCACCGGTGCCGAAGATATGCTCCTCGTGACCGCAGTTGCTGCAAATGTGGGTGCTCATGTTTTCGACGATACCGAGCACCGGCACCTCGACTTTCTCGAACATCTTGAGTCCCTTGCGGGCGTCCATCAGGGCGATCTCCTGCGGCGTGGTGACGATCACCGCGCCCGAGACCGGGATCTTCTGCGCCAGCGTCAGCTGCACGTCGCCGGTGCCCGGCGGCAGGTCGATGATCAGGTAATCGACATCAGTCCACACGGTCTCATGGATCAGCTGGTCGAGCGCCTGGGTGACCATCGGGCCACGCCAGATCATTGGCTGGTCCTGGTCGACCAGGTAGCCGATCGACATCGACTGGATCTTGTAGGCAACCATCGGCTTGAGGCTCTGGCCGTCGTCGGAGTCAGGACGACCCGACAAACCGAGCATCCGCGGCTGGCTGGGGCCGTAGATGTCGGCATCCATAATGCCGACGGTGGCGCCCTCGGCAGCCAGTGCCAGGGCCAGGTTGACCGACACCGTTGACTTGCCGACACCACCCTTACCGGAGGCGACGGCGATAACATTCTTGACCCCCTTCAGCGGGTCGACGCCTTTCTGCACGGCGTGGGCGGCGATCTTGGTCTTCATGTCGATGGCAACGTCGGTGACGCCATCGACCTTGCTCACCTCGTCGCGGAGCTGCACGGCAAGCTTGTCGCACCAGCCCAGCGCCGGGTAGCCGAGGACCACATCGACCTTGACGTTGCCGCCGTCGATGTTGATCGCCTTGATCGCCTTGGCGGCGACGAGATCGGAATCCAGGTTCGGGTCGACGACGCGCGCCAGCGCGGCTTCCACCTGGTCCTTGGCCGGATCTGCCATGGTTCGTTCTCCCTGAGGAATGCTCAATGGGGTACCGAGCGCGGGAGGCGCCGGTTCGGGGCGGAATCTTACACCAGCTACGATGCAGTGCAGTACCCGCCGATCGGGATAGCGAATGCGGCCGATACCCCAGCCGCAATGCGGGTTTGAAGCCATCTTGCCGTATCCCGGTCGCGGCCGTTCCCGGGGGCGCGCCGCTGGCGGCTCCGGGGTGATCCTGCTAACTTACCGCCTCTTCACGTGCCGCCCCGAAGCCCCCATGAGCGACGCCCACCGCAAGATTCTCGTCACCTCGGCCCTACCCTACGCCAACGGCCCGATTCATATCGGTCACCTGGTCGAGTACATCCAGACCGACATCTGGGTGCGCTTCCAGAAGATGCGCGGCCATGACTGCCTCTATGTATGCGCCGATGACGCGCACGGCACGCCGATCATGCTGCGTGCCCAGCAGGAAGGGATCGCCCCGGAAGCGCTGATCGACCGTATCGGTCTCGAGCACCGTGCCGATTTTGCCGCCTTCGGCATCGAGTTCGACAACTACCACAGCACCCATTCGGAAGAGAACCGCGAGTGCTCCGAGCTGATCTACGGCCGGCTGCGCGACGCCGGTCACATCGCCCGGCGCACCATCTCCCAGGCGTTCGACCCGGTCAAAGAGATGTTCCTTCCGGACCGCTTCATCAAGGGCACCTGCCCGCGCTGCGGCACCGACGACCAGTACGGCGACAGCTGCGAGAGCTGCGGCGCCACCTACAGCCCCAACGACCTCAAGAACCCGGTCTCGGCTCTCTCCGGCGCGACCCCGGTGCAGCGCGAGTCGGAGCACTTTTTCTTCAAGCTCGGCGAATTCGAGGCGATGTTGCACGAGTGGATCGGCGGTACGGCACAGGATGGTCGCCCGCACCCGGCGACCCAGCCGGAAATCTCGCACAAGCTCGATGAGTGGTTCGAGACCGGCCTGCATGATTGGGATATCTCGCGCGACGCCCCCTACTTCGGCTTCGAGATCCCGGACCAGCCGGGCAAGTACTTCTACGTCTGGCTCGACGCCCCGATCGGCTACATGGGCAGTTTCAGCCACCTGTGCAGCCTGCGCGACGACCTCGACTTCGCCAGCTACTGGGAGCGCGATGCCGCAGCCAGCGCCGGGACCGAGCTCTACCACTTCATCGGCAAGGACATCGCCTACTTCCACACCCTGTTCTGGCCGGCGATGCTCGAGGGTGCCGGCTTCCGGCTGCCGGACGCAGTCTTCTGTCACGGCTTCCTGACGGTCAACGGCCACAAGATGTCGAAGTCACGCGGCACCTTCATCATGGCGCGCAGCTACCTCGACCACCTCGACCCGGCCTGGCTGCGCTACTACTTCGCGACCAAGCTCGGCAGCGGCATCGACGACCTCGACCTGAACCTCGACGACTTCACCCAGCGGGTCAACTCCGACCTGGTCGGCAAGGTGGTCAACATCGCCAGCCGCAGCGCCGGCTTCATCACCAAGCGCTTCGATGGCCGTCTTGCAGACGCCCTCGACGAGCCGCAGCTGTTCGCCGACTTCGTCGGAGCTGGCGACACCATCGCCGCCGCCTACGAGGGGCGCGAGTACGGCAAGGCGATGCGCGAGATCATGGCCCTGGCCGACCGCGCCAACGTCTACATCGACGAGCGCAAGCCGTGGGTCGTCGCCAAGGAGGAAGGCAAGGAGGCCGAGTTGCAGGCGATTTGCAGCATGGGGCTGAACCTCTACCGGGTGCTGGTCACCTACCTCAAACCGGTGCTGCCGACACTGGCCGAACAGAGCGAGGCGTTCCTGAACTGCCCCGAGCTGACCTGGGACCACCGCGACCGCGCCCTGCTCGACCACCCGATCAAGAAATTCAAGGCGCTGATGCAGCGTGTCGACCCGAAGAACACTGCGGCGCTGATCGAGGCGTCCAAGGAAGACCTGGCCGCCAGCAATACGGCCACCGAGGAGAAAAAGACCGTGTGCGACATGGAACCGATCGCCGAAACCATCAACTACGACGCCTTCGCCAAGGTCGACCTGCGCATCGCGCGGATCGCCGCCGCAGAGCACGTCGAGGGCGCCGACAAGCTGCTCAAGCTGACCCTAGATCTCGGTGGCGAGACGCGGACCGTCTTCGCCGGCATCAAGGCCGCCTACGACACGGAAACGCTGGTCGGACGGCTGACGCCGATGGTGGCCAACCTGGCACCGCGGAAGATGCGCTTCGGTCTTTCCGAAGGGATGGTGTTGGCGGCTGGGCCGGGAGGCGAGGATTTGTGGTTACTGTCACCCGACGACGGGGCGAAGCCGGGGATGCGGATCAAGTAAGTCTTGTGGAGATATTCCCGGGATAGAAATAACGCCAGGCTAAGCCGCCACGTTTAGCGGT
>CAXMPC010000113.1:0-39181 GCA_964195335.1 uncultured Gammaproteobacteria bacterium | reverse complement strand
ACGCTGCCCAGGCCGCCGATGATGACCATGAACAGCACCAGGAACGACAGATTGACGTCGAAGGCGATCGTCTCGACGCTGCCCAGATGCAGCGCGAACAGCTCCGCGCCGGCGACGCCGCAGATGAACGAGGAGATGGCGAAGGCCAGAAGCTTGGTGTGCAGTGGGCGAATGCCGATGATCTCGGCCGCGATGTCCATGTCGCGGATCGCCATCCACTCACGGCCGATGCGACCACGGACGAGGTTCTTGGCCGCCAGTGCGAACACCAGCACGAAGCCGAGACAGAAGAGATACCTCACCGCGGGAGGAGCGCCGGGCCCGGTCACCTGCAGGCCGAACACCGTCGCCGACGGCATGGTGATCATGCCGGTCATGTTGTAGTTGTTGAACCAGCCGAACTTGTTGAACATCCAGACAAGGAAAAACTGTGAGGCCAGTGTCGCCACCGCCAGGTAGAAGCCCTTGATGCGCAGTGACGGCAGGCCGAACAGCACGCCGACCGCCGCGGTGATCAGGCCTGACAGGATGACGATGATGATCAGGCTCAAGTCGGGAAAGGCGGTAACCATCTTGTAGGCCGAGTAGGCCCCCACCGCCATGAAGCCACCGGTGCCGAGCGACACCTGGCCGCAGTAACCGGTCAGGATGTTGAGACCGATCGCCGCCAGCGCGTAGATCAGGAACGGCAACATCACCGCGTTGGTGGTGTAGTCGTCCATCAGGAACGGCACCACGAAAATCGCGATGGCAACAACACCGTAAATGAACCAGCGGTCCTGGGCGATCGGGAAGATCGCCTGGTCGGCCGTGTAGCTGGTCTTGAACTGGCCGGACTCGCGGTAAAACATCGCTTTCAGACCCTCTCGATAATCTTTTCGCCGAACAGCCCCTGCGGCCTGAACAGCAGGAAGGCAAGCGCCAGCATGTAGGCGAACCAGTTCTCGATGGCACCACCGACCATGGGCCCGATGTAGATCTCGGCGAGCTTCTCCCCCACGCCGATGATCAGGCCACCGACGATGGCGCCGGGCACCGAGGTGAAACCGCCAAGGATCAAGACCGGCAGGGCCTTGAGTGCGATCAGCGACAACGAGAACTGCACGCCGGACTTGCTGCCCCACATGATGCCGGCGACCAGAGCGACGAAGCCGGCGACCGACCAGACGATGACCCAGATGGCGCGCAACGAAATGCCGACCGACAGCGCCGCCTGGTGGTCGTCGGCCACGGCGCGCAACGCGCGGCCAATACGGGTCTTCTGGAAGAAGATCGCCAGCACCGTCACCATGATCGCAGCGGTAATTGCCGCGAAGATCTCGAGCTTCTCGATGTACAGGCCGTGGGTGTCGAGCAGGTAGTCCCAGGCACCCTGGGGGATGCCGATGTCGAGCGGCTTGACGTCGGAACCGAACAGCAGGTCACCGGTTCCCTCGAGGACGTAGGCCAGGCCGATGGTGGCCATGAACAGGATGATGCCTTCCTGGTTGACCAGGTAGCGCAACACCAGCCGCTCGATCAGCCAGGCGACGATGACCATCACCCCGGCCGTGGCGAGGATCGCGAGTGGTACCGGCAGCGTAAAGCCGAACAGCTGGTTGAACCAGCCCTCGGGAGCGAGAAAATCGTACAGCGCCAACGCGGCGAACAACGCAAGTACGCCCTGGGAGAAGTTGAAGACGCCCGAGGCCTTGAAGATCAGCACGAAGCCGAGGGCCACCAGCGCATACATGACGCCCGCCATCAAGCCGGTGATGATCGTCTCGGTTAAGAAAAGCCAGTCCATCCGATTCTCCGCGGGTCAGTCGTGGCTTACGCCGAGATAGGCGTCGATCACGTCCTGGTTATTGCGCACCTCGTTGGGAAGACCGTCACCGATCTTCTTGCCGTAATCAAGGACGATCACGTGGTCCGAAATATCCATGACCACGCCCATGTCGTGCTCGATCAGGACGATGGTGGTGCCGAACTCGTCGTTAACGTCGAGGACGAAGCGGCTCATGTCCTGCTTCTCCTCGAGGTTCATGCCGGCCATCGGCTCGTCGAGCAGCAGCAAGCTCGGCTCGGCGGCCAGCGCGCGGCCGAGTTCGACGCGCTTCTGCAGGCCGTAGGGCAGCTTGCCAACCGGGGTCTTGCGAATATGCTCGATTTCGAGGAAATCGATGATCTCCTCGACCCGGTGGCGATGGGCGAGTTCTTCCTTGAGCGCCGGACCCACGCGCACGGCCTGCCACAGCATGTTGCTCTTCATCAGCGTGTTGCGCCCGGTCATGATGTTGTCGAGCGTGCTCATGCCCTTGAACAGGGCGATGTTCTGAAACGTCCGTGCAATACCCTGGCGCGCCGCCTCGGACGGCCTCATCTGCTTGCGCGTTACGCCGCGGTAGGTGATCAACCCCTCCTGCGGGTGGTAGAAGCCGTTGATGACGTTGAGCATCGAACTCTTGCCGGCACCGTTGGGGCCGATGATCGACAGCACCTGGTGTTCGCGCACCTGGAAGCTGATGTCACTCAAGGCACGGACGCCACCGAACGAGAGGCTGATGTTGTCGACGGCGAGGACGACGTCGCCGATCTTCTTCGTGCTGGTCATCTGCTGAGCGGTCTCCGTCAAGCGGCCGCGGCCGGCACCAGGGTGGTCTTGGTATCGCGAATCGCCAGGTCGGCGACGATCTTGCCCTTGCGCCCGTCCTCGAAGGTCACCACGGCCTCCACGTGGACCTGGTCACGACCGTCGTAGAGCGCCTCGATCAGGTCACCGTAGCGCTCGGCGACGATCCGCCGGCGCACCTTGCGCGTGCGGGTCAGCTCGCCGTCGTCGGCGTCGAGTTCCTTGTGCAGGATCAGGAAGCGATGAATCTGCGAGCCGGAGAGGTGTGGATCACTGGTGAGGTCGGCGTTGACCTTTTCG
Source organism: uncultured Gammaproteobacteria bacterium (assembly GCA_964195335.1). Taxonomy (GTDB): domain Bacteria; phylum Pseudomonadota; class Gammaproteobacteria; order QNFN01; family QNFN01; genus QNFN01. The sequence continues at coordinate 36,270 of CAXMPC010000113.1, read as the reverse complement.
ATGCACTCCTGAATCTGGTCGTAGACCACCTGCTGGCCAGCCAGGTCGGTGTAACCGGAGTAGGCCAGCCCCTGGCGCTCGGCCCAGTTACCGACCGCCTCGAGATCGATATTGATGAACGCGGTGACGGAATCACGCTCGTTACCGAAGGTGACCGCCTCCTTGATCTGCGGGAAGAACTTGAGCTTGTTCTCGAGGTATTTCGGCGCGAACATCGAGCCGTCGTTGAGCTTGCCGACGTCCTTGGCGCGATCGATGATCCGCAGGTGGCCGTCGTCACCGAAGTAGCCGGCATCGCCGGTATGCACCCAGCCGTCCGCGGTCTTGGTCTCGGCCGTTGCTTCGTCGTTCTTGTGATAGCGGACGAAGACGCCGGGGCTGCGGTACATCACCTCGCCGTTGTCGGCGATTTCCACCTCGACCTCCGGTGCCGGCACACCGACGGTGTCGGGCTTGACCTGGCCGTCAGGGTGCATGGTGATGAACACGGCCGCCTCAGTCTGGCCGTAGAGCTGCTTGATGTTCATGCCGAGCCCGCGATAGAAGTCGAAGATCTCGGGACCTATCGCTTCGCCGGCGGTGTAGGCGACACGGACCTTGGAGAAGCCGAGGACGTTCTTCAGCGGCCCGTAGACAAACAGCTCACCGAGGAAGTACTGCAGGCGGTCTCCAAGGCTGACCTGTTCGCCGTCGAGGATGTGCACGCCGACCCGGCGCGCCACGCCCATGAAGTGACGATAGAGCCACTGCTTGATCCAGCTCGCGTCCTCGATACGGATGGTCACCGTGGTCAGCAGGTTCTCGAAGATGGGTGGCGGCGCGAAGAAGTAGCTCGGGCCGATCTCGCGCATGTCGGTCAGCACCGTGTCGCTGCTTTCCGGGCAGTTGATGCAGAAGCCGCAGACGTAGGCCTGCGCGACAGAAAAGATGCAATCACCAACCCAGGCCATCGGCAGGTACGAGACCATGTCTTCATCGGCGGTCAGGTGATCGAACTCGGCAGTATTCCGTGCCGTGATCACCAGGTTGTCGAAACTCAGCTCGACCCCTTTCGGACGCCCGGTCGTGCCTGAGGTATAGAGCATGATGCCGAGGTCGCTGCCCTGACCCGCGGCGATCCGCTGCTCGAGTTCACCGGCGTGATCGCGGTTCCAGTCGCGCCCCTGTTGCTGCACGTCGACGTACGAGTGCAGGAACGGCTGGTCGTAGTCGCGCAGGCCGCGCGTCTCTTCGTAGACGATGTGCTCGAGAGCCGGGCACTCCTGCTGGACCTCGAGCAGCTTGTCGACCTGCTCCTGGTTCTCGACCACGGCGAAGCGGATCGCGGCGTGGTCGAAGATGTACTGCATCTCTTCGGCGACCGAGTCCTGGTAGACCGGCACCGGGATACCACCGACGACCTGGGCCGCGACCATGGCCCAGTAGAGCTGCGGCCGGTTGTCACCGACGATGGCGAGCTTGTCGCCGGGCTGTAAACCGAGCGCGGTAAGACCACCGGCAAGCGCCATCACCTCGTCGCGAACCTGGCTCCAGGTCGAGGTCTGCCAGATACCGAAATCCTTCTCGCGAATGGCGGGTTGGTCGGCGCGCGTTCGCGCATGCTCGAGCAACAGTTTCGGAATGGTGTCGAGTTGGGGCGAACCGCTCGCCGCCTCGAGATTGGCTGACATCGTGACCCTGATCCTCTGGTGGTCTATCTGGCCTGGCCAGACGTGGCTGTTGTGTAGTTATGCCACGCCCCCTTCGTCGGGGGTGGACGATTATCACTTTACGTTAACGTAAAAACAACATTGATGTTCGCGTCAATTACGCAGCCTGCATCAACGCTGGCGGATGCGCACAGTAGTACGCGTGGAGAGCCGGGTCAAATCGGAATTCCGACTGTTTTCATGGACTAACGACCGCACGATATGCTGCTATGCAGCATTTGCCGATGCGCTACACACGACACCGACTGGCAGAGATGTCAGTCACCGGCATGGGGCTGCCGCGTGCCCTGCTACCCTTGCGGCACATGAGGAGGTGATTATGACGACGGCCAACCGACCAAGTCCGGCCGTGGTCACGGTAGGCGACGAGTTGCTGTTCGGCGAGCGTGAGAACGGCAACCAGCGCTGGCTGCTGAAGCGGCTGTACGACCTCGGCCATCCGGCGGAGATGGCTCTGAGCCTGCCCGACGACCTCGGCGTGATCGCGCACTGGATCACGGCCCTGGACCGGCGAGACTGCTTCCCGATCATGGTCTCCGGCGGGATCGGTGGCACCCATGACGATTGCACCCGACAGGCGGTCGCCGCCGGCCTGGGCCTGCGACTCGAACTCCATCCCGAGTGCGACGCACTCCTTGCGGCACGTTACGGCGAGAACTACACAGCGCAGAGACAACGCATGGCGCATCTCCCCGCGGGCTGCGCCCTGCTCACCAATCCAGCCGGCGCACCCGGCTTCCGTATCGGCAACCTGTTCGCCTTCCCGGGATTTCCTGAAATGCTCAGACCCATGGCCGAGGCCGTGCTGGCCGAAGTGCTGCCGCAGATGACGAGTACGACCATCACCACCGAGTCAACACTCCCGCTGCAGGAGGGCGACATCGCGCTTGAGGTCGAGGCGTTCAGCCGTGCACACCCTTATGCCCGTGTCGGTATCTATCCCGTCTCCGGTGGTGGACCCCCGGCGGTGACCCTGCGTCTGCGCGCCCCGGCCGAAGACCAGGTAACGCAAGCCGCTTTCGACGCTCTGGTTGCGCGTTTGCGCATAGACTGAGGCGTTCCACGACGCCTTGCTATACTCACGCCGCACTCCATAACCCGCCCCTGAGGAGAGTCCCTTGAGCTGGATCATTGCCCTGCTCACCCTCGTGGTAGGCGCCCTCGCCGGTTACTTCCTGTCCCGCCGTTTTGGCGATACACAGACGCAGGTACGCGCCCTTCAGGCCGATCTCGACTCGGAGCGTGAGGAGCACGCCGCCTACCGGCGCGAGGTCAGCGAGCACTTCACGCGCACCGCGCTGGCGGTCAATCAGCTGACCGATAGCTACCGCTCGGTGCACCAGCAGCTGAGCGAGGGGGCCCACGCACTGTGCGACAACGCCGCCGCGGAGACGGCCCTCGCCTTCGATCAGTCGCGACTGATCGACAGCCCGATCGAGGCACCCGCCACCACGGAAGAGACACCTGCCCCTGACGGTGGCAGTGCGGAGCCCGATGTCACCGGAGCACCAGAACACCTACCTGATCCGACGGTTGCGGCCACCCCTGTCGACCCGGAATCCTCACCAGCCGAGAGTGCCTCGGCAGCCATGGAAGGTGACTCGACCGAAACCCGGCCTGACAGCGAACCAACGGCCACTGACGAGGAACCACTCACGGCGGAAGCACCGCAGCCACCGCGGGACTACGCTGAAGAGGACGACACAGACGAAGACAAGCCCTCGTCCGGAAACGGCTAGGGCACCCATTCACCTGGCGACGGAACAGCAGCATGTGCGAACTGCTCGGGATGAGCGCCAACGTCCCGACCGACATCCAGTTCAGCTTCACCGGCCTGATTGAACGCGGCGGCCGGACCGGCCCGCACCGTGACGGCTGGGGCATCGCCTTCTATGCCGACCACGGCTGCCGTTGCTTCCACGACCCGCTGCCCGGGGCCCACTCCGAGGTTGCCGACCTGATCCGACGCTACGCGATCAAGAGCCGCACGGTGCTGTGCCACATTCGGCGCGCCAATCGCGGCCGTGTCTGCCTCGAGAACACCCACCCCTTCACCCGTGAGTTGTGGGGGCGCACCTGGAGTTTCGCCCACAACGGCCAACTCGCCGGGATCAAGCGCTGGCCTCTCGGTGACTACCGGCCGGTCGGCTCCACCGACAGCGAGCACGCCTTCTGTTGGCTGCTGGCGCAGGTCCGCCAGCGCTACCCCAAGCCACCTCGCCGGCCGGCGACCCTCTACCGTTTGCTTGCCACACTGGCCGGTCGCCTCGCCCGCCTCGGAATCTGCAACCTGCTGCTCAGCGACGCCCGCCATCTCTACGCCTTCTGCAGCACCGAGCTCGCCTGGCTGACACGACGCGCGCCATTCGGCACGGCCAGCCTGATCGACACCGAGGTCAATGTAGATTTTGCCCCGGTGACCACGCCCAACGACGTCGTCACCATGATCGCGACCCGGCCGCTGACCCACGACGAGGCGTGGCAGGCCGCCGAGCCGGGTACGCTGCTGGTCTTCGCCGACGGCGAACTGCAGGCTAGTCACAGCGCCGCGGTGGACTGACTCCCGGCTGTTCGACGGCCGGCAGCGGGCCGCCCCGGATCCATCTCCCGGGTTACCGTGCCTCGATAATTCTGCCCAGCAAGGTGAGTGTCCCGCATGAGTTACGCCAGCCATCTCCAGTGCACCCGTTGCGCCAGGCGCTACCCGCTGGACACGCCGATGAATCTCTGCCCGGAAGACGGCCGACCGGTCGAGATCATCATCGACACGGCACGATTGCGTGACGAACTGCCAGCGCTCGGCTGGTTCCGCCCGGAGGTCGCCTCGATGTGGCGATTCGGTGCGTTGCTGCCGCTCGACATCGGTCATGCCGACGAGCGGCAGGTCATCGTCACAGCGGGTGAAGGGCACACGCCGCTGCTCTCCCTGGCCAGCCACCCGCTCGCCCGCCGCCATGCCATTGAGTTGCGGCTCAAGGACGAGGGCCAACCGCATGCCGGCTTCGGGGCCAACCCCACCGGCAGTTTCAAGGATCGCGGCATGAGCATGGTCGCCTCGCAGGCGCGACGACTGGGCATCGGCAAGCTGGTCGTGCCGACGCAGGGCAATGCCGGCGACTCGCTGGCGGACTACGCGCTGCGAGCACAGATCGAGGTGGCGGTCATCATGCCGGACGACACGCCGATGCCGATTCTCGGCCGGGTGGCGGCGCTGGCGCGTCAGCATCCCGGCGTAACGCTGGAACTGGTCAGCGGGACCATCAGGGAGGCGGCTGAACTGATGCGCGAGAAGTACCTGCCGATGGGGTATTTCAACGTCGCCACCTTCCAGGAACCGGGTTGGCGCATCGAGGGCAAAAAGACCCTGGGACTGGAACTGGCCGAACCGGCACCCGGGGATGATGGACCGTGGTCACTGCCCGACGCGGTGCTCTATCCCACCGGAGGCGGCACCGGCATCCTCGGCATGTGGAAGGCGTTCGACGAGTTGCAGGCCCTGGGCCTGATCGGTCCCGAGCGGCCGCGGATGATCGCGGTCCAGAGCGTGCAAACCGCACCCGTCGCCGACGCCTTTATCCGTGGCGCCGACGAACCGGGGCCGGTGACACCGGGTGCCACGCTGGCCACCGGGCTCAATGTTCCCGGTGGCGTGGGCCACCCGAGGGTGCTGGAGATCGTCCGCCAGAGCGGTGGCGGTGCCGTCGCGGTCAGTGAAGAAGATATCGCTTCGAACCTGCAGACGGTCTACCGTGACCACGGCATCTGGATCTGCCCCGAGGGCGCGGCAGCGGTCGCCGCGATCACGCCTGCGGTGGAGCAGGGCTGGATCAACAGCGGCGACAAGGTGGTCGCCTTCAACACCGGGTCATTCGAGAAATACCTGCCGGAGGTGCGCCACCTGATCTTCGGCCTTTAAGTGCCGAAACAACGGCGCGGCTACTCTTTTTCCAGCCCCTGCCGCCGCTCGCGATCGACCGCCTCGACCGCGACACGGATTTCGGGCCGGGCGGTGCACAGGGCATCGAAATCCTCGCGGCGTAACTCGTAGAGCGCACAGGGCGAAGCCGCGCGGCAGGTCGCTGTGCGCGGTTCGTGGTGGAGCAAGGCCATCTCGCCGAAGAAGTCCCCGGCGAACAGCCGGGCCAGGTCGCGCTCGCCATCACCGTCATGGCGCGAAACGCGAATCACGCCACGACCGATCAGGTACATCGAGTCGTCGTGCTTGCCCTCGATCACCACCGCCTCGCCATCGGGCACGGTGTGACCGTGCAGGCACTCGGCAACATGAGTGAAATCTTCGGTCGACAGGCCACGGAACAGCGGCACCTTGCGCAGCAGTTCGGTCGGGTCGAAGTGCAGTTTGCTGATATCACCGCCACGCAGCCCCTCGATCCGTTCAGCAACCTCGGCCAGCAACTCGTGTGCCGCACCGGTGGATAGCGTGCCGTCGTGCGCCTCGGCTTCCAGGGTCTGGCGTTCGGCGAACAGCAGCAGGCGCCCGGCGAGGCGTTCCTGCATGGCGCCGACGAATTCCGGAAACTGGGCTGCTGTCGCGTCGATGCGCTGCGCCGCCTGCTCACGCCAGTAGCGATAGCGCTCGCGCACCGCCTCCACCGCCGCATCACCCAGGGCACGCTCGGCGGCGACCCGTTCGATGTCCTCCAGCACCCGCAGGCTGCCCTGGTATCGACCCCACGCCTCCTCGTATTCGTAGGCCACCAGCGAGCTGGTCCAGCGCTCTGGCAGGGATGTCGAGGCCACCAGCCGTCTTAACCAGCGCAGCCCGGCCTCGGTCAATGTCTCGTGGGGCGGATGCAGGGTGAAGTCGGGCAACTCACCACGGTGACGCAGCGCCTCGGCCTGGCTGTCCACCGAGTGGATCAGGTCGCGGCAGGCACGCTCACTCAGGTGACCGCGGGCGAAGCTTTCGAGGTAATGGGAGCGCTCCAGCGCCAGCGACCGCAGGTAGAGCAATTGCAACTCGCCTGCCGGATCAACCTCGTTACGCCGCAACTGCTCGACCGTCGCCTCGAGTGCCTCCTGCGCCTCGCCGTAACGGCCACGCAGTCCCTCGGCGATGCGTGCGGAAAAAAGGCCACCGCGCTGCAGTTCGGGGAGGCGTGACAAGGCGTGCCGCTTTGCCGTCAGCTGCCCCTCCTCACGTGCCAGGCGATCGGCCAGTGGCGGCTTATCGAGACCGAGCTTGCGCACCAGCTTCTCGATGGTCAGCCCCTGCACCAGCAGCGTGAACAGGACGGCACCGGTGACCAGTGCGACAAAGGTCTCGGACTCGGTGAACGCCGGCAGGCTGAGCACGATGGCCAACGCGACCGCGCCGCGCAGCCCGCCCCAGAACATGACGTGGCGGTAGGGCAAATCGACCGGTGACCCGCCCGGCAGCCGACCGAGCAGTGGCAGCAGGCCGTGGATCACCACCGCGCGCGAAATCAGCATGGCAACGATCACCAGTACCAGCAGGTCGAGTGCCCCACCGAGGGCAGCCAGGTCGACTCGTAACCCCACCAGCAGGAAGATCAGCGCATTGGCAACGAACGCCAGGTATTCCCAGAAGTGCTCGAGGTAGCCACGCACCGATGGCGAGATCTTCAGCCGGCCCCAGCCGCCGAGGGTCATGCCGGCAGCGACCACCGCCATCACGCCACTGACGTGGAACAGCTCTTCGGCGACCAGGAACGACAGGTAGGCGAGGATGGTGGTCAGCGTGATCTCGACCGGGCCGTCGCCGTGGCAGCGTCCGAGCGCCCACCCGCACAGCAGCGCGGCCACCCAGCCGACGACGACGCCGCCACAGAAGACGACGACAAAGCGGACCACCCCGCCGAACACCGTGCCGGCATCGACCTGGCTGGCCCCGAGCAGGCCTGCCAGAATGCCGGCGACGACAAGTGAGGTGGCGTCGTTGAACAGGCTCTCGCCCTCGACCAGCACCGTCAGCCGCTGCGGCGCCCCGAGCTGGCGGAACAGCGCCACCACGGCGACCGGGTCGGTCGCGCTGAGGATCGAACCGAGCAGCAGGGCCGCGATCAGACCGAACGGCGTGGTCACGGCGAGCATGAGACCGATGATTGCCGTCGACAGCAGCAGACCCGGCACCGCCAGGGTCAGGATCGGGGCGAGATTGCGTCGCACCAGGCGGGCGTCGAGGTTGAACGCCGACTCGAAGATCAGCGTCGGCAGGAACACGAACAGGATGACGTCGGGCGAGATGTCGTGTTCGGCCAGCGGCCGCAACATCTCGGGGCCGTGATCGGCGAGTTGACCGATCAGGACGCCGGCCACCACCAGCAGCACGGTGAACGGCAATTTCCAGCGTCGACTCAGGGTCAGCGTCAGGGCCGAAACCAGCAGCAGGACGACGACCGTCGTGACCAGGTCGGCGACTGCTGAAACTCCGTGCATCTGGTGGCCTCCCTGTCCCCTGGGGGCGCGTACCGTCTCGCGTCAGTCGCGCCGCGCCAGCGCGGTGCGCGTGATCTCGGAGCGCTGGTCGGTGACGATGGTGCCGGTGCTGCCGTCGACGCGGGTCTCGACCCGCTCGACACGACCGTCATCACGGTAACGGTAGCTCTGCCCGGCGGCCTCGTCGAGCAGGGGTAGATAGTGGCCTCGCACATCTTCGTAGAGGAGCACCCGGCACACCACGTCGCCACGGTTCGGCTCCTCGCTCTCTGACAGGTAGAGCATGCCACCCTTCTCCTGAACCAGGTGCGTCCCGTCGGGATCCCGGAAGGCGATGAAATAGCGCCCGCGCTCTTTATGATAGAAATCGGCGCACATCGGCCACAGGTTATCGTCTACCACTTCGTGAATTCGGCCATCGAGGACGCAGAAGGTCTTGTCCACCTTCGACAGCACCCACTCCGAGGTCATGCGGTCGGGGCTGTGGGTCAGCAACGTACGCGCCGGATCGAGCGCGGTACGTACGAGCTGGTCGTAGCCGGTGTGGACCACGCTGCGCGGTCCGGAGACGTCGTGGATCGATACCCCCTCGTCGAAGGTCGCCACCGCCTCAGCGTAACGCGACTCGCTCCAGGTCCGCTCGACGAAATCGTTGATATCGCCCTCGATCACACTGGCCCGGTCGAAGGCATCCGCATCCATCCCGTGACCGGGTGTACGCCGGTCATCGACCAGCTGCTGCCACAGATCCAGATCGTGGTTGGTGTCGGAGGGGAAAATCAGGACCTCGTCGCCGTAGCGTACGCGCAGGCCGACGGTCGGCAGGCCGTGCCAGACCGGGGCGTTGATCGCCTCGACGGTGAAGCCTTCCGGGTCGTGGTAGAGCCGCACATCCGCTTCGTAAAACGCCGGATCACTGAAGGCGTAGTAGGCGGCAGGCTCTACCCAGGCCGCGGTCGCCGGATCGCGGAACAACAGACGGGCACGCCCGGTGACGGGATTGATCACCACCTTGGCCAGGCCGGGGTCGACCGGCTCCCCACCAGGTCCAACCACGGCGGGCTTATCACCCACGGCACGTGCGTCATGGATCCGGTACCTGGCACGCGGGCCTACCGCGATACGCTGGTAGTACTCATCGACCGGCAGGTCCACGATGCGACGGGCATCCGGTGACAGGCTGATATCGAGCGACGGTCCCGATGCCCGCTCCAGCTCTACCTGAACGTCGTCGGTGGTCAGCAGGGTCAGCGGCTCGGGGTAGTCGGGCGCGTAACGGTAGAACAGCGCCATGTCGGTAAACCAGCGCTTGTGGTCGTCGTGACAGTGGGTCACGAACAAGCCACGGATATTTTTCAGCGCCCGGCCGCCGATCAGCTGGAACATCGGCGCACCGCAATCGATCAGCAGCTGGGACTCGCCTACATCGAGCAGGTAGCTGATGCTTTTGCCCATGCGCGAGAACGGCCCCGAATCGCCGAGAATCCGTACCCTGATACCTTCGGCCATGCGTGAATCCCCTCCCGCGCAGAGAGCGACTGCCTTAATTAAATAGTCTCCTACGGTCACTCGCGCCAATCTTCTTGCCATCCGTCACCCCGGCACACTACGGTAGCGGACCCGATTCGAACGTCCGAAACCGATGGCCAAGCACAATGACCCGGTAGCCCACCTGCGCCGCGACCTCGAGTTCGGGACCGAGCTGCCGGGCGGCCATTACCGTTTCGCCACCACCTGGGGTCTGTTCTCGCCGCGTGCGGTCGATGACGGCTCCAAGCTGCTGCTGCGTCACGTCGAAGTCCCGACCGATGCCGACTGTCTCGACCTCGGCTGCGGTTACGGCATTCTCGGCGTGGTCCTGGCGCGACTCGCGCCAGACGGGCACACGACGCTGGTCGACAAGGACTTCGTCGCCGTCGATTACGCCCGGAACAACCTCACCCGCAACGGCCTCGACAACGGCGAGGCCCTGCTCAGCAACGGCTTCGATGCCATCCGCGACCGGCGTTTCGACCTGATCGTCGCCAACCTGCCGGCCAAGGTGGGTAAAGAACTGCTTACCATCTACCTGCACGACGCCCTGACGACGCTGCGCCCAGGCGGAGCTTTATGGATGGTGACCGTGACCGGCCTGCGCCGCTTCATCGAGCGCATGTCAAAAGAGGTGTTCGGTGACTACGACAAGGTCAAGCAGGGGCCGCACTACACCGTCGCCGTAGCGCGCAAGCGCGGCTGATCCACCGCTCAATCGATCAGGTCAGCCTCCAGTTCGCGACCCCACGTCTCCAGCGCATCGAGCACCGCCATGGCGCGCTCCTCCCCGGCACGCTCGTTACGCAGCTCGCCGATACGGGTGAAATAGGCCGGCAGTGTGCGCCCCTTCGACGCCACAGGATCAGTCAGCCGCAGGTGCCGAAACTTCTCCCAATCGACGCGTGCCATGGCGTCGAGTGACTCGGGCCAGTTGCGCGCACGGTAGCGGAACACCATCTCCGGCAGCCGAGGGTCGTCGAACGACGGCAGCGGCTCGCCAAGTTGCTCCGGGGGCCGTGCCCGCACACCGTCAAGCCGGCGGCGGTCGCCGTCACCGAGAAACGGCCCAGCGTAGAGCTGGTCATCGGGATCCTCGGGTGCTTGACCATCCGGCGGCAAGAACGCCGCCGCCACACGCTGCGCGAGGTCCGGCTGTTGGTGCAGCGTCTCCAGGTGCCGCTCGCAGTTCGCCACGTCGATCCCGAGTCGCACAGCATCGTCCGGGCGCAGCACCTTGAGCGGTGCCAGCACCGGGCAGCGGTTGACCCGGACCTGCTTCAGCGGAATGCGCTCGACGCCGTCGGGCAGGGCATCCACAGCCGTGAACACACGCGCGGCGATGGCGCCGCCGTCGAGCCCGTCGAGGCAAGACGGGTCGGCGGCCAGGTCGAGGACGATGACCGCGTTGGGATTCTGCGGATGTCTTGCCACCGGCGCGACGACGGCGAGACAGCCACGCGCGGCCGGGTAGCGACCGGAGACGTGCACCAGGGGGGTCATGTCACTCAGGTTGATCAATGCCTCGACCGCCCGCTTGCGTCTCAATCCGAACAGGTAGTCCCACAACCGTGGCTGGCGCTCGCGCAGCAGCCGCGCCAGCGCCAGCGTGCCGCGGACATCGGCCAGGGCGTCGTGAGCCGGGCCGTGCTCCAGGCCGTTGGCAGCCGTCAGTTCCTCGAGCCGAAAGCTCGGTGTGCCGTCGTCACGCCGCGGCCACGCGATGCCGTCCGGGCGCAGCGCATGAACCGTGCGCGCCAGGTCGATCAGGTCCCAGCGCGAATTACCATCGCGCCACTCGCGCGCGTAGGGATCGTGCAGGTTGCGATAGAGGGTGTGACGGGTCACCTCGTCGTCGAAGCGCAGCGTGTTGTAACCCAGCGTACAGGTGCCAGGTCGTGCCAGTTCGGCAAGAACGCGGGCTATGAAATCAGCCTCGCACACCCCCTCTTCACGTGCCCGTTGTGGCGTGATGCCGGTGACCAGGCATGCCTCGGGCGCCGGCAGCATGTCGAATGCAGGCTGGCAAAAGAGGGTCAGCGGCTCGCCGACCGGATTGAGATCGAGGTCGGTGCGCAGCCCGGCGAACTGCAGCGGCCGGTCACGCGCCGGGTCGATCCCGGTGGTCTCGTAATCGTGCCAGTAGAAGGTGTCGCCCGGTGGCTGTGCGGTCATGGCCGCAGTCTAGCAGCGCCGTATCGTCTGACCGGCACTCACCCATCCGGCTCGGCACGTGAACCGCGTCCCGGTCGAGGGACGAGGCTGGAGGCGCGTATACTCCGCCGCCGATGGACGACGCCCCAACCCATGCCGACGAACCGGTCCGCGAACTGAGCTGGCGCGACTGCCGGATCACGCTGCTCGGCACCGCCCACGTCTCCACGGCCAGTACCGATGCGGCCCGCGAACTCGCAGCCGCCCCGGAGTACGACGCCCTCGCCGTCGAACTCTGCCCGAGCCGTCACCGGGCCATGACCGATCCCGACGCCCTCGGTCGCCTCGACCTGCTGGCGGTCATGCGCCGGGGACAGGCGCCAATGGTGATCGCCACGCTGGCCCTGGGCGCGTTCCAGCAACGCCTTGCCGAGCAGGCCGGCATTGAGCCCGGCGCCGAAATGCGCGCCCTGGTCGATGCTGCCGACGCCAGCGGCCGACCGTTGCTCCTGCTCGACCGCGAGATCGGGGTCACGCTGCGCCGCAGCTACCGCGCCGTCCCATTCTGGCAGCGACTCAACCTGGTTGGCGGACTGCTCGGCAGCGTGGTCAGCCGAGCCGAAATCGACCCGGAAGAGATCGAGCGACTCAAGCAGGGTGATGTCCTCGATTCGGCCTTCAGCGAGTTCGCCGCCGAGGCCGGCGACCTCTACCGGCCGCTGATCGACGAGCGTGACCGTTACATGGCCGCACGCCTGCGCCAGGAGATCGAAACCCACGGCTACAACCGGATTCTGGCGGTGGTCGGCGCCGGCCATCTCAACGGCCTCGCCGGTCACCTGGAAAGCGACGCCACGCCACCTGCCGAGGCCCTCAAAGAACTCGAGCACCTGCCACCGCGTGGGCGCTGGCTGCGCCTGGTGCCCTGGCTGATCGTTGCGCTGGTGCTGTCTGGTTTCGCGGTCGGATTCACCCGCAGCCCGGAACTGGGCTGGCAACTGGTCGCGGACTGGGTGCTGATCAACGGCGGCCTGTCGGCCCTCGGCGCCCTGCTCGCCGCTGGGCATCCGTTGACGATCGCCACGGCGTTCTTCGCCGCGCCCCTGACTTCGCTGAACCCGACCGTCGGCGCCGGCATGGTCACCGGGGCCGTCGAGTTGCTGATGCGACGCCCGACCGTGGCCGATTTCGAACACCTGCGTCAGGCCTCGGCCCACCCGCGTGGCTGGTGGCACAACCGCATCACCCGCGTGCTGCTGGTGTTCCTGTTCAGCACCCTCGGCTCCGCGGCCGGCACCTACATTGCCGGCTTCCGGATCTTCGAGCGACTGGCCGGCTGACGCCGCCTGGCGACACCGCTATTCACGCCGGCAAGACCCGGGCCATCGAGATTCATGCGCTTCCCGGCAGCCCCACACTTGCATTGCACAGCACCACGGCCACGCCACCGGAGGCAAAACCGCCGAAGTCCCTGGCCATCCGCTGCCCCGCATCCGAATTGAGCCCCTGCCGCATGGCCTCCTCCGAGGCGAAGCGGAGTTCCACGACCACGCGGTAAGGTGCCTCCCCAGTCACCACGGCGGCGGTCCGGTGAATCACCAACTCGTCGTAGCCGGGGATGGCCGCGATCAGCGGCAGGTGACTGGTGTCGAAATGGCGTTCGAAAACGGCCCCATCGACGGGATCGCCGAACATTATCAGGACCGTGACCATGCCTGGATGCCTACGACCCGCCACCGAAGTGGCGGGCCGAAGTCCTGGGATCAGGCCCGCTTGACTACGGCCTGGACGGTGTTGGCGTACTCCACCATGCCGTGGACCGGCGAGTAGTGGACCAGACGCTCGATGGTCTTCATCTGCTCATCGCTGATATCACCGTTGACCTTCACCTCGGTGGTGATCTTGGGCATACAGGAGGTATGGGACTCGGGTCCCTTGACCTCGAACAGAACACTCGGGTCGATATCGGTGTGCACGCTGACCTCCAGGCTCTCGAGCGGGATGCCGTTGCGCGGCGCGTTCAGCGCAATGCTGTTGCAGAGGCAGGCCGCGACGGCGCCCAGCGCCATCTCGACCGGCTCGGCACGATCCGTCGGACCGACGAAACCGATCGCCTCCTCGACCTCGCTCCAGGCACCGTACGGAATGGTGTAGTGCCTGGTTTTGCGGTCGATGTGCTCACCGCCGATATCGAACGGCCCGATGTGCACCGTGCTGCGGCCGGAGTGCCCTTCCCAGATCCCCTTGGCCTCGAGACCGAGTACCACCGGATTCTCCTTGATGGCCGTGCGGAAGGCCTCGAGTTTATCCAGGTCCATGCCGTGGACTATATGTGCTCCCATTGTCGCCTCCAGGTAGCTGATATTTTCGGCATCCCATGCCGCCGAACCGAAATGAAATGATCCCTGACCACCCGCTTCGTTTGCCGGGTTCCATGACGCATGGGATAGAGGAGAGGACCGTCTCACGGGACGAAATATCACATCCGCGACATAATTATTTCACCGCCGACCCACCAAATGTCACCCACGGAGGTGACAGCTACACCAACCGGCCTGACACGACATGATGCCGACACCCGGCTGGGTCAACGTTTATCGCGGGGGCGTCGTACAACATAGTGCGAGATCTCGTGGACAATGACGGTCGTTGGCACCTCGTCCAGCACGCCATAGCGCTCGAGAACACCGGCGAAAAGACCGACGACATCGGTGACCGGACCCTCGACGGCTTCCGTCTCGAGCAGCCGGTGCAGGCCGCGCAGGCCACCGACCTGGAGTTTCATCGCCAGGCTGTGCGACAGGCCGCCACTGGCATGGGTGGTGGATAGCGCGAAACGGGCTTCGCTGCGCAGACGGTCGATGAACGCACCACAGACCGCCTGGTGGGACGCATCCTGACAGCCGATAGCGACCCGCTCGGCCAGCAGGTGGCGTTGTGCGTGACGGCACTTACCGTGGCCACCGAGCAGCGCCTTGGCAAACGGGCAGTACAGGGCATCGATCTTCTTCCAGGCCGCGCGGAAGGCGTCTTCCTTAACCACCGTCATCGACTCCAAAAGGTGCGAGTACGTCGCTGAACCAGATACGAAGGTCGTCGATCTGGTCGGCGCAGACGGCGTGTTCCATCGGATAGTCGCGCCAGGTGACGGGATTGCCCATGGCGGTGATCGACTCCAGGGCGGAGCGGCCCAGGGTCAACGGCACCAACGGGTCGTGGCGACCGTGGGCGAGGAACACCGGCGTCGTGGCATTGGCGGCGCTGCGCCGTACTGCAAGACCGTCGGCGTCTGGCAGGTAGCAGGAGAGGCCAACGAGTCCGGCCAACCGTCGCGGGCACCGCAACCCGGCCTGCAGGGCGACGACGCCGCCCTGCGAAAAGCCGGCGAGCACCAGCCGTTCGGCGGGGATGCCACCGCTGACCTCGCTTTCGACCAGCTCGAGGACGGCGTCGGCCGAGGCTTCGATCTGCGCCTGGTCGACGCGACGACCGATATCGATTTCGAGGATGTCGTACCAGGCGCGCATCACCATGCCACCGTTGACGGTGACCGGTCGCTCGGCGGCGTGCGGCAGGACGAAGCGGGTACCGAATTCGGCCGGCAGTCGCAGTTCGTCGACAATGGGCACGAAATCGCTGCCATCGGCACCCAGGCCGTGCAGCCAGATCACGCCGGACCGGACCGTTCCCGGCGGTTCGATGACGATCGGCGACGACTCCCGATCCATGCCCTCTCCCGTGCTGACCGCCCGCTCGCGCGGCACCATTGCTATCATAGCCGCCCCCGCGCCCAGGCCACCGGAGATGCCGATGACCACCCCTTCGCTGCCGAACCTCGCTCACCTCGACCTGGCGCTCGATGACGGTGTGCTGTTGGTCTCGATCGACCGCGCCGACAAGCGCAATGCCATCAACGACACGCTGATCGAGAGCCTGAACACGCTCTTTTCGCAACCGCCAGAAGGGGCCGAGGTGGCCGTGCTGACCGGTCACGGTGACCACTTTTCGGCTGGGCTCGACCTGGCCGAGCACGGCTTGCGTGAACCGCTCGAGGTGATGCGTCACTCCCAGTACTGGCACGCGACCTTCCAGCAGATGGAGTTCGGCGGCCTGCCGGTCGTCGCGGCCCTGCACGGCGCGGTGATCGGCGGTGGCCTGGAACTGGCGATGACCGCCCACGTCCGCGTGGCCGACCCGTCCACCTTCTACCAGCTGCCCGAGGGCCGACGTGGCATCTTTGTCGGCGGCGGTGCCAGCGTACGCGTCTCCCGGGTCATCGGTGCCGACCGCACCCGTGAGATGATGCTGACCGGGCGACGCTACAGCGCCGAGGACGGCCACCGTCTCGGCCTCTCCCACCGACTCGCCGAACCGGGTGAGTCGCTGCCGATGGCGCGCCAGTTGGCACGCGAGATCGCCGCCAATGCCCCGGCATCGAACTACATGATGATCAACGCCCTGGCACGAATCGAGAACATGCCCATGACCGAGGGGCTGTTCACCGAATCGCTGGCCGCTGCGCTGACCCATACCAGCGACCACGCCCGCGAGGGCATGCGGGCCTTCCTAGACAAGCGCGACGTCAAGTTCGACGACTGACGCCCCGGCGCCTCAGTCGAACACCAGCACCTCCGGGTCGTCCGTGGCCGCAGCGTAGAGCCGCTCGACCAGTGCCGCCCTGCGCTGCAGCACGGCACCCTGATTGATGTAGCCCTTGTCGGTGATTTCATTGGCGTCGATCAACGGCGGTTCAGCCATCAGCAGCAGGCGGCTGATGCGCCGGCTGCTGGCGCCGTGCTGGACGTTGTAGGCGTCGAACCCGGCGCGCAGCCGGTCGCGCACCGCTTCGCACCGAAACAGTGCCTCGATGTCGTCACCGGCCTCGGGGCACAGCGTCTTGCAGCCGGGCAGGTTCGGAAACACCAGCAGGCCGACCTCCTGGCGGTCGTGGCCGGTGACTACGGCGTCCTGGATCACCGGCGCGCCGGCGGCGATGGCGGTGACCCGCAACACGCCGGCATGTACCCAGGTTCCTGACAGCAGCTTGAAGTCCTCGGCCACGCGACCATCGAAGACGATCCCGGCCTCGGGCCGATCCGGGTCCTCGAGTCGACCGGCATCGCCGATGCAGTACCAGCCATCGTCATCGAATGCCTGTGCGGTAAGGTCGGGACGGCGCCAGTAGCCCGGGGTGATGTTCGGTCCCTTGATGCGCAGTTCCTGTTTCTGCTCGTTGGGGACCATCTTCACGGCGCAGCCCGGTGCCGGCAGACCGATGACACCGGCATGCTCGAGCGGGAAGTGGACGGTGGTGATCATCGGCGCGGTCTCGGTCGAACCCCAGGCCGAGACCATCGGCACGCGCTCGCCACGGGCGGCAATCGACAGCACCTCGAGCCGTTCCCAGAGACTCTGCGGCAACGCCGCGCCAGCGTAGAAGATCAGGTCGAGGCGGCTGAAGAAGCGATCGCGCAGCGCATCGTCCTGCTCGAGGAACGGCAACAGAACGTCGAATCCGCGCGGCACGTTGAAGTAGAGCGTCGGCGCGACCGACTCGAGATTGGCCACCGTCTGCTCGATCAGGCCGGGCATCGGTTTGCCGCCGTCGACGTAGAGGGTGCCGCCGTGGCGCAGCACCAGATTGAAGTTGTGGTTGCCGCCGAAGGTATGGTTCCACGGCAGCCAGTCGACCACCACCGGAGGCTGCGCAGCGAGGAAAGGCCAGACTTGGGCGATCGCCTGCTGGTTGGAGCAGAGCATGCGCTGGGTGTTGATCACCCCCTTCGGCATGCCGGTCGAACCCGAGGTGAACAGGATCTTGGTGACGGTGTCGGGACCGACCGCGGCATAGGCGGCATCGACCGCCGCCCCGGGGACCGTCGCGAGCAACTCCGCCAGCGGCATCGCCGGCAACCCTGCGGGCGGGTTGGCGCTGACAGTCAGGTCGCAATCGTCGAGCCCAATGGCATCGAGCGCGGTGGCGAAGCGTTCACCGTCAGCTGCGAACACCATGCCGGGAGTGACCAGTTCGAAGATGTACTTCAGTTTGGCGTGGTCACGCGACATCAGGGAGTAGGCTGGCGAGACCGGTACCGCCGGGATACCGGCATGCATCGCCGCTAACTGCAGCAAGCCGTTGTCGACGCCGTTGTCTGACAGCAGCATCAGCGGCCGTTCGGGACCGAGGCCGCGGTCGAGCAGCGCCTGGGCGAGGGCCCTTACCGACTTCAGCGCCGCGCTATAGGAGACCTCGCGCCAACCGTCCCCGTCGCGCTCGGCAAGGAAGGTGCGGTCCGGTGCCGTAGCGGCCCACTGCTCCAGCAGCAGACCGAGCTTGGGCGGGAAGTCCCCGAGCGCTTGCGGTGAACGCAGCACCAGGCTGCCGTCGTCCAGCGTCTCGGTCTCGACCGCGGCTGGAGCGAAATCCAGTGGTGCGAATGGCGGTTTGGTCATCGGGTGCCTCCTCCGGTGGATCTCCGCTACGCGGCCTCGATGGACCGTCTTTGTCCGCATCATAACGATCACCTTGATCCTGCCCAACCCGGCATCCGGTCTAGGCCGCCCCTGGAGATGGGTCTTGAATGGCGCCCCCCACCCCCGGCCCTGAAACCGAACGATGCTGGAACGCCTCATCGAGCGCACCCTCTACGCCACTCGCTGGCTGCTGGCGCCGCTCTACCTGGGACTGTCTCTGGCGCTGCTCGCGCTCGGCCTGAAGTTCTTCCAGGAAGCGTTGCACATGCTTCCGCACGTCTTCGAACTGGCCGAGAACGACCTGGTACTGACCATACTCTCGCTGATCGACATGACCCTGGTGGGCTCGCTTCTGATCATGGTGATGTTCAGTGGCTACGAGAACTTCGTCTCGCGCATCGACGTCGAAGAGGGTGGCGAGAAGCTCGAGTGGCTCGGCAAGTACGACGCCGGCACGCTGCAATTGAAGGTGGCGGCGTCGATCGTCGCCATCTCGTCGATCCACCTGCTGCGCATCTTCATGAACGTACAGCAGATCCCCGACAATAAGCTGATGTGGTACGTCATCATCCATATGACCTTCGTCTTCTCGGCGCTGCTGCTCGGTTACCTCGACCGGATGGCGTTCGCCGGCCATCGCGCGCACTGAGAGCCTCCCGGTCCAGCCTTCTCGGAGGGGCCGGTCATCATGCTTCAGGTATTGTTTTTGTAGGGATGATTACTGATGGTGCATGGCAGCAAGTTCGTCTAGACTTTGCCCTGTGGGCAGGGCGAAAACGGTCGATGAACCGCGGGTACGCCTTGATGATGGTCAATGAATTCAACCCCCGACGGCGTACAAGGAAGTACACGTACGCTGCTGCCTCGACCGAATAGGATCAGGACGCGCCAGGATGGCACTCACTACAACCCGTCGTCAGCTGTTTCGAGCCGACCCGCGCGGTCGTCGCCAGCCCGTGCGCCCGCCCTGGGCGACGACGCGGTTCCACGACGACTGCACCCGCTGCCTCGACTGCCTGCCGGCCTGCCCCGAGCAGATCCTGGTGACGGGAGATGGTGGTTTTCCGGTCGTCGACTTCAAGCACGGCGAGTGCACCTTCTGCGGCGACTGCGTCACGGTCTGCAAGCCGGCCGCACTTCGGCGCATGGCGCCCGACACCACCCCGTGGAGTTATGTTGCCGAGGTCGCCCCGGAGTGCATAGAGGCCACGGGCGTGCACTGCCACGCCTGCGTCGATCCATGCCCGCACGAGGCCGTGGCGTTCCTTCCCGGCGCTGCCCGTGGCGACCTGCCCATGATCGATACCGTGTCCTGCACCGGCTGCGGCGCCTGCGTGGCCCCGTGCCCGGTCGAGGCCATCCGGATCGGCATCCTTCCTCAATCCAGTACGGAGGTTGCCGCATGAACCTTGCGAGCCTTGTAGTCCATACCCGCCCGGGTGACCGGGAACAGATCGCCGGCCAGCTGCTCGCTCTTCCCGGCGTCGAAATCCACGCGGCTACCGACGACGGTCGCCTGGTCGTCACCGTCGAACACGACGTGTCCCAGGTGACGGCCGATACGCTGATGGCGATCCACGAAACCAAGGGTGTGATCTCCGCGGCAATTACCTTCCAGTACAGCGATGACGAATCAGAAACCTAAGGAGTGGCGGTCATGAAACTGACTCGGCGTGACTTCATCAAGACCCAGGCGATCACCGCGGCCGCGACCGCGGCCGGCGTGACCATTCCCGGCGCGCAAGCGGCCATGACGGCCGGCAAAAGCGACATCCGTTGGGACAAGGCCCCGTGCCGGTTCTGCGGCGTCGGCTGCAGCGTCCTGGTCGGGGTCAAGGACAACCGCGTGGTCGCCACCCAGGGGGATCCCGAGGCCCCGGTCAACCGCGGCCTGAACTGCATCAAGGGCTACTTCCTGTCGAAGATCCTCTACGGCAGCGACCGGCTGACGACGCCGATGCTGCGCATGAAGGACGGCCAGTTCGACAAGGAAGGCGAGTTCACGCCGATCACCTGGGACCAGGCGTTCGACATCATGGCCGAGAAATGGAAGACCGCAATCGCCAAGACCCGCAACAGCGAAGAGATGCCGGCGGTCGGCATGTTCGGCTCCGGTCAGTGGACGGTCTGGGAGGGCTACGCCGCGGTCAAGCTCTACAAGGCCGGCTTTCGTTCCAACCACCTCGACCCCAACGCACGCCACTGCATGGCCTCGGCTGTCGTAGGCTTCATGCGTACCTTCGGTATCGACGAACCGATGGGCTGCTATGACGATCTCGAGCACGCCGACGCCTTCGTGCTATGGGGCGCGAACATGGCCGAGATGCACCCGATTCTCTGGTCACGCCTGACCGACCGGCGCCTGACCGCGCCGCACGTCAAGGTGGCGGTGCTGTCGACCTTCCGCAACCGTAATTTCGACCTCGCCGACCTGGGTATGGTCTTCACGCCGCAGACCGACCTGGCAATCCTCAACTACATCGCCAACTACATCATCCAAAACGGCAAGGTGAACCAGGAATTCGTTACCAAACACGTCAACTTCCGCAAAGGCAACGACGATATCGGCTATGGGCTGCGCCCCGAGCATCCGCTTGAGCAGAAGGCGGCCAACGCCAAGAAGGCCGGCGGATCGAGCGAAATCGACATGGACCAGTTTGCCGCATTCGTCGCCAAATACGATGTTGACTCGGTCAGCAAACTCTCCGGCGTGCCCGCGAAAGACCTCGAGGCCCTGGCCGAGCTCTACGCCGATCCGAACCGCAAGGTGGTCTCGTACTGGACGATGGGGTTCAACCAGCACACCCGCGGATCGTGGGCGAACAACATGGTCTACAACATTCACCTGCTGACCGGCAAGATCTCCGAACCGGGTAACGGCCCGTTCTCGCTGACTGGCCAACCCTCGGCATGCGGCACCGCGCGCGAGGTCGGCACCTTCGCCCACCGCCTGCCGGCCGACATGGTCGTGGCCAAGAAGCCGCACCGCGACTACGCGGAGAAGGCCTGGAAACTGCCCGAGGGAACGATTCCCGCCAAGGTCGGCTACCACGCCGTGCTGCAGAACCGGATGCTCAAGGACAGCAAGCTCAACGCCTACTGGGTGATGTGCAACAACAACGTCCAGGCGGCGGCGAACATGAACGAGGAGACGCTGCCGGGCTACCGCAACCCTGACAACTTCATCGTCGTCTCAGATCCTTACCCGACGGTTTCCGCGCTGGCCGCCGACCTGGTGCTGCCGACCGCTATGTGGGTCGAGAAGGAAGGCGCTTACGGCAACGCCGAGCGCCGCACCCAGTTCTGGCACGAGCAGGTGTCGGCGCCGGGCGAGGCGAAGTCCGACTGCTGGCAGCTGATGGAGTTCTCCAAGCGCTTCAAGGTCGAGGAGGTCTGGTCCGATGACCTGCTGGCCAAGGCCCCGGAGTACAAGGGCAAGACATTGTTCGACGTGCTCTACGCCAACGGCCAGGTCGACAAGTTCCCCTACCAGGCCGGCACCGTCACCGACCAGTCGGGCAACGTCTACGCCAACCATGAGTCAGAGCATTTCGGCTTCTACGTGCAGAAGGGCCTGTTCGAGGAGTACGCCGGCTTCGGCCGCGGCAAAGCGCATGACCTCGCCGATTTCGACACCTATCACCAGGCCCGCGGTCTGCGCTGGCCGGTGGTCGATGGCAAGGAGACGCTGTGGCGCTTCCGCGAGGGCTACGACCCCTACGTCAAGAAAGGCGAAGGCGTACGCTTCTACGGCAAGCCCGACGGCAAAGCGGTGATCTTCGCGCTGCCGTACGAGCCGCCGGCCGAGTCGCCTGACAGCGAGTACGACCTGTGGCTGGTGACCGGCCGGGTGCTCGAGCACTGGCATTCCGGCTCCATGACCCGACGGGTGCCAGAACTCTACCGCGCCTTCCCTGATGCGGTGGTCTTCATGCACCCCGTGGACGCCAAGAAACGCGGCCTCAAGCGTGGCATGGCGGTCAAGCTCCAGACCCGCCGTGGCGAGGTCGAGACCCGGGTCGAGACCCGCGGCCGCAACCGGCCGCCCGAGGGACTGATCTACATCCCCTGGTTCGATGCCGGACGGCTGGTCAACAAGCTGACCCTCGACGCCACCTGCCCGCTCTCGAAAGAGACCGACTACAAGAAATGCGCGGTGCGCGTGGTCAAGGCGTGAGCGAGGCCGGTTGAGAGACCACGGCGATGACCCGCGAGCAGCATGCTGAACCGGCACCGGGGCCGCAGAGCCCAGGTCGCCGGCGTTTCCTGCAAGAAATGGCGATGACCGCCTGCGGGACGGCACTGTTCGGCGGCGGGGTCACGCTCTATGCCACCACGGCCAGTGCCCTGCCGGCGCAGGCCTTGCGGCCGCCGGGTGCGCTCGCCGAGGAGCGCTTCCTCGGCGCTTGTGTCCGCTGCGGCCTGTGCGTCCGGGACTGCCCGTACGACACGCTGGATCTCGCCCGCCTCGGCGAACCGGTCGCGGTGGGCACCCCCTACTTCGTAGCCCGCCAGGTACCGTGCGAAATGTGCGAGGACATTCCCTGTGTCAAGGCGTGCCCAACTGGGGCGCTCGATCCCGAACTGACCGACATCGACGACGCGCGCATGGGCCTTGCGGTGCTGATAGACCAGGAGACCTGCCTCAACTTCCTCGGCCTGCGCTGCGACGTCTGCTACCAAGTCTGCCCGTTGATCGACGAGGCAATCACCCTGGAGCTCGACCACAACGACCGCACCGGCAAGCACGCCCGCTTCCTGCCCACCGTCCACTCCGAGGCCTGCACCGGCTGCGGCAAGTGCGAGGCCGCCTGCGTGCTCGAGAAAGCGGCAATCAAGGTCGTCCCGATGGCGCTGGCCAAAGGGCAACTCGGCAGCCACTACCGGCTCGGCTGGGAGGAGCAGGAGAAAGCGGGCAAGCCGCTGCTCGACAACATCATCGACCTGCCCGACCGGATGCCTGCCAGTGGAGGGCTGCGATGAATACCGCCGCCCTGTCCACCACCATGGCACTACCACGCTGGCGCTGGAAGTGGCTGCTCCTGCGCCGACTGAGCCAGGTCGGCATCCTCGGCCTGTTCCTGCTCGGCCCTTGGGCGGAGATCTGGGTCGTCAAAGGCAACCTGTCATCGAACCTGGTCCTCGATCTGCTGCCACTGACCGACCCGTTCCTGCTATTGCAGACAGCGGCCAGCGGGCACCTGCCCGAAACTACCGCGCTGCTCGGTACGTCCATCGTTGCCGCCTTCTACCTGCTGGTGGGCGGTCGCGCCTTCTGCGGCTGGGTCTGCCCGGTCAATATTGTCACCGACACCGCCGCCTGGCTGCGCGAGAAGCTCGACCTGCGTCCCCGCGCCCGCCTGTCACGCACAACCCGCTACTGGCTGCTCGCCACACTCCTCCTCGCAACCACCGTGACCGGAGTGGTGGTATGGGAATGGGTCAACCCTGTATCGATGTTGCAGCGCGGACTGATCTTCGGCTTCGGTTTCGCCTGGTTGGTGCTGCTGGCGGTATTCCTGTTCGACCTGCTGGTGGCCCAACGTGGCTGGTGCAGCCACCTCTGCCCGATGGGAGCCACCTACAGCCTGCTCGGCGCGGGGAGCGTGGTGCGCGTGCGCGCCGACGACCGTTCACGCTGTGACGACTGCATGGAGTGTTTCCGTGTCTGCCCCGAGCCGCAGGTGATCCAGCCAGCGTTGAAGGGGGACGAGCAAGGTCTCGGCCCGGTCATCACCGGCATGAACTGCACCAACTGCGGTCGCTGCATCGATGTATGCGACCAGTCCGTGTTCCATTTCGGTACCCGTTTTCACAACAAGATGGAGGCTTCGTCATGAAGAGGACCGCTGCCTTGACCCTGCTGCTGGCCTTCGGTGCCTCGGCACTCCCTGGCATCCTCGCCGCGCAGATGGCAACCCCGATGCGTGGTGCGGCACCACTCGACTCGACCAACCAGGTCCACGACTTCAAACCGATGATGAAGGAGCGGCCTCCGCTCGAACGCACCTACGTTCAGCAACCGCCGCTGATCCCGCACGAGATCGACGGCTACATCATCAACGCCAACAGCAACAAGTGCCTGACCTGTCACAGCTGGGACAAATATCGGACGGCCAAGGCGACCAAGATCAGCCTGACCCACTTCCGTGACCGTGACGGCAAGGAGCTCTCAAATGTCTCCGCCAGCCGTTACTTCTGCACCCAGTGCCACGTGCCGCAGGTCGACGCTCACCCGCTGGTCGACAACGCATTCCGTCCGGTCGATGCGCTGACCGGTCGCTGAGCCGCGGCACCCGTCCGCGTCACGGAACAGAAAGGACTCAGTCATGACTGATTCGGAACGTACCGCCACGCCCGGCAAGGGCCGGGCCTATGGTTTCGGCACCCTGGTCGTCGTCTTCATCCTCGGCATCGTCTTCTGGGGCGGTTTCAACACGGCGATGGAGTGGACCAACACCGAGACCTTCTGCATCTCCTGCCACGAGATGGAAGAGAACGTCTACGTGGAGTACCAGGACACCATCCACTTCGAGAATCGCACCGGTGTCCGCGCCACCTGCCCGGACTGCCACGTGCCGAAAGAGTGGGTGCACAAGATCATCCGCAAGATCCAGGCGAGCAACGAAGTGCTGCACAAGATTCTCGGCACCATCGACACGCCGGAGAAGTTCAATGCCAAACGGCTGCAGCTGGCCCAGAACGTCTGGCGCACGATGAAGAATACCGACTCGCGTGAGTGCCGTAACTGCCACGACTACGACTACATGGACCTGACCCGCCAGGGTCGGCGCGCCTTCGACCAGCATGTCACCGGCCTCGACGAGGGCAAGACCTGCATCGACTGCCACAAGGGCATCGCTCACCGCCTGCCCAAGATTCCCGACGAGCAGGCGAGCGCCGCCAACTGACTCTGTCGAAGCGGCGGCGGGGCAGAGCCCCGCCGCCGGGTCTACCCGGCTCAGGACTCACTTCCAGGCTTGATCTGCCGCAGACGTAGGCGGCGGGATCGGCGGCGCATGCCGTTCGGGCACGCCACCATTAATGACAAGAGTCAAATAATCGCACACATGCGCGCCGCCGGATAGACGTGACCGGCGCCACCCCGTCTGCCTAGACTCAAGGCAACCGGGCGCCCTGCCCAGCCCGCTCGCCAAGCCCAAATGAGGTGCGTTCGCATGCCGAGTCAAACGCCTTCCGGACTGATTACCGACACCACCCCGACCGAGTTCTTCCAGGCCAGTGTCGGTGCCGCGATGGATCGTCAGAGGCTCCAGGCCGACGACGACACCATCTATTACCTGGTCAGCCTGCTGACCCATTTCATCCATGCCGAGAACCTGTTCGAGGAGACCGACGACGGCATCGGCCTGCGCCCACTCGCCTTCCTCTACGCCGACGCCGTACACAGTCACCACGCCAGCGACCGCCAGGCGACCCTGCGACGACTGGGAGACGTCGCCCTGTTCATCGCCGGCTTCTTCGCCGACAGCCTCGATCGCAAGGCGGTCGATGTCGACTACTACATCGCCATGGGCGGCAGCGCCTACGGGCACCTGGCCGAGAACCTCGACGGGTCACCACGCGGGCGGGCGCTGCGCCCGATCTACCGCGAGCTGGCCGAGAAATTCACCCCCTTCGTCGATGTCCTCGGGGAAGTCAGCGAAACCATCGAGGCCCGCGAGCGGCGCACCCTGCTCCGACTCTACGAACTCTGGCTCCGTACCGGCAGCCCACGTCTCGCGCAGCGCCTGCGCAAGCTCGGTATCGAGCCGAATGCCGGCCTGACCACGCGCGCGCACTGAAGCTTTCGTAGTGGCGCCCCAGGTCAGTACCATCCAGCGTCACCTGGAGCGGATTTACGCCATCGACCCCGGCTGCCGTGCCGAGCAGTTCCTGGTCACCGACACGCCCCTGTCCACGACCGGTGATGACCCGCCGCCCCAGCCACCCGAGGAACAGCTCCTGGTGCGCGAAGAGGGTGCCGTGTTGGAGTTAGGGCTCTATTTTTCCTCCGGCCTGCTCGAGCGGCTGCGTGATGACGACCCACTGACCTGCCTCCACGACGGCAACCTGAGTGACCTCTGCCTGGTCATCGAGGGGGTCAGCCATTTCCTCTGCGTCGCCTGGCACGCAGCTCGCGATCGACCGGTGACCGGTCTCGAGCTGGAACTGCAGGCGGAGATCGACAAATACATCATCGCCCTGCTGCTCGCCGCACGCCAGGGTCATGGCCACGCCCCACGGGGATTGCATCGAAGGCTGTTCCGACACTACCGGATCGCTCCCGGCCTGGACCATGCCATGCGCCAGCGCTACCACCGCGCCAGCACCTACGCCGCCGTCTATTGCACGCACCTCGAGCAGCGCCACCTCAATCGCAGCGAGCCACGTGCGCTGCTACGCGAGCTGCGCGGCTTCTACCGCCTGCACCAGCGTGCCAAGCTCGGCCACATCAGCCGTCGTGGCCGACCCCACTAGCTGCCGGGGAGCCTCACCAAGCGACCTCTTGACCACGGTCAACGCGACCGCGCATCACTCCGATACACGCCCCTACCTCGACAGGGTCGGTCACAGTACAATGACCCTCCAATCTGGAAGGATCCACCATCCCAGCAGCCTGCCATCGATGCGAATCAAGGTAGATAGCAAAGAGCTGGAACTCGGCATGTTCATCGCCGAGCTCGATCGGCCGTGGCTCGAAAGTCACTTCCTGTTCCAGGGTTTCATCATCGGTAACAAGGCCGAGCTCGAGGACGTACAGAAGAGTTGCTCCTTCGTCTACGTCGACCTGGAAAAGAGCAAGCTCTCCGACCCCAAGATCCGCCAGCGCCTGCTGGCCAAGTCCAGTGACGGCACCCAAGCCCCCAAGATCAGCGGCCAGAAGCCCTACCTCAAGAGTTTCGAGGACGAGATCGAGGATGCCGAGGAGATCCACTCGGACGCCCAGCACTACGTCGAGAAGATCTTTTCCGACATCCGCCTAGGCAAGGCGCTCGACAGCGAAGAGGCCAAGACCGTGGTCTCGGACATGATGGGCAGCATCATCCGCAACCCGGACGCCCTGGTGTTGCTGAGCAGCCTGAAGGCGTTCGACGAGTCCGAGATCACCCACAGCATGAACGTCTGCACGCTGGCGCTGGCGTTCGGACGCTTCCTCGGCATGGGCGTCGACCCGCTGAAGGAACTCGGTCTCGGCGCGTTGCTGCACGACATCGGCGAGACCCGTGTGCCGGCAGAGGTTCTGAAGAAGCGCTACGGCCTGACCCCCGACGAAACCCACGAGATGCAGCGCCACACCGAACACGGTGCCGACATCCTGAAAGACATGAAAGGCATCCCGACCAGCGCCGTCGATATCGCCCTGACCCACCACGAGAAGGTCAACGGCAAGGGCTACCCCAACGGGCTGAAGGGTGAGGACATCGGCCACTCCGCGCGCATCGTCTCGATCATCGATGTCTACGACCGTCTGACCCACGTCGCCAACAAGCAGCGTTACATCAACAGCACCGACGCGCTGAAGAACATGTACGAGTACCGCAACGTCTTCTTCGACGGCGAACTGATCGAGCGCTACATCCAGTGCCTTGGGATCTACCCGGTCGGCACGGTCGTCGAGCTCGGTTCTGGCGAGGTCGGTGTGGTGATTTCGGTCGAACCCGACCACCACCTGCTGCCGAAACTGATGCTGGTGCGAGATCCGGACAAGCAGCCGGTCTACCCGCCGCGAATCATCAACCTGCGCCACTACCGCGGTCTCGCCGAAAGCGAGAAGTTCGCCATTCGCCGGGTGCTGCAGCCGAACGCCTACGGCATTGACCTGAAGAAGTACATGCTCCGCGAGTTCATGTTCTGAACCCGCGCCTGCCGCCTCTCGCTCAACCGTTTTTCAATTATCGACGATATTCGGCTCGGTGCCGAAAACGTGGAGCGGCTCGGACTTGCCGCGCACCCGCTGCAGGCCGAGATCATTGAACTGGTGGCGGATCTCGTCCGGCAGCTGCAGGTAACCGTCACTGGAAACGACGATCCGGTACTTGAGACGCTTGGTCAGCCCCTCGAGCCGGCTGGCCGTATTTACCGTGTCGCCGAGAAAAGTGTACTCATAGCGCTGTTCGGAGCCGATCGTGCCGGCCATCACTGTACCGTAGTGGATGCCGGCGCCCATGTCGGGATGCCCCCCGTCCGGCAGCGTGAACTGGCGTGTGTGATCGAGGATTTCCAGCGCGCTGCGTACGGCGTCCTCGACCGGATTGCTCTCGCTCTCGAGTCCGTAGACGGCCAGTACCGCATCACCCATGAACTTGTTGATGGTGCCGCCATGGCGCGCGACGATTTCGCTCAGGTCGGAGAAGAAGTCGTTGAGGAAGATGATCACCTCTTCGGCTGATGCCGCCTCGCTCATGCTGGTGAAATCGCGCATGTCGCAGAACATGATCGCGACATCGTCCTCCTGACCGCGCTTGAGCGTTTCGTCATCGGTCGAGAGCAGCTTCTCCATGATGTTCGAACCGACCACCCGCTCCAGTGTCTTGTGCAGGCGTTCGCGGTCACGCAGATTCTCGATCATGGCGTTGATCTGCACCGCCATCAGCCCCAGCTCGTCCTGGGCCATAATCGGCGCGCGCTGCTCCAGGTCGCCTTTCTGGATGCTGCGCAGGACATCCATCTGCGCCTGCAGGAACTCGTGGATGTTGCGTGTGTAACTGTTGATCAGCCGCAGCAGCAGGGCCAGTAGGGCACCGAATATGAACATCACCTCGATCAGGAACAGCAACGGCAGCTGGTCGGGTCGGTCGACCACCCCACTGTGGATCAGTCGGTAACTGCTCAGCGAGATCGTGGTCGCAAGGATCAGAATGGTCAGCGTCATGACGACACTGAACTTGTGTGCCATCGGCACCAGGGTGAAGCCGCCATCGACACTCACTTCGCCACGACGGAACCAGCCCAGCTGACGGGTGAGCGCATTGTCGATCGCGGCAAAGTAACCGAAGACGACGATGCCGAGCGCCACGTCGATCTCTTGGCCGTAGTCGTGATCGAGAAACAGGGCCTCGATCAGCAACAGCCCGGTACCGACCAGCAGGTAGAGTCCGATATCGAGCCCGAAACTGAGCCAACGGCGACGGGCGAAAGGTGTCACATTTGCCAGTCGCGGGGCCACCAGGTAATCGATGAAGGCGGCGACGGCAAACAGTCCGGCCATCTGCAACGCGATGTCGACGAACCGACCCGTCCCGGCGTAGAGGCTGTAGATCAGCTCGTGGGCCAGGATTACCGCCATGCAGATGGCGAAGTAGGCGTAGGTCTGAAATTTTTCCGGTTGCTGCATCAACTCGACGCAATCTGCTCGGGACTGCGACAGTATACGAGTCGATCCGGAACAGGGACAGAATACGCAGCGCCTAGGGAATCAGTGCGGCTCAGTCATTCGGCTCAGTCGATATCGATCACTTCGGCGACGACCGTCTTCGGCGCCCCGAGAAAGAGCCCGGCTGTCGCCACCCGCATCAGCCCACTCGATCCCCTGATGTACGCCTCGATCGCCTCGGGCGAGTCCCAAAGACTCATCGCCCCACCCTGGCCGTTCTCGTAGTCGGCGAAGAAGGTGACCTCGCGAAATCCCTGCTGCCGTTGCATGACCTCCTGCGCCTGGCGTGCCAGGGTGCGAACCGCGTCGCCATTTCCGGGCTTGAACTCGAAGTGGAACACCCTGCAGTAGCTTGCCATGTCTATACCGTTGCATCGCGGGCGTGCTTCCCGTCATGGCCATCTATAGCAGTTGATCGCCACGCCTGCCGGCTCGTACCGGGCCGGCGGTCGGCCCATGAACCCACTCGCTCCGGTGTTCGGCTCGATGCGTGAACCTTACGAACATGGATAACCCGCCAGCCGATCGGATATCAGCACGCGACTGGCGCGACCGTTTCGACCGGTCACCCGGAGGGGCGTTTAAAGACAAGGAGGGAATTGGCGCGCCCGACAGGAGTCGAACCTGTGACCTTCGGCTTCGGAGGGCGACTCACGCCAATTCTGGCGATCGTCACCGACCTTGCGACACTCTATCCAGTTGAGCTAGAAATCCTCGTTCTTTCAGTAAGATAGCCTAGCATATTGGCTGATTTATGACCAGATGGTGATGTTATCAAACATTGTGGATAACTCCTCCAACTGTGCCACTACTGTGCCAAGTATTCAGTAATTGAGATAGGGGCGTACAGGGCCTCTGAGAGCGTCTGCTCTGTGTTGTTGATTGGACTTCTCATGGGCCAAAAGACAATTGACATATATCAATATTCTGTAATAATCGGTAGTGCGCAACTTCATTCAAGAATAATGAGAGGGCCACTATGAATGATGCTAGGTTGACCGCCGATGTAGACAGCCAGTTTTTTGACAGTAGTGACCGCCACAGCTCTGATCATCACGACCGGCGTGACGTCATAACTCGAAGCTTGAACCATTTGCGTCGCATCCTTACTGAGCAGCAACTGATGACTATCGGCAATTACGAGAGATTTGGTTGGAAGTACTTTATCCGCAATTTCAAGTCAGATAGCCCAGTGACTTTCATCGTTAGTCCTGACGACACGAAAAGCGTAATGCTTATTGATGAAGGTGGGGAATTAATCGCCGATCACGGTATCGTCTACCGGCCCTGATCAAAATCCTTAGGCTTAAGGTACCTGCGGTCAGCAATAATATTGACCTTCAATGTATCTGCTTATGCTTTGCTGTAGTTCAGCAGCTAAACCTTCCTAAATAGAAGAGGGGCCCCGCAGGGCCCCTCGGGACCGACGCAACCACACTTCGGTGTGGAGCGCCGATAGGTTTTACTGGTGCACTAGCTGTTGGCGTCCAGTGAATCCTGCACCGAACCCAGCTCACTTGCGACCGCTTCCATGTTGATCGTCGGCGTCGGTTCTGGGTACCCGGCACGACCAAGCACCGTACCTTCATAGGGCTGGCCCATCGTGGACTTGGAATCCGGAACATTACCGTCGTCGGCGAAGGCGAAACCGGAAAGGCTCAGACCAATAACGACCATCGTAAGTAACTTTTTCATGATTCTCTCCAGGGTTGCTTGTCGGTAGTTACCGCGCTGTTGTTGCGCTTGTCCTAGGAGACCCGAAACAAGGTCAAACCATTACGCTGCAAATGACATTTAGCAAAGTTAATTCGGATCGTGCGCGCCCGCGCGTACTGGTCGCAAAACTCTCCATATTCTGTCTATCGCGCCGTCTCAAGATGTTGCCAAATGCTGACGTTTCAGCCCTCCATTAACAGCCCTTCTTTTCTATGTAAGTAATTGATTAATAAGGCTGTCAGTGAGTATACTTGTCGCCGCCAATAGGGTGCATTCCCTCGTTGGTGACCGGGCCGTGACGGGCCTCTCAGGGCCTCTGAGGACGGGTTCTTGAGGGGTGGAAGCAGCCCCGCCAGGGAGGGGCCGGGCGGGGCTGGCACCGTGCAGTCATCTCTTCAGGCGACAGGTGCAGATACAGCATCCCAGCACCAGCCTTAATTGTCTGTCGTTTCGGTACTACGTGTTCGTAGGATATGGCTGATTAGGCTGTCAGATCACACAGCATTACCTTCCCCATATCCTGTCGCAGAGTCTTCAGCCTTGATCTTTTCCTGAATGCTCCACTCTTCTTGCGTCCAAGGATTTCCTTTTCAAACCGATCCAGAAGATCCGTGACACTCATCAACCGAGCCTCACTGACATCTAGGTAAATGCCTCGTTCGATCTCTGATTCGATCTTTCTGGCCCATGCTTTCGCATCAGCCAGCTTCAGAAAGGACTGAGTTGTGGATGGATATCCAGACTTACGGACTTGTGCGTGATACCGAGTACCACGCTTGCGGATGGTAGCCATAGCCATACCCCACTGTGCCAAGAGTGTGCCAGTGAGGACTTCAGGCTCAGGGATATTAGGCTAAGTGCCTGATTAAATGGCGCGCCCGACAGGAGTCGAACCTGTGACCTTCGGCTTCGGAGGCCGACACTCTATCCAGCTGAGCTACGGGCGCGTGGGCCGAGAATTCTAGCCCGGATGGTCGTGTCGAATCTACCTGGCAGTCACCCCTGGACACGATCGAGCCGTCGGTAACCCAAGGCCTCAGCGAGGTGTCCGGTGGCTATCTCCGCATCCCCGGCGAGATCGGCCACGGTCCGCGCCACCCGCAACACCCGGTGCAGCGACCTGGCCGTCAGGCCGAGACTGCGCATGGCATTTCGCAACAAACGTTCCTCACCACCACCCAGGCGACACCACCGCTCAAGGTCTTCTCCCACAAGATTACGGTTGAGCCGGCCCTGGCGAGCCAGTTGGCACGACCGTGCCGCCGCCACCCGCGCGGCAACGACGGCGCTCGCTTCACCTCTACCAGTCGCCGCGAACAGGGTCGACTCCTCCACCGGCGGCACCTCGACCTGCAGATCGATGCGGTCGAGCAACGGCCCTGATAGCCGCGCACGGTAACGACGTATCGCTTCCCCGGGGCAGCGGCAGCGTGGACTGCCGAGATGCCCGCATGGGCACGGATTCATCGCTGCCACCAGCTGGAACGCGGCCGGGAATGTCTCGCTGCGCGCCGCGCGCGCGATGGTCACGGAACCGGTCTCGAGAGGCTCGCGCAACATCTCCAGCACGCGTCGCCCAAATTCAGGTAATTCGTCGAGGAACAGCACGCCCCGGTGTGCACGTGAAACCTCACCCGGTCGCGGCAGGCTGCCCCCACCTACCAGCGCGGTGGAGGATGCTGAGTGATGCGGGGTACGAAACGGGCGCTGTCGCCAGCGCTCCGGATGCCAGCCCGCATCTTCACTGACCGAGGCGATTGCGGCCACCTCCAACACCTCCTCATCGTCCAGCGGTGGCAGGATCGACGGCAACCGCGTCGCCAACATGCTCTTGCCACTGCCTGGCGGACCGATGAACAGTGCGCTGTGACCACCTGCCGCGCTGACCTCGAGTGCCCGGCGTGCATGCGGCTGGCCGCGGACATCGGCGAGATCGGGCCGGAGACTGCCGTCCGCTACCGGCTGTATCCGCTCGACTCGAGCCAGTCTTTCCAAGCCACTGACATGGGCTACCACGGCAAGCAGGTGCCCCGCACCATGGACCTGCGCACCCGGAACGAATGCCGCCTCGCGACCATTGCCGTCGGCCACGATGATCGCGCGCCCGGCATCGCGGGCGGCGATGGAGGCGGCCAGCGTCCCCCGCACCGGTCGCAACACTCCGGAGAGTGCCAACTCGCCGACGAACTCCAGATCCGCCAGCGCCCCATCCGGCAGCTGGCCCGACGCGGCCAGGATGCCGATGGCGATTGGCAGGTCAAACCGGCCACCATCCTTGGGCAGGTCGGCCGGAGCGAGATTCACGGTGATGCGGCGTGCCGGGTAGTCGAAGCGGCTACTGAGCAGGGCACCGCGAACCCGGTCCTTGCTTTCGCGCACCGCCGCTTCGGGCAAGCCGACGATGGCGAGTCCGGGCAGGCCGTTGGTGAGATGGACCTCCACCGTGACCGGCGGGGCCTGAATACCCACGCTCGCGCGTGTGTTGACGATGGCGAGTGACATGTCACCCCTCCCTGGGTTGCTGATACCCGAGCCGATCCCTGGCCTGGGCGCTAATTCATTATTCGGCGGACGAATCTCCCGCCGCGGTCGTCGGTTCGGGTGCCGTTCCTTCGAGTACCGCCAGACGCTCCTCGAGTGCCTCGAGCCGGGTCCGCGTACGCAGCAGCATGTCAGTCAGACGCTCGACCTCCTCCCGGTTGACCAGGTCCATGCGGGTGAAGGCACTCTGCAGGACGGCACGGAAGTTCCGCTCCATGTCCTTCTGCAGGTCGCGCAATCCCGGAGGCAGCGCCTCGGCCAGCTTGCGCGCGATCTCATCGAGCTGTTTTGGGTCGAACATCCGCGCCTCGTCTCATGACTGATCGTGCGCCCACTTTAGGAACCACCGCGGCACCAGGCAAGTGCACCTGTATGGGGCATCGCTGCAGTACGGCGCGCCATGACAGTGCTGCGATGCAGCATAAATTCTTTTTTAACCGCCTTACTAATTGATTTATATAATTTATTTAATTATGGCACGACCCCTGCGAGTACCCTCTCAGCGATCCCTTCGAAAGAGACGGGGGTCACCACAATTATTACAGGAGCCCAGCAAGGAACACCCCATGAAACTAGTCACAGCAGTCATCAAGCCGTTCAAGCTCGACGACGCGCGCGAAGCGCTGTCGGAGATCGGGGTGCGCGGAATCACCGTCAGCGAGGTCAAGGGCTTTGGCCGCCAGAAGGGCCACACCGAGCCTCTACCGCGGGGCCGAATACGTTGTCGATTTCCTGCCGAAGATCAAGCTCGAAGTTGCCATCGAGGCCAGCCAACTCGACCTGGTGATCGAAACGATCAGCAAGGCGACCCAGACCGGCAAGATCGGCGACGGCAAGCTCTTCGTCATCCCATTGGACAACGTTATCCGGAATCGCACGGGCGAGACCGGACAGACGGCTCTTTGAACAGCTTACGGAGGACACTACCGTGGAAGCGATAACAGAACTTAGTTACGCACTCGACACCTTCTATTTCCTGATGTCGGGTGCCCTGGTGATGTGGATGGCGGCCGGTTTCGCCATGCTCGAGGCAGGCCTGGTACGGGCCAAGAACACCACCGAGATCCTGACCAAGAACGTGGCGCTCTAATCGATCGCCTGCATCATGTACCTGCTGGTCGGCTACAACATCATGTACGGCGACAGCAGCAACAGCTTCATCCCGGGCATCTCGTTCCTGCTCGGCGAGGACAACACCACGTCCGCGGTGCTGGCCGGCGGTGACGATGCGCCCTACTACTCGACCATGTCCGACTTCTTCTTCCAGGTGGTGTTCGTCGCCACCGCGATGTCGATCGTCTCCGGCGCCGTGGCCGAGCGGATGAAACTGTGGGCGTTCCTGCTGTTCGACATCGTCATGACCGGCTTCATCTACCCGGTCCAGGGCTACTGGAAATGGGGCGGCGGCTTCCTCGACGGCCTCGGTTTCCTCGACTTCGCCGGCTCGGGCGTGGTGCACATGACCGGCGCCGCCGCGGCTCTGGCCGGCGTGCTGCTGCTAGGCGCGCGTAAAGGCAAGACGGCCCCAAGGGCGAGGTGCACGCCATCCCCAGCGCCAACATGCCGCTGGCGACGCTCGGTACGTTCATCCTCTGGCTCGGCTGGTTCGGCTTCAACGGCGGCTCCGAGCTGATGGTGTCGTACGTCGAGGAAGCGAACGCCGTGGCCTTGGTGTTCGTCAACACCAATGCTGCCGCCGCCGGCCTGGTCGCGGCGTTTATGACCGCACGCATTCGCTTCGGCAAGTCCGATCTGACCATGGCGCTGAACGGTGCGCTGGCCGGCCTGGTGGCGATCACCGCCGAACCACTGACACCGTCCCCCGGCCTCGCCTCATTGATCGGTGCCGTCGGCGGCATCCTGGTGGTCTTTTCGATCACATGCTCTACAAGCTCAAGATCGACGACCCGGTCGGCGCCATCTCGGTGCACGGCGTGGTCGGCATCTGGGGCCTGCTGGCGGTCACCCTGAGCAACAGCGACGCGACGCTGACCGCCCAGCTGATCGGCATCGGCACCATATTCGCCTGGGTCTTTGGCACCAGCCTGATCGTCTGGGGCGTGATCAAGATGATCATGGGCATCCGGGTCACCGAGGAGGAGGAGTACAACGGCATGGACATCTCCGACTGCGGTCTCGAAGCCTACCCGGAGTTCGTCTCGAGCTGATCCCGATTCCCGTCCATTCCAACCGGAACGGGCGCCTCGGCGCCCGTTCCTTATTTTCCGCCAGCTCTGGCGCCGTTCCGGGCTCTGCGCTATCTTATTCGGCCGTGCAACCAACCACCGATACCGCCATGCCACATCCCATGCTCTCCGTGCTGATCGCCCTGCTCGTCTTCTCCACCCA
>CAXMPC010000112.1:0-2347 GCA_964195335.1 uncultured Gammaproteobacteria bacterium | reverse complement strand
CCAATAGGGAATATCAGCCATGGCCGCGAATGGTTAAACTTTGATCACTGGAACGGAGTCTCAGATGCAAACCGCCAGAATCCGGGACATTCCCTGACTGCCATGGATGACCTGATCCGTCCATTGAGTTGCCTGTTGCTGCTTGTCGTGGCCGTCTCGGCACGTGCGGAAACGGCCGAGGGTCAACTCGAGGCCGATCATGCGGCCTGGACCGTGGCCAACCAATCGTACGACCAGAAGATCGAACGCGGTGACATCGATGCCGCCGAGAAACGGGATTACCAGGCCTTCCTGGCCGACCTGGCACAGCGTGTCGCCGCCGGATGCGACGAGCTCCACGAACTCGGGCGGCCGATCCCGGCCGGTGTTGACTGTCCTGAAGGGAACGGCCCGGGAGGCAGTGTCGTCCTCGTGGCGCCAACGAGTGCCACGACACGCGGCGAAGGACGCGAGGCGCTTGATGCCGAGCTCGGCGCTTCCCTGGGTCAGTTCGACGAACTGCTGCTGCGTGAGCAAGACCGGGTTCGTGCAGCCCGACCACTCAGTGACGCGACCGGTGGCGATACTGGCGGAGGCGGGTCATCATCGGCATCTTCGGGTAGTGAAGGAGAAAGCGAGGGCAGTTCGGCTTCCGCCTCTGGAACCGACGGATCGGGTGAGGGCCAGGGACAGGGTCAGGGCAGTGAGACCGCCGAGGGCACCACGGCGAGCGCCTCCCAACAAGGAGGAGCCGGCGGACTTCCGCCATGGATGAACGATGGCCGTGGTGAGGACGACGTCGAATCTGACGGTGGCAGCCTCCAGGGCGACCCCGGACAGGGTGGACTTGGTCCGCCATCGGGTCAGACCGCCGAGTCGACAAGACCGGTAGACCTGCCTGACCCGAGCGGTGACGATGTTGTAGCCCGGCAGCTACGCGAAGCGGCAGAACGTGAACGGGACCCGGAGGTCAAGGCCCGCCTCTGGGAGGAGTACCGTCGCTACCGCGGCGGCCGATAAAGGATAAAGACGGTTGATGACGGTACGTAACTTCTCGCTTGGACTGGTCCTGCTCGCCCTGTTGCTGGGTGGCTGCAGCTCACTCCGCCTGCAGGGAGAGGTCGACGACCGGGTCGCGATGGTCAAGCCGCAGGCCGAAATCCCCGAGGCCGAATTACTCGATCTCTGGATCGAACTGTTCGATCCGGGCGAACTGCCCGAGGACGAGGACGATGCTCGCGGACTCTCTGAAGATATTCGGGCGGCGGAGGCGCGTTACATCCCACAACACCTGCGCGATATCGTCGAACAATCTGGCTACTGGGGCGCGGTGCGGGTCGTCCCGCGCGGCAACGAAGGTGGCGAGACGGTGGTCAGTGGCAAGATTCTTGTCTCCGACGGAGAGCAGCTTGAGCTGGAGATCTCGGCCATGGACGCGACCGGTCGCGCCTGGTTCGAAAAGACCTACTACAGCGAGATCAGTGCCAGGGAGGTCGACACGGCGCTGCGCGGTGACCGCGAACCGTTCCAGCCGCTCTACGTCACCATCGCCAACGACCTGGCCCAATTCCGCGACACCCTGGAGCCAGGCGAGATCCAGGCGATCAGGCGTACCGCCGACCTGCAGTTCGCCGCCGCGATGTCGCCCGACCCGTTCGCCTCCTACCTGCGGACGGACAATCGGGGCAAGAGCAGCGTGCTGCGCCTGCCCGCTCACGACGACCCGATGTACCAGCGTATCCAGGCGATTCGTGAGCGCGACTACCTGCTGCTGGACACCCTCAATGCTCACTTCGACAACTTCTACCGGGAGATGGACCCGCCCTACGACGAGTGGCGCCGATCACGCAGTGCAGAAGCCGAGGCCATGCGCGAGGTCGAGCGCGAGGCCCTGCAGCGCAAGCTGATCGGGGTGGCCGCGATCATTGGCGCCATCGCCCTTTCGGCAACGGGCAACACGAACAACAACGCGGCCAACAGCACACTGCGCGACGTCATGGTCATCGGTGGGGCCTATGCCATCAAGAGCGGCTTCGACATGGACTCCGAGACCGTCATCCACAGCGACGCCATCGCCGAACTGGGCGAATCTTTCGGCGCCGAGGCGCAACCGCTGGTGGTCGATGTCGAAGGCGAGACCCACAAGCTGACCGGCTCGGCCGAGATGCAGTACGCCCAGTGGCGCGGATTGCTCAAGCGAATCTATGCCTCGGAGACCGGCCTGGCTCCGCCCGGCACCAGCGAAT
Source organism: uncultured Gammaproteobacteria bacterium (assembly GCA_964195335.1). Classification (GTDB taxonomy): domain Bacteria; phylum Pseudomonadota; class Gammaproteobacteria; order QNFN01; family QNFN01; genus QNFN01. Next base: position 122 of record CAXMPC010000112.1, on the reverse strand, counting down.
GACCACGGATGGAACCGGTCGGCACCCCAGGGCCAACCTCGCCCGCACCGCCTGAACTGCGGCCGCCGGGCACACCTCCTGGGAGCGCATCTCCAGGGGGCGGGTCGTTGTCGCGCACCACG
>CAXMPC010000111.1:0-6857 GCA_964195335.1 uncultured Gammaproteobacteria bacterium | reverse complement strand
ACAGCCCACCCCGCCATAAACATGGCTCCACCATACATCGCTAATTGATAATCCGGTCCTGATCCAATATATCCATTTAGTATATTTGGAATTTTCCATCCAGATGCTATCAAGAACCACGATACCGCGATTGCGCCATCAACTATAGCTCCAAGAATAAACATAAATTTCAATATTGAGTTTACTTTCATCTTAATAGCTGTATTTCTTGCGCCTAACGCTTTTGTAAGGGACCGAGGGGCGCGTAACGACCCGAAGGTCCCAGTGAGCGACAGCGAACGATCTTGACAATCTTGTTAGGCTATGATGCTTTTTTTCTCTAGGAAGTCATCAGGGACATCGGATGTTTTCCATCCTGCTATCGCAAAGTAGTACAGTGGCTCGCCCTCGATTGACAATCTATGTCGGTAACGTTCAATGTAGTAAATGTCAAGATGTTTTGAGAAAATCAATTCTCTAATCATTTTTGAAAACCCTGATTCATCGCTTATATCAAAGAAGGTATCTTTAATATTAAATGCCACCCACCCCTTACTCTTAATTGTATTAAATGCCTCCAAAAATGCCTTCGCCGGAATGTCGCCGAAACCGAGTGCGGCGACCGTTACCATGCAATCGCATTGCCATGATTCAATCTCCTCTTTTTTCTCTTTATCTAGCTTGGTGAAATCCCCAACGTAGTACGCATCATAGACTCCTGGCCTATCTCGAATTACTGCATCATAAGCTTCGGGGATTATGTCCACGCCAATTAAGCGAGAAACCCCATGATTTTTCAGTTCCTCACCCATCATGCCATTGCCAGCACCTAGATCTAATATACGAAGCTCAGTAAAGTTATTTTGGTACTGTTTTACAGCCGATTCGAGAATTGATGCCACTTTGCTTGGAGATGTACATTTAAGACGGTCATAGAATATTTGTTCATACAGGCCGGGTACTTGATAAATTTCATCGTAGTCGTGGAACTTTATTTTTCTGTTGCCACCTGATCCTTGAAGATAGAAGTAGGCTTCGTCTTGATTGATGCTGGTTAACTCATCTTTCGGGAATTGAATTCGATGTCTTTTCTGCATTGGTTTTCCTGATGTTTTCAGATGTATATTGGCTTAAAATTAAATATACGGCTCACGCCGGTTTTGTTCCGCTTGGCCGCCGGTATATTGAACGAGCTCTTTCAAGTCACTGACCTGCCACCGAAATTTACCTACTCATCATAGGGTAATACACGGCGGTGGTCTGTAATCCTACGATTACACTGTTGTCGGATTTGTTCTACCAACTAGGCTTTGACATCTTCACCCAGTGGTACATCATGCTAGCCGCGCTATCCTTTCCTTTCAATCATCCTTTTTTGCGGATGCGATCGTCACCTCCAAGGAAGGAGAACAGCATGGAAAGGCCGCCGGATGGACGCCGGGTTCTGATCGCGTACACGATGCCATCCGCGTCCGTCATTACAGTTACCAGACCGAGAAGGCTTACCTGCAGAACTGGGTCGGCTGTCACACCCCCCGGCACAGTTTCGCGACCCATCTTCTTGAGGACGGCTACGACACCCGGACGGTTCAGGAGCTATTGGGTCATGCCGATGTCTCGACGACGATGATCTACACCCACGTGCTCAACCGGGGCTGTCGCGGCGTACGCATCCCGGTCGACGCCCTCGGCTGAGACGCAAACGAAAAAGCCCACCTCCCAAGCGGGAAGGAGGGCTCCGGTGGCCTCGAAGTCCGGTCGTCAGATCTTCGGCGCGGCGGCCTTGACCTCCTCGTTGGCCTGGTCGGCGTATTTCTCGAAGTTGGCATGGAACAGGCCGGCGAGGTGTTTCGCCTGCGCGTCGTAGGCGGCCTTGTCGGCCCATGCGTTCTTCGGCACCAGCACCTCGTCGGGCACGCCCGGGCAGGAGGCTGGCACTCCGACACCGAATACCGGGTCGGCGACGGTCTCCACGTCGATCAGGCTGCCGTCGTGGATGGCATCGATGATGGCTCGGGTGTGGGCGATGCTCATGCGCTTGCCGACACCGTAGGCTCCACCGGTCCAGCCGGTGTTGACCAGCCAGACGTTGGTGCCGGTCTTGCGGATGCGCTCGGCCAGCAGCTCGGCGTACTTGGTCGGGTGCCAGACCAGGAAAGGCGCGCCGAAGCATGACGAGAAGGTCGCCTGCGGCTCGGTGATGCCCATCTCGGTACCGGCCACCTTGGCGGTGTAGCCGCTGATGAAGTGGTACATCGCCTGCGCCGGGTCGAGTCGGCTGACCGGCGGCAACACGCTGAAGGCGTCGCAGGTCAGGAACACGACGTTGTCCGGGACGCCGCCGGTGCCTGGGATCTTGGCGTTGTCGATGTACTCGACCGGGTAGGAGCAACGGGTGTTCTCGGTGATCGAGCTGTTGGTGTAGTCGACGTCGTGGCTGCCGGCATCGTAGACGACGTTTTCGAGCACGGAGCCGAAACGGATAGCGTTGTAGATGTCAGGTTCGGCTTCTGCAGAGAGGTCGATGACCTTGGCGTAGCAACCGCCCTCAATGTTGAACACGCCGTCGTCGGTCCAGCAGTGCTCGTCGTCGCCGATCAGCTTGCGGTTCGGGTCGGCCGACAGCGTCGTCTTGCCGGTGCCGGAGAGGCCGAAGAAAATGCTGACGTCGCCGTCGGCGCCCTCGTTGGCCGAGCAGTGCATCGACAGCACGCCGTTCTTCGGCATCAGGTAGTTCATGATGGTGAACACACCCTTCTTCATCTCGCCGGCATACTCGGTGCCGAGGATGACGAATTCGCCACGCGCCAGGCAGAGGCTGACGCTGGTCGGCGAGTCGACGCCGTCGAGCATCGGGTTGGCCGGGAAGCGACCGGCGTTGTAGATGACGTAGTCGGGGGTACCGAAATCGGCCAGCTGTTCGGCGGTTGGCCGGATCAGCATGTTGTGCATGAACAGTGCGTGGTAGGCCCGCTCGCAGATGATGCGCACCTTGACCCGGTGCTTCTCGTCCCAGCCGGCAAAACCGTCGACGACGTAGAGTTGGTCGCGGGTACTGAGGTAGTCGACGGCGCTGCGCCGGGCGATGTCGAACACCCGGTCTTCCATGTTGACGTTGACGTCACCCCACCAGACATCGTCCAGGACCTGCTCATGGCCCACCACCCGCTTGTCCTTGGGACTGCGGCCGGTCTTGGCGCCGGACAGGGCGATCAGCGCGCCGGTCGACGAGACGGCGGTACCGGGCTCATTGCGCAGTGCCTCCTCGTAGAGCAGGGCGGGCGAGGTGTTGCGCAGGACGCGGTCGACGGTGATGCCATAGGACTCGAGGCTAAACGACTGCATGAGGTGATTCCTCAGGTAGATGACGGGTAGATGACGGGAAACCGAAGGGGGCGTATTTTGTCAGAATCGGGCGGCGGGAAAAACCCATGTCGTTGATGGGTCATTGGCTGCCCGCCCTGGCCTGCCTGGCGGCCCGGGATCAACCCGGCCTGGAGTCTTCCATGAGCCACCTTCTACGCGCCCTTCTGCTGCCGCTCCTGATCGTCTCGCAGCCTGTTACTGCGGCCGAAATCCTCTACGACGGCCATATCCATTACAGCGCCAACGCGCACGACACGGTGCCACCGGAACAGGCGCTGGCCCTGCTCCGGGAGGCGGGCATCGGCCGGGCCCTGGTGTCTAGTACCCCTGACGACGGCACACTGGAACTTCACCGCCTCGACCCCGAACGGATCGTCCCGGTCCTGCGCCCGTACCGCGATCGCGGTGACATGAGCGGCTGGCATCGCGATCCGGCGGTGCTCGCCTACGTCGAGGAACGCCTCGCCGCGAGTGGCGCCTACCGTGGCCTGGGCGAGTTTCACCTCGATGCCGACGACGTCGGTTCGCCTGAGATGGCGCGGCTGATCGACCTCGCCCGCCGACGCGGTCTGTTCCTGCACGCCCATACCGACGGCGCCGGGGTTGAGGCACTGATCGCGGCCGCACCAGGGGTCCGAATCCTCTGGGCCCATGCCGGTCTCGGCGAACCGGTCGCCACGATCGACGCCGTCCTGTCGCACCACCCGGGCCTGATGGCCGATCTCTCGCACCGCTACGGCGACATCCTGCGCGGATCGGCGCTCGACCCGGCCTGGCGCGACCTGCTGCTGCGCCATGGTGACCGTTTCCTGTTCGCAAGCGACACCTGGACACCGACGCGCTGGCCACAACTGCCGGCGATCACCGGCCAGGCGCGGGCGATCATGGCGGCCCTCCCCGCCGAGGTCGCCACCAAACTGGCACGTGGTAATTTCGAGGCGCTGCTGGCGCGCTGACTGATCAGGATGGAGCGTGTCGGATGCGTCGCCAGGCATAGACACCCCAGATGAGCAGGCCGAAACCCAGTCCGAGATAGATCACCACGGCCTCGGCCGCATCACTCCCGACCACCTCCGGCCGGTTGGGCAGGATGGTGACCGCGCCGCCCGAGAGCAGTTGCACAAAGCCGAATCCACCGACGGCTAGCGCCAACATGGCGAACAGCAGCGAGGCGACGGCGCGGATGCGCCAGCGTTGCGACGATACCGGCTCAGGCGGAGGTGGTGGTTTCGGGTGCAGTGGTCCCTGACCCACCTCGGGCGGCAGGCTCACAGATGGTAGGCCGGGATGGCGTGGCCGTGGTCCAGCGGGCCGTGACCGCCACCGAGACCGGGGGCGTTGCGGATCGCCTGGTATAGGTAGAGCCGTGCCCGGTGAAAGGCGCTGCGCAGTTCCAGCCCCTGGGCGAGTCCGGTGGCGATCGCCGAGGCGAGAGTGCAGCCGGCTCCATGCAGGCTGTCGGTCGCGATGCGCACCGTCTCGGAACGCTCGACGTCGTCGGCGGTAACCAGAAGATCGATCAGGCGCTCGCCGGGAAGGTGCCCACCCTTGACCACGACCGCACGCGCACCCATGTCGACCAGGCAGAGTCCAGCGGCCACCATGGCGCTGGCGTCCTCAACCGTCATCCCGACAAGCCGCTCGGCCTCGGGCAGATTCGGCGTCAGGACGCTTGCCAGCGGCAGCAGCCGATCGCGCAGGCAGTCGGCCGCGTCGTCCTCGATGAGACTGTCGCCACTCTTGGCAAACATCACTGGATCGACCACGACCGGGATACCGTCCAGAGTCTCGAGCACGCCGGCGACCGCCTCGATTACCGGGACACTTTGCAGCATGCCGATCTTGATGCAGTCGGCGCCGATGTCGTCGAGCACGGCACGCATCTGCGCGACAACGAAGTCGGGTTCGACCGTGACCACGCCGTGCACCCCGAGGGTGTTCTGTGCCGTCAGCGCAGTGACCGCGGTCGCAGCATAGCCCCCAAGGCTGGTTACAGTCTTGATGTCAGCCTGGAGGCCGGCGCCGCCGCCGGAATCGGAACCGGCGACGACCAGGACGCGCCCGTGCATACCCATTCCTAAGTGGTGAGCGTACGTTTCAGGTTAGTCGAGGCTCGAAGGCTTGCAATCCAGGCTCTTGGCACCCATCCCGCGGCTGCGCTATCGTGGGTACCATCAGAGGGGGCTTCCATCGTTATGTCTATAAGCGAAAAGATTGCCAGTGCCCAGCGGCGCATCATCGATCGACTGATCGAGTGGGAAGAACTCGTCGGCGCCCTGTACAAGCGTTACGCCATCCGCTTCCCGGAGGAGGGGCCGGCCTGGCGCCAGCTGGCACGCGAGGAACAGACCCACGCCGGGGCACTCGGCGCCATTCGCAAGATGCTCGATGCCGGCCACCACCTGGAGGGTGTCGGCGAATTCGATAGCGACATCATCGAGCAGGAGGTCGGCGAAGTGCGCAAGGCGCTGAAGCGCGCCGACCACACGGAACTCCGTCTCGACGAGGCAGTCGCCACAGCGCGACAGATCGAGAGTTCGATCATCGAGTCGAAGTTCTACGATGTCGTCACCTGCAGTTCACCGGAGTTCGAGCGCATCGCCGCAAGACTGCGCAGCGATACCGTGCGCCACCTCGAGAAACTGCGCGCTATCGGCACCTGACCGGTCGCGCACCGGCGACCGGCCTGTCGGCAGGTCCCCGAGCCACCCGAATGAATCCCTTCGCCCGCCTGCGCGCCTGGCAGCGTGAACGCACCCTCGCGCACCACCCGCTCGACGACACCCTGTGGCGTAACACTGTTGCGAAACTGCCGCTGCTCGACGGCCTCGACGACGACGAGCTGGCAAGGCTGCGTGAGTTGGCAACGCTGTTCGTTCATCGCAAGCGCTTCAGCGGCGCACGCGGCCTGGAAATCGACGACACCATTCGCCTCGCCATCGCCGCCCAGGCCTGCCTGCCGGTGCTGGAGCTCGGGACCTCCTGGCTGCGCGACTGGAGCAGCGTCATCGTTTATCCCGACACCTTTGTCGTCGACCTCGAGGAGGCGGACGAAGACGGTGTCGTGCACGCACAGCGCGACGCCCGCATTGGCGAGTCATGGGAACGCGGTCCGTTGATCCTGTCGTGGACCGACGCGGTGCCAGGGGCCGCGCCGTACGGCGAGGGGAGCAACGTCGTAATCCACGAGATCGCGCACAAGCTCGACCAGGTGGACGGCCTCACCAACGGCTGCCCGCCGTTACACCCGGGCATGGATCGTGGTACCTGGCAACACGATTTTCAGGACGCCTATGACGCCCTTGGCCAGGCGGTCGGCAGCGGCCGCGCGACCTGGATCGACCCGTATGCGGCGGAGGCGCCTGAAGAGTTTTTCGCCGTCCTAAGCGAGCATTTCTTCACCGCGCCCGATGCCGTCATGGAACTGGTCCCGGCGGTCTACGTCCAGTTGCAGGCGTTCTACCGGCAGGATCCACTGGCGCGCCTGGCCTCCTGACAGCACGGACCCCATG
>CAXMPC010000110.1:0-6522 GCA_964195335.1 uncultured Gammaproteobacteria bacterium | reverse complement strand
CTCGATCTCTACGAGGGGCGTTACGGCGTCGAGGACACCCGTGTCGCCATCCAGGAGGCACGGCGCCAGGGCCTGCGCCCGTTCTGCGTCACCATCGACGAACGGGCCGGCGACTACCTGCCGCACCTGTTCGGCACCAGCGGCTACGCACTGGTACGCGATCCGCTGGAACTGCCGCGCATGCTGCCACGCTGGTACGCGCGGTTGACGCTCTGACGCTGCCACTGCCGTAAGACGCCGGAATCCTGTTGGTTAGACCAGGCTCCAGCCGTCGATTTGCGGCTTAGTGTCTATAGTGGTGGATAACGGACGTTTGGCGATCGTGTGCTGGAGGCTCCGCGATATCGCCGTGTCCCAACGGCCATCAGCGATGGAAAACGAGACCGACGAAGAGAGGATCGAGCGGTTCGTGATGGAAGGCAACTTCCACGCGGCGATCAATATCGCCCTGTCCGCCATGAATGCGTGCCGCAGGGAAGGAGATCAGGCCGGGGTCGATCAAAGCCTCGACACCATCATGGAGATCACGGCGCGGCTGGCGTGCGAGTTCGGCAGCGAGGAGTACCTCGGCCGGACGTGACGGCGCCTTCTCACCCCGGCACGGATCGTGGTTGTGGACGGCCAGGTCAGTCCTGGTGTGCGAGTACCGGCGGCACCACCCCCTTGGCGACCCGTTTCGACAGCGTGTAGATGCGCCGCATCTGTTCGACGAACGACATCTCCAACCGCACCAGGTTGATGTAGTCCGGATCTGTCGCCGCAAGCTGTTCCGCCTTCCGTGCAACCAGGCGCTCGGAGAGATCGCGGATATCGTCCTTCATCAACAGCACCGATTCGGCCGCATGCTGGTCGTTTTCCAGGACGGCCTGGACCGCCAGTTCGACCGAGTCGGAGACCTTGCCGTAAATCTCGACCAGTTGTGCCAGTGTCTCCTCGCCCGTGACCGACCTGAGTTCGAAGGCCTTGCGTGCCAGCGGGACGATGTCGCTGTTGATGATGTCGGCCAGGCTCTCCAGGTTGTCCAGCGCCATCATCAGGCTCTGGAATTCGTGGCTCTCCTGGTCCGTCAATGACCCCTGCCGCAACTTGGCGAGGTAGTTCAGGATCTCTGCCTCGAGGATATCGACCTTGTCTTCGCTACGGGCAATTTCAGTAAAGATCTTGTTATCCCGATTCTGGAGGGCCGGGCGCAGGTCGTGCATCATGCCGAGGGTGATCTGACCAATTCGCCCGACTTCAAGACGCACCTGTTGCAGTGCCAGCGAGGGGGCGGCAAGGGCCGCCGTTTCGAGGAATTCAGGCTCGATCAAGACCCCTTCGGGTGTGACCCGCTCAGGTATCAGCCGTTCGGCAGCCCGGGCGAACCAGCCGGTGAAACCGATGAAGATCAGAGTGTTGATGACATTGAAAAAGGTGTTGGCATTGGCGATCTGGCGCGGCACCTCCGCCGCAGCCCGGGCGGATCCCTCGAGTTCCGGGCTGGCCGGCGAGATCCAGACGGCGATGTCGGTCAACAGCCAGATCAGCGGCAGCCAGAGCAGGACGCCGACGACGTTGAACATGACATGCACGGCCGAGGCCCTGACAGCCTCCGTCGACTTACTGCTCATGACGCCCATGATGGCGGTCGTGACCGCGGTGCCGATGTTGGCCCCGAGCGCCAGGGCGATCCCGGCAGGGAGTGCGAGCAGGCCTTCGCTCGCCATGGCGATGGCGATTCCGACGGTGGCGGCAGAAGATTGCACGATGGCGGTGAAGATCGCGCCGGCGAGGATGCCCGCCAGGGGATTTTCGAGGCCTTTCAGTATCTCCAGGAAGGGCTCGTAGCTCCGCAGCGGCGTCATCGCACCGCTCATCAGGCCCATGCCGTAAAAGACCAACCCGATGCCCATGATCATCATGCCGTAGTACTTCGGCTTCTCCCGCTTGGCGGTGAATGTCATGAAGAAGCCGATGGCAATCGGTCCCAGCGAATAGGCTGACAGGTCGAATGCCAGCAGCTGGGCCGTCACGGTGCTGCCGATGTTGGCGCCCATGATCACCCCGACCGACTGGGAGAGGGTCATCAGGCCGCCGCTGATGAAGCCCACGACCAGCAGCGTGGTCACCGTGGAGGAGTTGAGGATGCCGGTCACGAAAGCACCCGTGAGCGCGCCCATGAACCGGTTGGTCGTCAGGCTGGCCAGGACGTGGCGCATCGTCTGGCCGGCGGCCTTGGTCATGCCCTCGGAAAGCAGCTGCAAACCACTCAGGAAGAGCGCAAGGCCGCCGAACAGGCCCAGGCCTACCTGGAGCCAGTCCGGTGAGTCCGGTCCGGTCGCCGATTCCGCAGCGAAGACGCAGAAAGCGATTGCCAGCAGGGCCACGCCGACACCTGTCTGCGTCAGGTGACGGCGCAAGGGGTAAGGCGGTCGAGTGGTGGACGTCGAATTATTCATCGGGACACGCTTCCTGTGTGTCGAGTGGTCAGCGGACTGCAATTCTAGACGGATCAGTTGCACGGTCTGGTGATTTACATCACCCCGGGAACCAGTCAGGCAGGCAGCGTCCGGCAGTACGCCCCCCGGACCCGGCAGCTAAAATTTCAGTTTGATGGCGTTTGTGTCGGAACTGTCACGGGCGTTTCACACGCCTCACGGTAGGCGGCCTCACTGGCAAACGCCAACACCGGGAAAACGACGACGAAGGCGGGCATGAACAGCAGGATGGTGCCGACGATGGCCACGGTCAGCAGCAACCCCCAGCCGACCATGGTCACCAGGTTGGCGAATACGATGCGCACGCTGCGGCCGATGGTGACGGTCAACGCCAGGTGGTGGAAATAGAGCAGCGGTACCGAGAACGCGGAAATGGCGAAGACGATCAGGGCGAGTACCGAGCCGACCAGGGTGCAGAAGACGAAGTAGGTCCAGAGGTTGTCGCGCATCTGCATATCGGAGAGCACGGTCCAGTTCAGGTAGACCGGTTCGCGGCCGAAGTAGAGGCTGTAGATGATCGCGGCGTCGGTCAGCCAGGCCATCAGCAGGAAGGCCGACAACAAGCCCAGCACCCAGAGCCCCGGCGGGCTGTTCACGAACCCGCGCCAGAGCATCGACCAGTGTGGCGACTCGCCACCGTCGACGCGGCGTGCGAGTTCGAAGTAACTGCACAGCAGTGCCGGCCCGACCAGCATGAAACCACCGGCCCAGGGGTAGATCATCGGGGTCAGGCCGAGTTTGGCCAGCAGGTAGAGGCCGGCGATACTGATGATCGCGAACAGCATGGCGAAACCGGTGCTCGGAACCACGGTCCGGCGGTAGGTGGCCCAGCCCTGGCGCAGCCAGTGGCCGATCGAGCCGAGCGGTATCGATGGCGGGACGAACGGGGTGGGGGCATCGGGCACGGCACGCTCCTTGTCGCCGGTGACGTACGGCACCCGTCCGTCCTCCCTGACGACTCGTCCAGTGATAGTTCCTGGGCGGCGACGTGGCCCTGTGTCGGCTACGAGGTGGTCGTCGAGACGGCCCCGACAGCCACGGCCAGAGCTTGACCAATGTCACTTCGATATCACGGTTCGGGTATCCTGACATCCTGTCCACGCGCGTGGCGGTGTGCAGACTGAGGCGAGGTCGAAACGGTGCACGAAATGTCACTGGCCGAGGGGATCCTGCGGATCCTCGAGGAGAACAGCCGGACCCAGGGCTACAGCGTGGTCAAGGGGGTCTGGCTCGAGATCGGTCGACTGTCGCATGTCGAACCGGAGTCGTTGAGTTTCTGTTTCGGCGCCGTAACCCGGGAGACGCTGGCCGACGGGGCCAAGCTGGAACTGATCATGATCGACGGCCGTGGCTGGTGCCACGACTGCAGCCAGGAAGTGACGATCGGCAACCATTACGATGCCTGTCCGCAGTGCGGCAGCTACCAGGTCGAAGCGACCGGCGGCACCGAGATGCGGGTCAAGGAACTCGAAGTCGAGTGAGGTAGCACCATGTGCACGGTATGCGGATGCGGTGAGAACGAAGGCGCCCGGCTCGAGCCGGAGGGCAAGGCCCATGATCATGCGCACGATCACGGGCACCACCACCATGATCATCACGATCATGGCCATGACCACGGGCACCACCATCACGACCATGGCGACCTGCATTACGGTCAGGGACCCGCGCGTGCTCACGCCCCGGGACTGTCGCAAGAGCGCATGGTCACCATCGAGCAGAACATCCTCGGCGAGAACGACCGCTACGCCATGGCCAACCGGGCACGGTTCGCGGCGCGCCGCCAATTCGTGCTCAACCTGGTCTCGAGCCCTGGTTCGGGCAAAACTACGCTGCTAACCCGTACGCTGGAGGAACTCAGGGGACAGGTGCCGGTGGCGGTAATCGAGGGCGACCAGCAGACCAGCAACGACGCGGACCGCATCCGCGCCACCGGCGCGCCGGCGGTGCAGATCAACACCGGCAAGGGATGCCATCTCGATGCCCACATGGTCGGTCATGCGATCGAGCGTTTCGATGCCCTCGAGGGCGGCCTGATCCTGATCGAGAACGTCGGCAACCTGGTCTGCCCGGCGGCGTTCGATCTCGGCGAGCACCACAAGGTGGCGATCCTTTCGGTCACCGAGGGCGAAGACAAGCCGATCAAGTATCCCGACATGTTCCACGCCGCCGACCTGCTGTTGCTGAACAAGGTCGATCTGCTGCCGTACCTGGATTTCGACATCGATAAGTGCATCGACTACGCCAGGCGCGTACGAACGGACATCGAGGTCATGCAGGTCTCCGCCCGCGACGGCACCGGTATGGGTGCCTGGCTCGACTGGCTGCAGCAGGGTCGTGACCGGGTCGCCGCCACTGTCGCCGCAGAGGACAGCCCGGCCGCCTGAGGCCCGGAAAGCGCATGGCCATCGCCCACGCCCTGCCGCAGGCGACCCGGCTCGCACTCCGCGTCGCGGGACAGGTGCAGGGTGTCGGCTTCCGTCCGTTCGTCTACCGGCTGGCCCGTGAACTCGGTCTCGCAGGGAGAGTATGGAACGACGCCGGCGGTGTTCGAATCGAGATCCAGGGCGCGGCCGACGATGTCACCAGCTTCCACCAGCGCCTCGCCAGCGAGGCTCCTTCGCTGGCCCGCCTCGACCGGGTCGAGACCGGCAAACTGCCGCTCGCGCCCGACGCCGACGCGTTCCGCATCGATCCCAGCGAGGAGGGGGTGGCGAAGGCGGCGATCACGCCTGACGTCGCCACCTGTCCCGACTGCCTGGCCGAGTTGTTCGACCCGTCCGACCGACGTCACCGCTACCCGTTCATCAACTGCACCCAGTGCGGTCCACGCTACACCATCACCGACGCGCTGCCTTACGACCGGCCGAACACCAGCATGGCCGGCTTCGCTCTCTGTCCTGCCTGCTCAAGCGAATACGTTGATCCGGCGGACCGACGCTTTCATGCCCAGCCCAACGCCTGTCCCGACTGCGGTCCGCGGGTGACGTTGTGCCGTCCTGACGGTACGCCGTTGCCGGTGACCGACCCGTTTGCCGAGGTTGTCGACCGGCTGCATGACGGGGCTGTCATCGCGCTCAAAGGGCTCGGCGGTTTTCATCTCGCCTGCGACGCGCGCAACGGTGACGTGGTCGCCGCGCTGCGTGCGCGCAAGGGGCGTGAGGAGAAACCGTTTGCGATCATGGTCGCCAATCCGACGTCGCTGGCAGGCCTGGCAGAAGTAGACGCCGATAGTCGCGCCACACTCGAAAAGCCCTGGCGTCCGATTGTCCTGCTGCCCAAGACAGCGGCCTGCGATTCGGTCCTGCCGGGAGTTGCGCCGGGTATCCGCTGGCTCGGCGCCATGTTGCCCTACACGCCGCTGCACTGGTTGCTGTTCTATGCCGCAGCCGGTCAGCCGACGGCGAGCGACTGGCTGAACGGGCTACAACCGCTGGCGCTGGTGATGACCAGTGCCAACCCTGGTGGCGAGCCGCTGGTGATTGACAACGACGAGGCGGCGTCAAGGCTTGGCGGCATTGCCGACCTGCTGCTACTGCACGACCGGCCGATCCGCGTCCGCTGCGACGACAGCGTCGTGCGCGTGCGTGCCGGTGCCCCGGCCTTCCTGCGCCGTGCCCGTGGCCGGGTGCCGCGCGCGATCCGGCTGCCGCACGGCGGGCCGTCGCTGCTGGCGGTCGGCGGCCACCTGAAGAACACCGTCTGCGTGACGCGGGACGACGAGGCGTTCCTGTCACAGCACGTCGGCGATCTCGACAACGCCGCCACCTGTCGTGCCTTCGACGAAACCGTAGAACATTTATGCGATGTCCTCGAGGTGACACCCGAAGCGGTCGTCCGCGACCTGCATCCGGACTTCTACAGCAGCCGGTTCGCAGAGCGATTTGCGGAACAACATGGCATTCCGTGCCGGGCCGTGCAGCACCATCACGCCCATGTTGCCGCGGTGGCCGCCGAGCACGGCGTCACCGGTGAAGTGCTCGGCATTGCACTCGATGGTGTTGGTCTCGGTGACGACGGCACCGCCTGGGGCGGCGAACTGCTGCGT
>CAXMPC010000109.1:0-3131 GCA_964195335.1 uncultured Gammaproteobacteria bacterium | reverse complement strand
CGGTTCGGTTCGGTCGAAAGGTACCGGTCGCGGCGCCAGGACGCCAGTGTGGGGCAGGGCGACCCGGCGCGGTCGGCAACCGCGCCGGGTGGTGCGTCGTGACGTTACGCCTCGACCGGATCGAGTTCGAGGGCGACGCGGCCACTGAATATTTGCTGTCGCGCCTCGGGCAGTGGGTGGAAGTGCATCGCGCGGATATCGCGGACGATGCGTTCCAGCGCATGGGCCTTGAAGAAACCGGGACCACCGACCAGTTCGGCCGCCTTCTCCACGGTCGATTTGACGGCACGTGCGGCGAGTGACTTGCGTGTCAGGATGGCGTCGGCATTGGCGACTGAAGGGGTGAAGCGGTAGTTGTCCGTGATTCGGATCATGTCGTCGAGGGCCAGTTGGGCCGTGGTCAGCTCGTTGTGCAGTTCTCCGAGCGGCTTGGCGAGATACGGCTTGCCTTTCGCGCTGGCGGTCGCCATGTCGGCGGCAGCCTCGGCGAGACCAACGTAGCACGACGTGATCAGCGGCAGGGCGATCGGGATGATGACGTTCCACATCGGGTGCCAGCTGCCCGCAGGGCGGCGCGCGATGATCGCTTCTTCGGCCACGAAGACCGCTGCCATGGTCACGTCGTTGGAGCCGGTGCCACGCATGCCGAGCGTGTCCCAGGTCTCGACGATGGTGATGCCGTCGGACTTGAACGGCACGGCGAAATGCAACACCTCGGCACCGTCATTACTTTCGTGGACGGCACTGGTTACGAATACGTCGGCTCCCGGGCAGCCGCTGACGAAACGCTTGTGGGCGGTGACGCGGTAGCCGCCTTCGACGGCTTCTGCCGTGCCGTTGGAGCCGAGCCAGTCGTTGGCCCCGGTGCCGGCGATCACCAGCCCGTGGGCAGCGATCTTTCGTAGCGTCGCGGTCGCTTTCTCATCGCCGCGCAGGTGCTTGAACACGTTGGCCGCGACCGGGTGGCTGTGCATCGCAAACGCGAGAGCGGTCGAGCCGCAGTGGCGTCCGAGTTCACGGATCACGCCACACAGTTCGGCATGGCTGGCCCCGCCGCCACCGAGTTCACCCGGGATGCCGGCCGAGAAGAGGGCCGCTTCGCGCAGGTCGGCGTAGTTGTCGCTGACGAACGTGCCGTCACGGTCGTGGTCGTAGGCGCGATCGGCAAAGGCCGGCCCGAGGTAGCGTGCTTCGGCGAGCCAGTCGGTGGTGGTCGGAAGGGGGGTTACGTTGTTGTGTTGCATGGCGGGTTCTCCGTTAGTAGTCAGGTGTCGCAGGGATTCCGTAGTACGGGGGCGGATCGTTCAGTCGTGTAGAGGGATCGGGCGCAGGTAGTTGCGATTGCCGTAGAGGAGCGGGACGTCGTCGCGTGCCGAGACACCTATGACGCGGCCGACGAAAAGGGTGTGGCTGCCGTGCTCGTGTGCGGCTTCGACGGCGCAGTCGAAGCTGGCAAGCGCGTCCTCGAGCAATGGCACCCCTCGACGGCCATTGCGCCAGGTCGCCCTTTCGAAGTCGTAGGGTTTTCCGTCTGCCGGGAAACCGGCGAAGGTGTCGGCCAGCTCACGTTGCGATGTCTTCAGGACGTTGACGGCAAACTGGCCGTTGTCGCGTACGGCGGCACATGCCGGGCTGTTGCGGTTGATGCAGGCGAGCAGCATGGGCGGCTCGGCGGACAGCGACGTCATGGCACTGACGGTCAGCCCGAAGCGACCCGCCTCGCCGTCGGTGGTGACGACATTGACGCCGCTGGTCACGCATCGCATCGCGGCGACGAAGTCGTCTCGCGAGACACTGTCAACGTGCCGGCGGAGTGCAAACACGGCGTCGGCAAGCTGGTGGGTGCGTGTGGCCCGGGTCGCGGCGGTTGTGGTCGGGTGATCGTGGCGGGTGCTTGTCGCGGTCATCGTGGTGCTCCGTATCAGGATCGAATTACGATGGCTCACTACCCTAGGCAGGGCGTGTATCAGGTCTGTGTCCCTGCCGGATCACTTTGTTGCAAGTCTGTGTACGTCGAATAATGTGATCGATTCGATCCCCCCGTCGGCGAGTGCCTTGTTGGGGGCTATGCTGGACGGCAAGCGTGCACACGAAGTGAGATCCACGTCCGATGGCAAGGCAATCAGTCACAAGCAGACGGACCTGCATCTGCCATGCACTGGGTATTCTGCTGGTCGCCGCGAGCTGGACCGCCCAGGCCCGTGCGCCGGAAGAGGGTTTCGTCAACTGGGCCTACTCGGCGTACCTGGGCACCGGGTGGTACCGGGTGCGCGACGACCAGGACGTCTTCGTCGCCAGGCTCGCGCCGCGCTGGAAGCTCGGTAAGCGGTTTTTCGGAGGTGATGGCAGGCGTGAGATCGACGTCGAATTCCGGCTGCCGATGACCCTGGGGCTGCACCGCTTCGACTTCGATGACCTGCCGGGCCTGATTGACCCGGACAACTTCGGCACGGTGAGCGTCGTGCCGGGGATCGAGGCGGAGGTCCCGGTCACCGGGCGCTGGTCACTCAGGCCGCATGCCTACCTCGGTGTGGGTACGGAACTCGATGGCCCGCAATCGGCATGGATCTACTGGACCGGGATCAAGAGCCGGTACCAGCTGGGTGGAGACGGCTCTGACTGGTCGCTGGTCAACTCCCTGGGTTACATCGGTTACACCCCGAACGATGGCGAGTCGTCCGATGCCATACCGGCCATGGCCGGTATGGAGTCGCGGTGGCGGCTCAGGGACCAGCTTCTCGGCGGTCACCCGCTCTACCTGGACGGGCACGCGATCTACACCGCTTACCTGGATGACCTGAAGTTCATCTTCGGCAATGGCTCGAGCGTCAAGGTGGCCGACGAGTGGGAATTGGGGCTCGCGCTCAGCCGGGGTAAGGAGAAATTGAAGTTCTGGCGCCTGGAGTGGGACCGGGTTGGCCTCGCCTACCGGTTCGGTGGCAACGGCGATTTCAAGGGCGTGAGCCTGGTCTTTCGTTCGGTATTCGAGCGCTGACCGTCATGGACGCAACATCGCCCACCGGGTAATACGGGGGCAGGTGCCCCTGTATTGCTGCCAGTCTCTGGAATTCGCCGTCGGCGGGTTCCAGGCGGCACTCAGAGTGGCGTGTAGTTGAATTTCTGACCGCCCA
>CAXMPC010000108.1:0-3351 GCA_964195335.1 uncultured Gammaproteobacteria bacterium | reverse complement strand
GGGCTGGCGCTATCCCGTGACAGCCTGGATCAGGGCACGGGTCGGATCGGTTCGAGCGAGGGCGTAAGTGAGAGCGACACGGGTCTGGCGCTGGCGACAAACACCCGTGATGCCGTACGGACCGGCACGCGCTACCAGTTGACCGCTTTTATCGATCGCGTGATGCAGGATCTCGTCACCATCTGGGGTGGCGAGGTACATGGCGTGCTGACGGGTGGCGATGCCGTCACCCTGTTGCCGTTGTTGCGCCCCCCGTTCGAGCATCGGCCGCACCTGGTCCTCGAGGGACTGGTGGAACTGGCCCGCGGCCGCTGCAACCAGCAGCCGGTGACGGATTGAACGCGATCAACCGGTCCAGGAAGGCCTGGCCGAATCTGCGATGAGAGTACTGCTCGCCCTGCTGCTGTTGCTGAACCTGGCAGCCTTCCTGGTCCTGGGCCCTTACGAACATACGGAATTGCTCCCGGGTAGCATTGGCGACAGCGGTGGGTCGGGGCTGACCCTGCTCGCCGAGGCCGATCCGGCTCAGTTGCAACCGGCCGTTGCCGCGAGCCGGCCACCGCCAGTCACGCCTGCGGTGGGTGTGGTGCCTGAGGCCGGCGGCGGTGTTCAGCCAAATGCTGGTGACCCTGACGATGCAGCAAGTGCTCTGCTCGCGCCGTCCGCGGCGCCACAACCGCCAGCATCGCCCAAACGGCGCGGCCGAGTGTCCATCTGCTACACCCTGGGCATACTGCCGGACCGGTTGCTGGTCGAGCGCGTGATCAAGGAACTTGACGGTTTTGATCTTGCGGCCACGGTACGCACGGAAGAGCGTCGCGGCGATCTCTCCGGCTACTGGGTCCTGCTGCCGGCACAGTCGAGCCTGGACAATGCGCAGGGGCTGATGGTCGAGTTGCAGCAGCGTGGCATCGACAGTTTCGTCGTCGGGACCGGCGAGTTTCGCAATTCGGTCAGCCTCGGGTTTTTCCACGGCCGTCGGGCTGCCGAGGAACTCGAAGCGCGCATCCGTGGCCAGGGCTACAATCCGCGACTTGTGCTGCGCTACCGCCAGGAGACCCAGTTCTGGCTGGACCTCGACGAGAGTGCATCAGAGGGTTTCAGCGATGCTCAGTGGCAGGGGCTGGCCGAGGGCTACCCGATGCTCGGTCGCTACGTCCGCGACTGCGGCTGATTGCCTTGGCAGGCGGGGCTGCATAGAATTCCCTGTCATGCTGGCGTAGCTCAGTTGGTAGAGCGGCTGCCTTGTAAGCAGCAGGTCGCGGGTTCGACTCCTGTCGCCAGCTCCATTCCCAATTATCCCGATTCGGCCGGAGTAGCCGGACTGCTCGGCGCCGGCGGCGCGTTCGACTTCATGTCGATGCTCGGGCAGCTCAGCCTGGTCGGGCTGCTGATTAAGAATGCCATCGTGCTGATCGAGGAGATCGACCAGCAGGCGTCAGAGGGCAAGGCGCCCTACGTCGCCATCATCGACTCGGCGGTCAGCCGTCTGCGGCCGGTCATGCTTGCAGCGGCGACGACCATCCTCGGCATGATCCCGCTGCTGCCCGATGTCTTTTTCGTCAACATGGCGATCACCATCATGGGCGGCCTGGGCTTCACCACGCTGCTGACGCTACTGGTGGTGCCGGCGCTCTACGCAATCTTCTTCCGGGTGCCGAACCCGCAGGTGGCCTGAAGCGGATTCAGCGACGCATCAGGGAGGCCACCGTCCGGCCCTCGATCACCCGCTGGTCATGTTGATTCTCGATCCAGGCGTCGATCTCGATGCGCTCGGCCGCGGCATCCACCGCGGTGATCTCGAACCACGCTGTCAGGGTGTCGCCAACGCGGACGGCGCGCAGGAATTCCAGTGTCTGCGAGCGGTAGATGGCACCGATGCCGGGCAGGTGCATGCCCACCAGGGTCGAAAACAGTGAGGCCGAGAGCATGCCGTGGGCGATGCGCTCGCCGAAGAAGGTCTGGCTGGCGAACGTCTCATCGACGTGGAGCGGGTTGACGTCACCGGTGATGGCGACGAAGTGACCGAGGTCGGCGTCGGTGATGGTCTTGGTGAAGCTGGCGCGCTGGCCGACCTCGAGGTCCTCGTAGCGGGTCAGGGTGTAGGGCATGATGCCGGTCTCTGCAGGGGTGGGGTCGGCCATGGTGGCGCGACCGGTGCCGGCGGTCCAGCCTGGGCGGCGACCGGCCACTGTCCTGCGGGAGGGCGACATTGCTGGAACTGCTGCTGATCTACACCGTGACCGGTGCGATATCCGGCACCATGGCCGGGCTGCTCGGCATCGGCGGGGGTATCGTCATCGTGCCGGCCCTCATTCTCGCGCTGTCGCTCGAGGAGGTCGCACCGGCCGTCACCATGCACCTTGCCGTGGGGACCTCACTGGCGGTGATCGTCTTCACGTCGCTGTCGTCGGTCTATGCCCACCATCGCCGCGGGGCGGTGCTCTGGCCGGTCGTGGGTCGCATTACGCCCGGCATCCTGGTCGGCGCGCTGCTGGGCGCGGCCATCGCCGATGCCATGAGTGGCACGCTGCTTAGGACCAGCTTCGGCGGTTTCGCCCTGCTGCTGGCGGCGAACCTCGCCTTCGGCCGGTCTCCCAGGCCCCAGCGGACATTGCCAGGCACCGCTGGCATGACCCCGGTTGGTGTGGTGATCGGCACCATCTCGGCGCTGGTCGGCGTGGGTGGCGGCAGCATGAGTGTGCCGTTCATGGCCTGGTGCAACGTGCCGATGCGCCAGGCTGTGGCCACCTCCGCGGCTATCGGTTTCCCCATCGCTGTGGGCGGCACGGCCGGCTTCATCGTCGCCGGGCTGGGTGATCCCGCCTTGCCACGACTCGCGCTCGGCTACCTCTACCTGCCGGGTGGGCTGGTCGTCGCGGCAACCAGCGTGCTGTTCGCCCCTCTCGGGGCGCGCATCGCCCACAGCGTGGACCCGCGCTGGTTGCGCTACGGCTTTGCGCTGTTGTTGCTGGTCGTGGGTACGAAGATGCTGCTTGGTTGAAGTCCCAGGTGGGGGTCAATCTGGGGTGGCAAGTGCCGAGGCGAGGGCTGTGAGCTGTGCTTCGTCGAGTTCACCGCGTTCGCGAGCGAGCTCGAGGGTTGCCGTCCCAAGGGCCCGGTAGAGGGTGCCGAGGCCGCTGTCGTGATCCGCGACGGCCATCGCCTGCCGCTTGACCAGGCGGCTGTCACCACGGGCGATCGGTCCGGTCAGGGCCGCACCGGGGCCGAGTTCCAGCCCACTCTCGACCGCGCCCCGCAGCAGCGGGGCGAGCAGAGCGTGGGCTTCATCCGAGGGTACCCCGGCCGCGCTGACCAGGCGGATGGCACTGGCGAGCAGGGCGATGACGT
>CAXMPC010000107.1:0-42715 GCA_964195335.1 uncultured Gammaproteobacteria bacterium | reverse complement strand
GTGGCCCTGGTCGGCCCGTCGGGCAGCGGCAAGTCGACGCTGATGAAGCTGCTGCCGCGCCTCTACCGGGCCAGCGCGGGTCGCATCCTGCTCGATGGCGTCGACATCGAGGAGTACACCCTGGCGGGGCTGCGCGGCAGTTTCGCCTACGTCGGCCAGGAGACAACGCTGTTCAACGACACCGTCGCGGCCAACATCGCCTACGGTGCCAGTGGTGAGGTCGAGCAGGCCGCGCTGATCGAAGCGAGCCGCAGGGCCAATGCCCTGGAGTTTATCGAGCAGTTGCCGGAAGGCTTCAGTACCGTCATCGGTGAAGACGGCGCACAGTTGTCGGGCGGGCAGCGCCAGCGGCTGGCGATCGCCCGCGCCCTGTTGCGTGACGCCCCGATCCTGCTCCTCGACGAGGCCACCTCGGCCCTCGACGGCAAGTCCGAGGCGCTGGTGCAGGCGGCCCTCGAAGAGGCGCGCCATGGCCGCACCACCCTGGTCATCGCTCACCGCCTCTCCACTGTGGCCAACGCCGACCGCATCGTGGTCATGAACCACGGCCGCATCGTCGCCGCCGGCAGCCACACCGAACTGCTCGAACAGAGCGACCTCTATCGCTCGCTGCACAGCCACATGCCCGACGAGGGATGATCGCAGATCGCGGATCACACAATCCGTACGAGCAAACTCAAGCGGGTGTCGCCCCACCCATGCCCTCGCTTCAGCGACCCGATGGGTGGCACGCCTCTCCGTTCTGACCCAAGGTGCGAACGACTTCGTAACAGGGTTCCATACCGATCACGAGCCGCAGCGCGACAAGGAACCCGCCGAGGGGAGTCACTCCTCCCAATACTCCCGCAGCCAGGGGGATGGCTGGATGGTCTTGTAGACCCGCTTCAGGAACGGGACCGGCCGACGCCCCCACCTTCCCGCAATGGCGTCTTCGGGTTTCGGCAAGCCATGGAATGCCAGCAACTTGGCCCCAGGGGGCATGCTCGGGGTCCTGTACGAACGCAGGTACCAGGGGGGCAGACAGTGCTTCTTAAAACTCCTGCACCAAGTATCCGGCCAGAAAACGAGATGCCCTTGCATCAGGATGATCCGCGCGGAGAGGTACTCCTGACTCGCCGTGCCGAAGGTTCTGATCATCTCCAGCGGGTGGTCCTCGAAGTACCGCTTTACCGCACCCAGGGTCCCCACCACCCACGAGTAGCAGGAAGCCTGCCCAACGTGGTCTCCTGATGTATTCCAGTCGTTGATGATGACGAACTGGTCATCCACGGGGAATTCGAAGAATCCATCGATGTCGTCGACAAGAACCACGTCCAGGTCGAAAAAGAGCACCCGCTGACCGTTGAGATTACCGAGATCATCGGCGCACAGCGCGGCCTCTTTCCGGTAGGCGAGGTTGCGACGAGCGAGGATCGCCACGGCCTCGGGATGGCGTTCTGGATCGATTTCCAGTTCGGGTAGAGGGTGGACGATGATAGCCGGGTCGAGGCCACCGGCATCCTCGGTGAAACAGTGGAGCCGAACCTCGTGGCGTTTTGTGAAACGGTGCACCATCGCGTGCAGCCGATTCACGTCGGTGGCACCGTACATGGTGCCCCACTTGATGCAGATGACATGAACGACAGGCAACGGCATCGCTAACGCTTCACTCATCGAGATGCTTATCAATCACTTCGGGTTCGTCACTGTACCCGGTAAATCCGAATCCGAGTCCGAGCAAATAAAACGAAACGAGTACCTGTTCCGAACCGTAAAAGTCCTTCTGGCTGCCAAACGGCAGCCACAACAACAGGTAGGCCAGCAGGCACCCCCAGCCAAAGCAGGCGGCCTGCTCGCGACGCAACCACAGGTACCTCGTCAGCCAAACGTAGTAGGCGATAAACGCCGCCAAGCCGATGAATCCCGTACCCAGCAGGATCTCGATCACCACCTGGTGGGCATGCATGATCCTGGTATCACCCGCAAAGGGTGAATCCGCATCCAGGTAGTCGCCGACTTGATTTTCGAACTCGCTGGGCCCGTAGCCGACCACCCAGCGGTTCGCGATCATCTCCATTGCGGGCTCCCACACGTCGAGGCGCAAAGAGAGTGCGTGGTTGACCGTTTCCCGGTCGAACTTCTGCAGTACAGCAGACGTTTGCAGCACCCTGGACTGGAAACTGTCGTTGAAAACAAACATCAACGAGGACAATGACAGCAGTAATACCGGGGCGCCTAGCAATACGGCCAAGCGCAGCTTCGGCTTAAGCGAAAGCGCCACCACGATGATGTAAATCATGACGAAGAAACCATATCCAACCATCGCGTAGCGGCTGCCTGCGGCAAACACGACCATCGCGCCACAGGCGACCAGCAGGTGGGCAAGCCATTTAGACTTTGGCTTCGAGAGCAGCCAAAGCGCCGGCGGGATGACCAGGAAAGCCACAAAGTAACCGTAACGGGTTGCCTTGGAGAAAAATCCCTTGACTCGGGCAGGCCCAAGTTCGGATGAAACAGGCACACCGAACATGTCATAACCAATGAACAACTGCAGCAAACCGTCAGTCACCCATAACGCGAGCGTTAGCGTGATTGCCAGAGCAACGACTCGGCGTGCTTCGGTCTCCACGAGAAGACCAGCAGCCGCAAGCCCAAGCAGAGTAGCCGCGGCAATCAGCGTGAACTTTTCGACCCACAATATTTCCACTGCCCCCTGCTGCACCCATAAGGCAAGTATTGTCAACAGAATGGGAAGTCCGGTTGCCCCGCCGGCGAACAGCACACCGGGATGCTGACGCCACTGCGAGCGAGCACCACGATCCAGCACCCCAACGACGATAATCAAGACGCAGAAAATCGTATAGGAACGTGAGAATGGGAAAGCGACAATCGGGCTTGCCACCAGAAGACCCGTCAGTACATTGCGCCTGCCCAGTGCCGACATCATGTTCATGCTCGCTGGACCGAACCAGGAAACGGGCCGATGCCAAGCGCCTCGAGATCCTTGCGAAGCCCTTCACCCATACGCGATTCGGAAAACTCTTTTGCAAAGAGCTTCGCTGCGGCCCGCCCCCGTTCCGCAAGACTTTCCCGCTCGACAACCCAACACTCGATCAGGGTGGCAAGCGCGGCTGCATCACCCGGCTCGGCGAACGCGATAGGCGCCTTTCCCTCAAGTCGAAAGCGACCGTCATAGGCCGGCGTGTCCGCGGTGATCACTGGACGCCCCATGGCCAGTGCCTGGTAGACCTTGTTGGGCACCACGCGCAGCGCCTTTGGCGTGGTACCGAAAATGCCGAGAACGATGTCCGCGCTGGCGATTCGCTCCGGCAATTCGTGGATGTCCAACCAGCCTTCGAAACTGACCTCGATTCGCCGGTTGTCATGCGCACTTGAGCGCAGAGCCGATTCGGCCTCGGCCCGCATCGGTCCCTCGCCAATGAAGTGGCAGCTGATCGGTGGCCCGCTGTAACCCTGCAGCGCCTTGACGATGGTTGGCACCCCGTGCAACTGGATGAACGACCCGTAGAACAGAACGCGCGACCGCTGGTCAGGTGCGCTCTCATGTGGCGGGTGCTGGACAAAAACCGACTCGTCGGCCCCTACCGGAAGCACCACGAGTCTTTCTGCCGCCACACCCAGAACGCGTTGAAAGTAGTCCGCATGGCCCACGGTATCCGCGATCACCACATCGGCCTGAGCGAACAGATGCCGCTCCCAGCTCAGGAGGCGTTGCCCCACACGGCTGTCGGCGGCGAACTTGCACCGCTCGTTGACCTGCTTGTCGTAGGCGCTGATCAGCGGATCGAAGACCAGCGGGATGCGATGGCGTCGTGCAAACCGGCTGGCCGCGGCAACATCCCGTTGCCTGAAGCAGGGGACCCAGACGAGGTCCGTGGCACGTCTCCGGCGCAGCAGGGCTTCGACGTCGCCGAAGGCGGAAACCCTGGGGCTGAACACGTCCAACCGCACGCCAGCCTGTTCCAGGAGCCGGAACACGACCCGGTCGCGGGAGTAAGCACCTTCGAGTCGCGCACCGCGACCCCATACGAGGATCTCACTGATCATGGCATCTCAAGCGACCCGGCCACTCATCCGTTTCATGGCCTGAATCGCGAAATCGGTTTCACTTTTATCAACGAGGCCCCGGGCTTCACTGCATCATTCACCAAAACCCGCACGATCATACACATCCTCTAACCGCATCACGTTCTTACACGCTCACCTTGCCTCGGCGGTATGCTCATAGAGCGCCAGGGTTGACCGGGTCATGCTGTCGAGCGTCCAGTCGAACTCGCAATCAGGCCTGGGCATGACGTGATCGAGCAGCGCCCGCACGCGGGACGTACAGACTGAAATGTCACCAGGTTCGGCGGCTCCCTCAGGGTAGAAGTGCCGCAAGATCTCACCCACGCCGCCCCGGTTGTAGCCAATCACCGGCGTACCGAGTGCAAGCGCCTCCGCCACCGTGCGCCCGAAAGACTCCGACTGCGTCGATAGCGACAGCACCACGTCGGAGACCGCGTAGATTTCACGTATATCATCACGATGCCCGGCCAGCGTAACCTCGTTTCCCAGGCCCAGGGACGCGATGCGCGCGCGCAAGGCTTCAGCGTATCTCCGCTTGCCAGACTGGGCATCACCGACGATCAGCCCGTGTACCAGGCGCCCTTCGCGCAACAACGTGGCCACGAGATCGAGAAACTCGGCGTGGCCCTTGAGCTGGGTCAGGCGGCCGGGCAGGGTCAGGACGCACTTGCCGTCGAGTTGCGGGTACTGCGCCCGCCACTTGGCCAGCCATTCCGGGGACGGCAGAAAACCTCGCGGAAACCTGACCGGGTCTACTCCGCGGTGGATGACCTCGATGTCCCCCTGGTTGACCGCGGGGTAGTTCTCGAGAATGTAGTCGCGTACCGACTCGGAGACCGCGATGACCCGCTCGCCACGGGTCATCACCGCACTGTAGCGACTGACCGAGTAGAAACCGTGCACGGTGGTGACCAGGCGTGGTCGGGACGCGGCTGGAAGACCTTTCCACGCGAGGTAGCCGACCCATGCTGGCATGCGCGAACGCAGGTGGAGAACATCGACCCCTTCGTCCGCTAGCAACCGACGCAGGCGCGGCACCAGGCGCAGGGTCCACGGGTGCTTGCGACCGACGTCCCAGGCAACGTGTTCACTGCCCTCGGCGACGAGTTGCTTCACCAGCCGCCCTCCAGCCGAAACGACCAGCGAGCGATGACCGGCAGAGACAAGGGCCCGACCGATTTCCAGCGTGCCGCGCTCGACTCCCCCGGAATCGAGTGCCGGCAGCATCTGCACAACTGTCAGTCGGCGGGCCACCAGCGTTCCAGCAGGTGGATGGCGCAGCGTTCCGCCTCATTGAATCCGACTCGCGGGGGCGGCACGGTACCGCTCTCGCACCAGCGAGCGTAGGTGGTCACCCATTCATCGGCGAGCAGCCGATCGAGACCGCGCAGCACCCGCCCGGTGCCACCTCGGGGCGGCAGCGCCAGCAGGCCGACGGTGGCCCCGCCGGTCAACGCCTCGTAGACCATCGACACGCTGTCCTCGCTGACCCAGGCGATCTCGGTCGTGGCGAGCCGCCCGGCGAGCCAGCCCGGCGGGGTCGTCGCGGCAGGCAGCACCTCCAGGTTGGGCAGGCCGAGGGCACTCACCTCGGTCGCAAACCGTTCCGGTGTCCGCCGCGACGTGGTCAAGGTCCAGCTACGATCGGGTTCCTTGCTGATGATGCCACCCACCTGGGTGAGCAGGTCAGCGCCATCCCAGTCATGGTGGCGCGACGGCCCACCGATCAGCAGCAAACCGCTGCCATCGCGCGTACCTGGGCTCGGCTGAACGGCATTGACCACGCCGTGGGTCAACTCGACATGTGGACCTGGTGCTACCCCGTCGTGCTCCGGGACGAAACAGAGATCGAACCAGGCGAGCGGCAGGCTCGGGCGCATCAGCACCACGCTGCGGCCACCGTGGCGGCGTCGCGCGAACAGCAGTGGCAGGTGGGTAGCGTGACCGGCGCTGATCAGCAGGTCTGGTGCGGGACGACCGACGAACGGGTCGCGGCCGAACAGCAGCCGGCCCAGAGGCGGCACCTCGATGTCGGAGACCATCAGGTCGGCGTGGCGGCCAAGTGCCGCCACCAGGCCACGCACCTGGCTGTCGTGGCCAGGGCGGCCATCTCGCAGCAGCCAGGCAGTGAGCGTCCGGCGGCTCATGTCAGGCCGTACCAGTGGTGCAGGTTCAATCCTTGAGGACGAATTCGGCGCCGCAGTAGGGGCAGGTCGCCTGGCCCTGCTCCTTGACCGGCAGAAAGACCCGCGGGTGAGAGTCCCAGCCACTGGCTCCGGGCAGAGGGCAGTGCAGGGGCAGGTCGGCGCGGGTGATCTCGTAGCGTGTGCGATCGTTGGGGGTCGCCGTGGCGTTTTCGGTTTGGGTCGAGTCCATCTGGGTTGCCTCCAGGGTTCACAGTTTCCGGGTCTGGCGCCACGGGATCATCGCGACCCGGCGTGGGATAGGATCGATGCCTATTGAGGCAGGTGCCGGCATTACGTCTCCATCAATCGCTGCCAGACCGTGCCGACTCCCGCGCACAATTCAGCGAACTCGTCGGCATCGACCTGCGCAGGCGCATCCTGCAGGGCGCAGCGGTGGCCCGCCGCGCGGAAAGCGCGGTAAGCGTCACCGAGCAGGGTCGCGTCCGCGGATGGCAGCAGCCCCTCGTGTTCCATGGTCTCGAGGAGCCGAATATTGTCGGTCCAGGCCAGCAGCGACGGGTGGTCGTGCGCCCATGCCAAGGCCCCGTATTGCACCATAAATTCGATATCCGCGATACCGCCAGAATCCTGCTTGAGATCGAACTGGCCGGGCTCCGACGCCGCCAGCTGCTCGCGCATGCGCCGGCGCATGTCGCGCACCTCGGCCCGCAGCACCTCGGGATCGCGCGTTTCCGAAAGGATCTCGGTCCGGATATCCTGGAAGCGTTCGGCCACCGTCGCGCTGCCGGCCACCGGACGCGCCCGCACCAGCGCCTGCCGCTCCCAGGTCCACGCCTCGCCGCGCTGGTAGGCAGCGAATGCCTCGAGGCTGCTGACCATCAGACCGGAAGCCCCGCTCGGTCGTAACCGGGTGTCGACAGGGTAGAGTTCACCGCTGGCAGTCAGCGTGGTCAGGATGTGAATGACCCTCTGCGCCATACGGGCGAAGAAGACCTCGTTGTCGACCTCCTTGGCGCCATTTGTCACCTGCTGCCCACCCTCGCTGTCATGCAAGAAGACGATATCGAGGTCGGAGACATAGCTGAGCTCAATACCACCGAGCTTGCCGTAGGCGATGGTGCCGAAACCGGCTTCACGACGGGCACCGTCGACGGTGCACTCCGGCACGCCGTGGCGTCGGACCAGCGCATCCCAAACGATCTTGTGGACCGCGCCCAGGACCGTTTCGGCGATCCAGGTCAGATGGTCGCTGACCACCATCAGCGGGATCGCCTCGACCACTTCGGCAGCCGCGACCCGCAGCACGTTGGCGCGCTTGAAGTGACGGAGAGCCTCCATCTGCTGATCGAGATCGTCGCCATCGACCGCGGCGAGGCGGGTCGTCAGCTCGGCTTCGAGCCCGGCGCGATCGGGCGGTTTGTAGAGGGTTCGCGGGTCAAGCAACTCGTCGAGCAGCAGCGGGTACTGCGTCAGCCGCAACGCGATCCAGACACTGGCCGAGACCAGCCTTACCAGCTGCGACAGCGCCATCGGATTCTCGACCAGGAGCGCGATGTAGGCACTACGACGAGACACGGTCTCGAGCAGTGGCAGCAGCCGGCGCAGGCACTCGGTCGGCGCCGCGGTGCCACCGATCGCGGCCAGTAGCAACGGCATCAGCCGTTGCAGGCGTTTCTGGCCGTGGGTCGACTGGGCCCGGCAGGCGCGCGACTCGCGCAGTTGCTTGAGCAGGTCTGACGCGGCCTGTGACTGGTCGAAGCCGGCTTCTTCCAGCACCGCCTCGGCCACGGCGTCGTCCAGAGTGCCGTGCCACACCGCGGCCAGGTCGTGTTCTTCCGGCTCATCCGATGCCTCAGCCTGGGGCAGCGCAAAAAGTTGTTCGAAATCGCCCTGGACACGCGTCCGATGGTGTTCAAGAAGACCAGAGAACACCTCCCAGTCGGGGCAGCCCATCGCCACGGCGAGACGCAGACGATCAAGATCATCGTCCGGCAGGTCGTGGGTCTGGCGGTCATCGTAAGCCTGCAGGCGGTTCTCTACCCGGCGCAGGAAGATGTAGGCTTCACTCAAGCGGATCACCGCGTGTTCCGGTAGCTGACCCAACTCAGCCAATGCCGCCAGCACGTCAAGGATGCCGCGCTGGCGCAGCGTCGGCTCACGACCGCCGTGGACCAACTGGAACGCCTGGCCAACGAACTCCACCTCGCGGATGCCACCGGACCCGAGCTTGACGTTCTGTTCCATCCCCTTGCGCCGCACCTCGCTGTTGATCATCGCCTTCATTTCGCGCAATGACTCGAACACGCCGAAGTCGACGTAGCGCCGGTAGATGAAGGGTCGCAGCAACTCGATCAGGCTGGCACCGGCTTCGAGGTCGCCGGCCACCGGCCGCGCCTTGATCAGGGCGTAACGCTCCCACTCGCGCCCCTGGGTCTGGTAGTACTCCTCGAGGGCATCGAAGCACATCGCCAGCGGGCCGCTGCTGCCGTAGGGCCGCAGGCGCATGTCGACCCGGAAAACGAAGCCGTCGGCGGTGGCAGTGTCCAGCGCCTGGATCAGCCGCTGGCCGAGACGCTGGAAGAAGTGCTCGCAACCGACCTTGCAACCGGGATCATCGTGATACTCCGGGTAGGCAAAAATCAGGTCGATGTCGGATGAGAAATTGAGCTCACGCGCACCGAGCTTGCCCATGCCGAGGACCACCATCTGTTGCGGTTCTCCAGCCGTAGTACGCGGCGTGCCCCACTGGTCGACCTGCCATGCATGCAGTCGCTCCAGCGCCGTGTCGAGACAGGCACCGGCCAGGGCCGAGAGGTCGGCGAGCGTCTCGTCGAGATCCGCCGACCCGGCGAGATCGCGCCAGGCGATGCGCACCATTTCGCGTCGGCGCAGGCGGCGCAGGGCCTGGCCGAGCGCTTCGTCGTCGTGCGCACCGGCACAGGCCTCTCCGGCCCTGTGGGCGAGTTCGTCCTTGGCATAGGCCCGGGTCAGGTCGCCACTTCCAACCAGTTCGGTGAGCAGTTCCGGTGTACGAACGCAGCTTTCAGCCACGAAACGACTGGTCGCCCAGACCTGCGCCAGTTCAGAATGCAGTTCCGGATCCCCGGGCAATTCACCACCGGCATCGACAAAGGCCTGGAAAGCCCGGTCGACTGCGGGCCGCAACGCCTCGGGCAGCCCTTCCGGCCAGGTGGTGTGACGAGTATCGGAGTTGGTTATGGCCGTGCTCATCGGAAAGGGTCTCGGAACAGCTGCCAGCGTGTCTATAATTGTCCCATGCCCACGCCGGGCGTGTCTGTACCGGCACCCAGGAGAAACCGATGGAATTCCGCGACTATCTCAAGATCATGATGATGAAGGACGGGTCAGACATCTTCCTGTCCACTGGGGCGCCGCCGATCTGCAAGATCGAGGGCAAGATGGTGCCGCTCGAAAGCAAGACCATGGCCCCGAACGAGGTCAAGGAGATCGCCTACGCGGTGATGGGCGAAGAGAAGATCGCCCAGTTCGAACAGCGCCCCGAGATGAACCTGGCGCTATCTGAACCCGGTGTCGGTCGCTTCCGCGTCAACATCTTCCAGCAGCGCAACCAGGTCTCGATGGTGATCCGCGCGATCAAGAGCGAGATCCCGAAGTGGGAGGATCTGGGCCTGCCCAAGGTGGTGATCGACCTGATCATGGAGAAACGCGGCCTGCTGCTGTTCGTCGGTGGCACCGGGTCAGGCAAGTCGACCTCGCTCGCCGCCCTGATCGACTACCGCAACAGGAACGCCTCCGGACACATCATCACCATCGAGGACCCGATCGAGTTCGTCCATCGACACCAGAAATCGATCGTCAACCAGCGCGAGGTCGGTATCGACACCCTGACCTACCACGACGCGCTGAAGGAAACGCTGCGCCAGGCGCCTGACGTGATCCTGATCGGCGAGATCCGCGACCGTGCGACCATGGAGCACGCCATCGCCTTCGCCGAGACCGGCCACCTGGCGATCTCCACCCTGCACGCCAACAACGCCAACCAGGCGATGGACCGCATCATCAACTTCTTCCCCGAAGAACGACGCAACCAGCTGCTGCTCGATCTCTCGCTGAACATCCGTGGCGTAGTTTCCCAGCGGCTGATCCCGGGCAAGGATGGCAAACAAATCGCCGTCTTCGAGATCCTCATCGGCACTTCCACCGTGCGTGACCTGCTGCGACGCGGTGATGTCGGCGAGCTCAAGGAGGTGATGGAGAAATCGATGGTCTCGGGCATGCAGACCTTCGATCACGCCTTGTTCGAAATATACCGGGAAGGCAAGATTGATATGGAAGAGGCGCTCAAGAACGCCGACTCGGCCAACAACCTGCGCCTGAAGATCAACATGTCGGAAGGCAAGGCGCCCGAGGAAGATCGCGAACTCGCCGCCGACGACAAGGACAAGGAACCCGAAGATGGGGTGCTGCGCGAAGAGAACGACAAGAGCCCGCTCGAGAAGGGCGGTGGCAGTGGCATCACCTTCGACTGATCCGCTTCGACCGAAGGGCCTGCCGTAGCCACGCGACAAAGCCCCGCCCATAAAAAAACCCCGCCGTCACCGGCGGGGTTCTTCGTTCGGGCGAGAGGCCCGGACAGCTGGCTTACATCATGCCGCCCATGCCGCCCATGCCGCCCATGCCGCCCATGTCGCCCATGTCCGGGGCGCCAGCGGCACCCTCTTCCTTCGGCGCCTCGGCGACCATCACCTCGGTGGTGACCATCAGGCCGGCGACCGAAGCGGCGTTCTGCAGCGCGGTGCGGGTGACCTTGGTCGGATCGAGAATACCCATCTCGATCATGTCACCGTACTCATCGGTCTGGGCATTGAAGCCGTAAGCGCCTTCGCCTTTGGCAACGTTGCTCAGGACCACCGAGGCCTCGCCACCGGCATTGCCGACGATCTGGCGCAGCGGCTCTTCCATCGAGCGACGGGCAATATCGATACCGACGTCCTGGTCGTGGTTTGCACCCTTGAGCTCGCCGAGCTTGGCCAGCGCACGCACCAGGGCAACACCGCCGCCAGGAACCACGCCTTCTTCGACGGCGGCACGGGTGGCGTGCAGCGCGTCCTCGACGCGGGCCTTCTTCTCCTTCATCTCGACCTCGGTGGCGGCACCGACCTTGATGACGGCCACACCGCCGGCCAGCTTGGCCACGCGCTCCTGGAGCTTCTCGCGGTCGTAGTCGGAAGAGGTGTCCTCGATCTGCGAGCGGACCTGGGTGACCCGCGCCTCGATGGCGTCGTGGCTGCCGGCACCGTCGATGATCGTGGTGTTGTCCTTGGTGATCTGCAGCTTCTTGGCGGTGCCGAGATCCTCAAGCGAGGCCTTCTCCAGCGTCAGGCCGACCTCCTCGGAGATCACCGTGCCACCGGTCAGGATGGCGATGTCCTCGAGCATGGCCTTGCGGCGGTCACCGAAGCCCGGCGCCTTGACGGCGGCGACCTTGACGATGCCACGGATGGTGTTGACCACCAGCGTGGCCAGCGCCTCGCCCTCGACGTCCTCGGCGATGATCAGCAACGGCTTGCCGGCCTTGGCGACACCCTCGAGCACCGGCAGCATGTCGCGGATGTTCGAGATCTTCTTGTCGTGCAGCAGGATGTAGGGGTCTTCCAGCGCGACGCTCATGGTCTGCTGGTCGTTGATGAAGTACGGCGACAGGTAGCCACGATCGAACTGCATACCCTCGACGACGTCGAGCTCGTTTTCGAGACCGGAACCGTCCTCAACGGTGATGACGCCTTCCTTGCCGACCTTCTGCATGGCGTCGGCAATGATGTTGCCGACCGACTCGTCAGAGTTGGCGGAGATGGTGCCGACCTGGGCGATCGCCTTGTCGTCGGCGCACGGGGCGGACAGGCCCTTGAGCTCCTCGACGGCAGCGGTCACCGCCTTGTCGATGCCGCGCTTGAGGTCCATCGGGTTCATGCCGGCGGCAACGGCCTTGAGGCCTTCACGCAGCATCGCCTGGGCCAGCACGGTCGCGGTCGTGGTGCCGTCACCAGCGGCGTCGGAAGTCTGGGAAGCGACCTCCTTGACCATCTGCGCGCCCATGTTCTCGAACTTGTCCTTGAGCTCCACTTCCTTGGCCACGGACACGCCGTCCTTGGTCACGGTCGGGGCGCCGAAGCTCTTGTCGAGCACGGCGTTGCGGCCCTTCGGGCCGAGGGTCACCTTGACCGCATTGGCCAGGACATTGACCCCGTGCAGCATGCGCTGACGGGCGTCATCGGAAAATCTCACATCTTTAGCTGCCATTGCAGTTGTTCCTCTTCTAAATCAATTCTGTTGGCGGTCGATGGGGCAGGCTGTTCAGCCTTCCATGACGGCCATGATGTCTTCCTCGCGCATCACGAGGAGGTCCTCACCGTCGACCTTGACCTCGGTGCCCGAGTACTTGCCAAAGAGGACGTTGTCGCCGACCTTGACGTCGAGCGCGCGGACGTCGCCGCTGTCGAGGATCTTGCCGTTGCCGACCGCGATGATCTCGCCCTTGGAGGGCTTCTCGGCGGCGTTGTCCGGAATCACGATGCCACCGGGGCTGGTGCGCTCTTCTTCGGTACGGCGGACAATGACACGGTCATGTAGGGGTCTGATTTTCATCGAATAAGCTCCCGTTCTCTCCTGTGAATTCTGGGTTACGTCACGGCGTGACGCCTGTTAGCACTCACCGTGAGTGAGTGCTAATAATAGGGTCGGACTTCGTGAAGTCAAGGGCTGGAAGGGGATATATTTGGCTCTGTTCGCATTGGCTAGTGACAGGCTCATGTAGTGAGCAGGCAGGCTCGCAAACTGGCGTCACGGTCCGAATGTGGGATGTATCGAAACCGGACACGGCACCCCCGTGCCCCAGCCCACCGCCCGGCCCCTCTTTCCAGACAGCAGTCAATTAATTACACAAATAGAATGGGGAAATAACCCCTACTTTCTGATGCTTACCCCAAGATCCTTAGGTGTGAGTTCACCTTCTGGCTCCATGTGCGCGATTCCGAAGTGACAATCGATGCAGGTCAACCCCTCGGTAATGCCCTGCTTGTGGCGGTCCAGACCCTGTTCCGAGGCCGTGTAGGGACTGACGGCATTCTCGTCGTGACAGTAACGGCAGGCCTGCGAATCATTGGCCCGCATTTCGGTCCAGACCTTCTTGGCCATGTCGTAGCGCCTGGCCGCAAACTTTTCCGGTGAGTCGATGCTACCGGTGAAGTGGCCGTAAAGCTCGTAGGTCGCCTTCACCTTGCGGATCATCTTGGGGATGAACTCGCGGGGCACGTGGCAGTCGGCGCAGGTGGTACGGACACCGGTCCGGTTCAGGTCGTGGACGGTCTCCCGGTACTCCTGGTAGACATTGTCGTGCATCTCGTGGCAGGAGATGCAGAACCCCTCGGTGTTGGTGTAGGCGATCACCTCGTTGCCACCCCAGGTCAATAGTCCGCCGACGACCACCGCGATGAGGAGGGCGACCCAGCCAAATTGCCGAACGCGCCCCTGATCTTCCTTGCTATGCAGTGCGCTCGGCATATTCTCTACATTCTTTTAAGTCGTAATAGCCTGACGCAAAGACCGGCCAAAAGAGTCGCTTTTCGCTAGCGGAGATACTTCTTGTATTTCTTAATTGTGCATCAGCGACAGCAGCCAGTTGATCACTTCGTCGATGTCTTCGCTGTCGCCGCGGGTTTTGAGATTGACGTGCGTCTCCTTGCGGCCCTCGACCTCGATCTCCGGACTGGTGGTCAGGTAGGTGAAGATCTTCTGGTGACCGTCCGGGTCTTCGTTGAACTTCTTCGAGACGTTGATGTAGGCCGGCCCGACCTTCTCGCGGGTGATGGAGTGGCACTTGAAGCACTTGTTCTTGCTGACGAGGCGCTTGACCTTGTACTTGTTGAACTTCTGCGCGGCCGAGACCCCCTCGAGCGGCACAGCGAAGCAGACCAGCATGGCCACCAGCATGGCTAACTTCTTCATCGTGTGAACGTCTCTGCCCCCGGGTGAGCGCAATAGGCGCCCGCCAGCAGTTCAATGCTACGCGAAAGTCAATCTGGATCAAGTGGCTTCATCCAGGAGCTTTGAATCTGCCTGAACGCGTGACCCGCACCCCGGCCACCAGCAATCCGATCTACATGCCGCCCAATCTCAACGGTCCTCCGGCTCGCGGCGTGCCTCGCCCTCGATCACTCGCCCTTCGTCCTCGCGCCCTCCTTCGTCCGGCGTGAAGTGGCTGCTTGTGCGCAGCACGCCGCGCGCCAGCACCGCCCTGGCCATGGCGACACGAGTACCCGGTATCAGCAGCAGGAAGCCGAAGAGGTCAGTCAGAAAACCAGGGGTCAGCAGCAGTGCCCCGGCAAGCAGCAGCATCGCCCCCTCGATAAGCGCGGTCTCAGGCAGTTCGCCATGTTCAAGGCTCTGCTGCACCCGCCGTAAAGTCGCCAGCCCCTGCAGCCGCAGCAACCAGGCGCCGACCACGGCGGTCAGGACCACGAGGGCGACGGTGTTCAGGGCACCGATGGCGCCACCGGCCTGGATCAGCAGATAGATCTCGGCCAGCGGGACGACGAGAAACAGCAGCAGCAGTGTGCCGAACGGATTCAAGGGGGGAAGCTCCGAAATCTCCTGGCCGCCACGGGTGGCGCCGATGACAACGCCGGTCGGGCGGGATACCCTTTTATACCCGCGGCGGCAAAGGCTGTCACGGACAGCGGAGAGGCCACCGATGACCCACCACCAGCTGGTGCTGTGCACCTGCCCCGATACCGGGACCGCCGGACGGCTCGCGGCCGAGCTGGTCGAACGCCGGCTGGCCGCCTGCGTCAATATCGTCTCCGGGGTAACGTCGGTCTACCGCTGGCAGGGTAAGATCGAAACGGAGAGCGAGGTCCTGCTGCTGGTCAAGACCCGCTCCGACCGCTACCAGGAGGTGGAAAAGGCACTGCTCGAACACCACCCGTACGAACTTCCAGAGGTGGTGGCTGTCTCACTGGAACAAGGACTTAGTGGATACCTGGCGTGGCTTGACAGCGCGCTGGACGGGGGCTCATGAAACGCGTTCTAACCTGCCTTCTCGGCTGCATACTGCTGCCTGTGACACTGGCCACGGCGGCACCGGCCTTCAGCCTGGCCGGCGAGCCGGAACTGCTCGAACCCACCGAGGCGTACCGGGTCACGGTCACGGCGGCTGATGATCGCCTCGAGGTGATCTGGCGGATCGCCGAAGGCTACTACCTCTACCGCGACAAGCTCGGTTTCGTCAGCGCCAGCGACGGCGTTACCCTGGGCGAGGCGGCGCTGCCGATGCCAACCGAAGTCAAGGACGACGCCTTCTTCGGCAAGATGGCGATTTACCGCGGCGACGTCACCATCAACGTCCCATACAGCGGCCAGGCTGCCGACGATACGCTGGCTCTCGACGTCAAGGCACAGGGGTGTGCCGACATCGGCATCTGTTATCCGCCGGAGACCCGTCGCGTCGACGTTGCGCTGCCGGTCGCCGCAAGCGGTGGCGGCAGCAGCGGTCTCGACGCCCTCGCCCGACTCGGGCAACGACTCGGATTCGGCACCCAGGAACCGGAGTTCCTCGACCCGGACCAGGCCTTCGTCCTCAGCGCCGAGGCCACGCCGAATGGCGATGCCGTGATAGCCCGCTGGCAGATCGCTGACGGCTACTACCTCTACCGTGACAAGTTCGGCTTCACCAGCGCCGACGACAGCACCTCCCTCGGCCATGCCGAACTGCCCAAGGGCAAGATCAAGGACGACCCCTACTTCGGTGCGATGGAGATCCACACCGGCGATGTGACGGCACGCGTGCCCCTCGACCGCACCGACCCGGCCGCGGGCCCGCTGACCTTCATCGCCACCTACCAGGGCTGTGCCGACGGCGGCATCTGCTACCCTCCGATCAAGAAGGAACTGACGGTCAACCTGCCACTGCTGAACGCGGTGGTCACCGCAGCGCAGGCCGCCCCCACCCAGCGGGCGCCGGCACCCGCCACCTCCCTCAGCGAGCAGGACTCCATCGCCGCCAGCCTCGCCAGCGGGGCCAGCCTGCTAACCATCCTCGGCTTCTTCGGCTTCGGCCTGCTGCTTGCCTTCACCCCGTGCGTCTTCCCGATGATTCCCATCCTGTCCGGGATCATCGTCGGCCAGGGGAACGAGGTGACGACACGGCGGGCCTTCGTGCTGTCGCTGGTCTACGTGCTGGCGATGGCGCTGACCTACACCGTCGCCGGGGTGCTGGCCGGCCTGTTCGGCAGCAACCTGCAGGCCACCTTCCAGAACCCCTGGATCCTCGGCAGCTTCGCCGCCCTGTTCGTGCTGCTGTCGCTGTCGATGTTCGGCCTCTATGACCTGCAGGTGCCCAACTGGGCCCAGAACCGCCTGAGCGCGACTAGCAACCGCCAAAAGAGCGGCAGCCTGACCGGGGTCGCCGTGATGGGCTTCCTGTCGGCGCTGATCGTCGGCCCCTGCGTCGCCGCGCCCCTGGCCGGCGCCCTGATCTACATCGGCCAGACCGGAGACGCCCTGCTTGGCGGCATCGCCCTGTTCGCGCTGAGCCTCGGCATGGGGGCGCCGCTGCTCCTGATCGGCACCTCGGCCGGCAAGCTGCTGCCGAAAGCGGGCCCGTGGATGAACGTCATCAAGGCGGTCTTCGGCGTGCTGCTGATCGGCGTGGCGATCTGGATGCTCGAGCGCATTCTGCCGGCGCCGGTAACCATGTCGATGTGGGCCGCGTTGCTGATCGTTTCGGCCATCTACCTCGGTGCGCTCGACCACATGCCACCGGAGGGGAGTGGCTGGCGGCGGCTGTGGAAGGGGACCGGGCTGGTGATGCTGCTCTACGGGGCGGTGCTGCTGGTCGGGGCTGCCGGTGGCGGCCGTGATGTGTTCCAGCCATTGCGTGGTGTTGGCGTCACCCAGAGCGACGTCCAGGCGGGCACATTCCCTGCGCAGGGTCTCGCCTTCCAGCAGATCAAGAGCGTCGCCGATCTGCAGCGCGAAGTGGCGCTAGCCAGCAGCCAGGGTCGGGGCGTGATGCTCGACTTCTATGCCGACTGGTGTATCACCTGCAAGGAGATGGAACACGAGACCTTCAGCGATCCCGACGTCCAGGCGAGCCTTGCCGACGTGGTGCTGCTGCAGGCCGATGTCACCGACAACGACGATATCGACAAAGCCCTGCTCAGGGAGTTCGGCCTGATCGGGCCACCGACTATCATGTTCTTCGGACGCGACGGCGATGAACGGCGCAATTTACGCGTCATGGGCTTCATGAAGGCAACCGATTTCCGCCGCCAGGTCGAGACCGCTCTGCGCTGAACTGCTGGACAACCGACAGACCCGGGCGCACAATGCGCAGGTCTTGCGCATGCACTAAAATGCGCCTATCTGGCCGGTATCTTCTTCGAAACAGGTTCTATCCGGCCACCTAGTCACATTCCAGATGGATGAACGCAGCCGTGGCCCGCATCCTGCTCCTCAACGGTCCCAACCTGAATCTGCTCGGCACCCGTGAACCGGAGCGCTACGGGCACGAGACCCTGCCGCAGATCGTCACCCGGCTCGAGGCCCTGGCGTCCGCCGATGGCCATGAACTCGACCATTTCCAGAGCAACGCCGAGCACGAACTGATCGAGCGCATCCACGCCGCACGCGACGACGGTACCGCCTGCATCCTGTTCAATCCAGGCGCGTTCACCCACACCAGTATCGCCCTGCGCGACGCCCTGCTTGCCGCCGGCGTCGCGTTCATCGAAATCCACCTGTCCAACGTCCACGCTCGCGAATCGTTCCGCCATCACTCCTACTTTGCGGACATCGCCATCGGTTCGGTCGTCGGCCTCGGCGCCCACGGTTACGAATTGGCGCTGCAGGCGGCACTGCGGCGCGCGGACGGCGCCTGAGCCCACGGAGAGAAGAGCCACATGGACATCCGCAAGGTCAAAAAGCTGATCGAACTGCTGATGGAATCCGGCATCGCCGAGATCGAGATCAAGGAGGGTGAGGAGTCGGTCCGCATCACCCAGCAGACCCAGGTCATGGTGGCGCCGCAGCCCGCTCCGATCGCCGAAGTCCGCCCGAGTGCCGTGCCGGCTACGCCAGCTCCGGCCGTGAGCGAGGAGCCAGCCGCAGTCGAGGGCCACGCCGTCAATTCGCCGATGGTCGGCACCTTCTACTCCGCGGCGAGCCCCAACTCCAAGGCGTTCGTCGAGGTCGGGCAGACGGTCAGCGCCGGCGACACCCTGTGCATCATCGAGGCGATGAAGATGATGAACCAGGTCGAGTCCGACCGCGCCGGAGTGATCTCCGCGATCCTGGCCGAGAATGGCCAGCCGGTCGAGTACGGGGAATCGCTGTTCGTCATCAGCTGAGCGACATCATGTTTGACAAGGTCGTCATTGCCAACCGCGGCGAAATCGCACTGCGCATCCTCCGTGCCTGCCACGAGCTGGGTATCCGCACCGTCGCGGTCCACTCGACCGCCGACCGCGATCTCAAGCACGTGCTTCTCGCCGACGAGACGGTCTGCATCGGTCCGCCTTCCGCCACCTCCAGCTACCTCAACATCCCCGCCCTGATCAGCGCCGCCGAGGTCACCGGCGCCAACGCCATCCACCCCGGTTACGGTTTCCTCGCCGAAAACGCGGACTTCGCCGAACAGGTCGAAAAGAGCGGCTTCACCTTCATCGGGCCGCGTCCGGACACCATTCGCATGATGGGCGACAAGATCGCGGCCATCCGCGCCATGCGCGAGGCCAAGGTCCCCTGCGTCCCCGGTTCCGACGGCCCGCTCGACGACAACGACAAGGCCACCATGGCCATGGCCGAGGAAATCGGCTACCCGGTGCTGATCAAGGCCAGTGCCGGCGGTGGCGGCCGTGGCATGCGCGTAGTGCACACCGCCGCCACGCTGCTCGACGCCATCTCCCTGACCCGCAGCGAGGCCGCCGCGGCCTTCGGTTCCGACGTGGTCTACATGGAGAAATTCCTCGGCAACCCGCGCCACATCGAATTCCAGGTCCTCGCCGACGAACATGGCAACGCCATCCACCTCGGCGAGCGTGACTGCTCGATGCAGCGCCGCCACCAGAAGGTGGTCGAAGAGGCCCCGGCCCCGGGCATTGATGAGGAGGTGCGCCAGCTGATAGGCGAGCGCTGTGCCGAGGCCTGCCGCCGTATCGGCTATCGCGGCGCCGGCACCTTCGAGTTCCTCTACCAGGATGGCGAGTTCTATTTCATCGAAATGAACACCCGGATCCAGGTCGAACACCCGGTGACCGAACTGGTGACCGGCATCGACATCGTCCAGGAACAGCTGCGCATCGCTGCCGGCGAGTCGCTGAGCCACCGCCAGGAGGAGGTCGTCATCCGCGGCCACGCCATCGAGTGCCGGATCAACGCCGAGGACCCGGAGCGCTTCCTGCCGTCGCCAGGCGAGATCACCCAACTGCACGTCCCGGGTGGCCCTGGCATCCGCGTCGACTCCCACATCTACCAGGGCTACCGCGTGCCACCTCACTACGACTCGCTGATCGGCAAGCTGATCGCCCATGGTGAAGACCGCCCGGCCGCGCTGTCGCGCATGCGCCAGGCGCTGAAAGAGATCGTCATCGGCGGCATCAAGTCCAACGCCGCACTACACCGACGCATCATCGACGACCCCGGCTTCGCCGTCGGCGGGGTCAACATCCACTACCTGGAAGAACAGCTGGCCGGCTGAGTGCCAGCGGCCGGCAGCGCAAGCATGGCGCACTGGCTACAGGTCAGGCTGGAGGTCCCCGAAGCCAGGCTCGAGGCTGTCGGCACGGCCTGCGAGGAGGCCGGCGCGCTGTCGGTTACGGTCGAAGACGCCGCCGACGATCCGGTCTACGAACCGCTGCCGGGCGAGATCCGCACTTGGCCCCACAACCGCGTCAGCGTCCTGTTCCCTCCCGAATACGATCCCGCGCCACTGCGCGACACCCTGGCCGGACTGCTTGACGGCGACGTCCCCGGCTGGCGAATCGAGTCCCTGGCCGAGCGCGACTGGGAACGCGCCTGGCTCGACAACTTCCGGCCGATGCGCTTCGGACACCGACTCTGGGTCTGCCCGAGCAGCCATCAACCGCCCGACCCGGCGGCGGTCAACCTGCACCTCGATCCTGGCCTCGCCTTCGGTACCGGCACCCACCCGACCACGGCGCTCTGCCTGGAGTGGCTCGATGGCCACGCGGCGCCGGCCACCCTGCTCGACTACGGCTGCGGCTCCGGCATCCTGGCCATCGCCGGCCTGCTGCTCGACGCGGGAACCGCCTGGGCCGTCGACCTCGATCCGCAGGCGCTGACCGCGACCCGTGCCAACGCCGAACGCAACGGCGTCGTCGACCGGCTGCACACCTGCCTGCCCGAGGCGTTGCCGGAGGAGATGGACTGCGACCTGATCGTGGCGAACATCCTCGCCGGGCCACTGGTGCAACTGGCGCCTGACCTGGCCGCCAGGTTGCGCCCCGGCGGCGCCCTAGTGCTTTCCGGCATCCTGCCGGAGCAGGCCGCCGCGGTCGCCGAGGCCTACCGCCCGTGGTGCGGCGACCTCGAACGCAGGGAACAGGACGGCTGGATAAGGCTCGACGGCCGCCGCCTTTGAGTTCGGTCGCTGTCGCGGCTACCTTTGACGGCAAGGAGTCCCGACCATGCACGTCCACTGCCCCAGTTGCCTGACCGTCTTCCGACTGCCATCGCATGCGCTCGACGCGGCCGACGGCATCGTCCGTTGCGGCTGCTGCGACGCCCTGTTCGACGGCCGCCTGGAACTGGTCCCCGCCTACACCAGTGAGCCGGCAGAGACGGCGACCGATGACCCCACCAGGGCCACCGTGCGCGAAGATGCCACCGCCGAGACGACCGCGGCCCCGGAACCGCCGGAGACGGGGAGTGGCGACGCGATCGCTATCGACCCCGACACCATCCTCTACGGCTACGACCCCGGTATCGCCGCGCCCTACCCTGCACCCGAGGAGGTGCTCGGCCTCGAGCAGGAACTGACCCCGGGACCACGGCGCGCGTCCCACCCGGGCAGGACCCTGCTGTTGACCTTCGCCAACGTGATGCTGCTCGGCCTGCTCGGAATGCAACTGGTCCTCGGCCTGCGCGAGCCGCTGCTCGCCGCGCCCGAACTGCGGCCGTGGCTCGAGCGCGGCTGCGAACTCGCCGGCTGCCGCCTGCCGGCACTGCGTGATCCCGACCGGGTAGAGATCCTCGCCCGCGATATCCGTGCCCATCCACGCTTCGGCAACGGCCTGCTGGTCGACGTCACCATCGTCAACCGCGCGCCGTACACCCAACCTTTCCCGGTGATGCAACTCACTTTCACCAGCCTCGACGAACAATGGTTCGCCCAACGCCGGTTCCAGCCGGCCGAGTACCTTGGCGCGAATCGCGGCACCGCCGAGCGGCTGCCGCCCGACATTCCGGTGCAGGTGGTCCTCGAACTGCTCGACCCCGGCCCCGAAGCGGTCAGCTACAACTTCGATTTCCTCTGATTCCTGCGCCACTCTCTTTATCCCCGCCACGGTTGCGGGTAACATGGGCGCCCCATTTTTCCACCCCTATACGGACCCCCGCGAGCGATGAGAATCGGCCCCTACAGGCTGCGCAACAACCTCGTCCTGGCACCGATGGCCGGGGTGACCGACCGCCCCTTCCGCCAGCTCTGCCGCCGCTTCGGCGCGGGCCTCGCCGTGTCCGAGATGGTCTCGTCGAACTCCCTGCTGTGGGGCAGCGAAAAGACCCGACGCCGCGCGGACCACCGCGGCGAGCCAACACCCCGATCGGTGCAACTGCTCGGCACCGATCCGGCGATGATGGCCGAGGCGGCACGGATCAACGTCGACAACGGTGCCCAGATCATCGACATCAACATGGGCTGCCCGGCGAAGAAGGTTTGCAACGTCCAGGCCGGTTCGGCCCTGCTGCGCGACGAGCCACTGGTCACGCGCATCCTCGAGGCGGTTGTCACGGCCGTCGAGGTGCCGGTGACGCTCAAGATCCGTACCGGCTGGGACCACGATTCGCGCAACGCCGTAGCCATCGCCGGCCTCGCCGAGGCGGCGGGGATCCAGGCGCTGGCGGTCCACGGCCGCACCCGCGCCGAC
This sequence comes from uncultured Gammaproteobacteria bacterium, assembly GCA_964195335.1. Classification (GTDB taxonomy): domain Bacteria; phylum Pseudomonadota; class Gammaproteobacteria; order QNFN01; family QNFN01; genus QNFN01. Next base: position 20,355 of record CAXMPC010000107.1, on the reverse strand, counting down.
GGCTACAGCGGCCAGGCTGACTACGGCACCATCCGCGAGGTGGTCGACGCGGTCACCATCCCGGTGATCGCCAACGGCGACATCCGCACCCCGGAACAGGCACGTACCGTGCTCGATATCACCGGCGCCGCCGGCATCATGATCGGTCGCGCCGCCCAGGGTCGACCGTGGATCTTCGCCGAGATCGAGCACTACCTGGCCTCCGGCGAGCATTTGCCAGCACCGACCCCGGCTGCCATCCGCGACCTGCTGGTCGAGCACCTCGAAGCGCTCTATGACTTCTATGGCGAGGTGACTGGCGTGCGCATGGCACGCAAGCACGCCGCCTGGTACAGCCGTGGCCTGCGTGACGCCTCGGCGTTCCGCAACCAGGTGGTCCGCGCCGACAACCGCAGCCACCAGCTGGCCCTGGTCGACGACTACTTCGCCCGTGTCGGTGACGCGGCGCTGGCGGCATGAAGCGCGCCGACAAGAAACCGGCCGTCACCGAACAAGGGGTCGGCAAGCCGCTGCGGGACTGCGTCCGTACGGCGATCGACAAGTACTTCAGCGACCTCGATGGCGATCGTCCCGGCGGCCTCTACCAGCTGGTGCTGGCCGAGATGGAACGACCGCTGCTCGAGGGCGTCATGCAGTACGCGCGCGGCAACCAGAGCCACGCCGCCGAGTACCTCGGCATCAGTCGCAGCACGCTGCGCAAGAAGCTCAAGCTCTACCAACTGGACTGACGGCCTCGCCCCGGTGGTCCTGCCGCCGGTCGGCACGGCCACGCACGAGAGGCTCCCAATGAACCCGATCCGGCGCGCCCTGCTCAGCGTCTCCGACAAGACCGGCATCGTCGATTTCGCCAGCGCACTGGCCGAACGCGGCGTCGAACTGCTCTCCACCGGCGGCACCGCCCGCCTGCTGGCCGAGGCCGGCCTCGACGTAATCGAGGTCTCCGACCACACCGGCTTCCCGGAGATGATGGACGGCCGGGTCAAGACCCTGCACCCGAAGGTCCACGGTGGCATCCTCGGCCGCCGCGGCACCGACGAGGCGGTGATGGAAGAGCACGGCATCGCCCCGATCGACCTGGTGGTGGTCAACCTCTACCCGTTCCGCGAGACCGTCGCCCGGCCCGACTGCGACCTGCCGACCGCGATCGAGAACATCGACATCGGCGGGCCGACGCTGCTCCGCGCGGCGGCCAAGAACCACGCCGCGGTGACGGTGGTGGTCGACGCGACCGACTATGCCGCCGTGCTCAAAGAGATGGCTGCCAACGACGGCGCGGTCGGCGCTGCCACCCGCTTCCGCCTCGCCGCCAGCGCCTTCGAGCACACCGCCGGCTACGACGGCGCCATCGCCAACTACCTCGGGGCACGCTGCGGCGAAAGCGAACCGGAACCGTTCCCGCGCACCTTCAACAGCCAGTTCGCCCGTACCCAGACACTGCGCTACGGCGAGAACCCGCACCAGTCCGCCGCCTTCTACGTCGAGCGGCCGGCCGGCGAGGCGTCGATCGCCAGCGCCCGGCAGCTGCAGGGCAAGGAACTCTCCTACAACAACATCGCCGATACCGACGCCGCGCTCGAGTGCGTCAAGCAGTTCGCCGACCAACCCGCCTGCGTCATCGTCAAGCACGCCAACCCGTGCGGCGTCGCCGTCGCCGACTCCCTGCTCGAGGCCTACGACCGCGCCTACGCCACCGACCCCGAGTCGGCCTTTGGCGGCATCATCGCCTGCAACGGCGAGCTCGACGCGGCCACCGCCGAAGCGATCGTCGAACGCCAGTTCGTCGAGGTGATCATCGCCCCTAAGGTCAGCGCCGAGGCAAGCGCCGTAGTCGCGGCCAAGAAGAATGTGCGCCTGCTCGAGTGCGGCGCCTGGACGGCCGCAACGGCCGCCCGCCTCGACTTCAAGCGCGTCACCGGCGGCCTGCTGGTGCAAGACGCCGACCTGGAACTGCACGGCGACCTCCGCGTCGTCACCCGGCGCGAACCGACCACCGAGGAGATGCGCGACCTGCTGTTCACCTGGCGGGTGGCCAAGTTCGTCAAGTCCAACGCCATCGTCTATGGCCGCAAGATGCAGACCATCGGCGTCGGCGCCGGGCAGATGAGTCGGATCAACTCAGCGCGCATCGCCGCCATCAAGGCCGAGCATGCCGGCCTCGAGGTGCCCGGGGCGGTGATGGCCTCCGACGCCTTCTTTCCGTTCCGCGACGGCATCGACAACGCCGCTGCGGCCGGCATCGGCGCGGTGATCCAGCCGGGCGGTTCCATGCGCGACGAAGAGGTGATAGCCGCCGCCGACGAGCACGGCATGGCGATGGTCTTCACCGGCATGCGGCACTTCAGGCACTGAGGCGAAACGGACAACACGCGCCACGCTACTGCGGCTCTTCATGTAGGTCGGACTTCAGTCCGACATGTCGGGCTCAAGCCCGACCCACATACCGAGCCCTACAACGGCAACGACAAGGGGACGGCAATGAAGGTACTGGTGGTCGGCGGTGGTGGTCGCGAACACGCCCTGGCATGGAAACTGGCACAGTCGCCTCGGGTTGAGACAGTCTACGTCGCCCCGGGTAACGCCGGCACCGCGCGTGAGCCGGGCATCGAGAACGTCGCCATCGGCGCCGAGGCGATCGACGACCTGCTCGCTTTCGCCCAGACCAACACCATCGACCTCACCGTTATCGGCCCCGAGGCACCACTGGTGGCCGGCATCGTCGACCGCTTCGATGCGGCCGGCCTGCGCTGCTTCGGACCGCGTGCCGGCGCCGCCCAACTCGAGGGATCGAAGACCTTCTGCAAGGATTTCCTCGAGCGCCACGCCATCCCGACCGCCGCCTACGCCAGCTTCACCGACATCGACGCCGCCATCACCTACATCCAGGAGCAGGGCGCCCCGATCGTGGTCAAGGCCGACGGACTGGCCGCCGGCAAGGGGGTGATCCTGGCCGAAACCGAAGACCAGGCGATCGCCGCGGTGCGCGACATGCTCGCCGGCAACGCCTTCGGCGAGGCTGGCAACCGGGTCGTCGTCGAGGAGTTCCTGCGCGGCGAAGAGGCGAGCTTCATCGTCATGGCCGACGGCGAACACGTGCTGACGATGGCCAGTTCGCAGGATCACAAGGCACGCGACGACGGCGACCGCGGTCCCAACACCGGCGGCATGGGCGCCTACTCGCCGGCCCCGGTGGTGACCGGAGAGATATTCGAGCGGGCAATGCGCGAGGTGATCCAGCCGACCGTCGCCGGCATGGCCGCCGAGGGCCATCCCTACACCGGGTTCCTCTACGCCGGGCTGATGATCGCCGCCGACGGCACGCCCAAGGTACTCGAGTACAACTGCCGCTTCGGCGACCCCGAGACCCAGCCGATCATGCTACGGCTGCGTTCCGACCTGGCCACCCTGTGCGAGGCGGCGCTTGATGGCCGTCTCGACGAGGTCACCACCGACTGGGACCCTCGACCGTCGCTCGGCGTGGTGATGGCCGCCGGCGGCTACCCGGCGAGCTACGCCAAGGGCGCGGTAATCAGAGGTCTGCCTGAGGAGACAGCCGATGGCAAGGTGTTCCACGCCGGCACCGCCGAGCACGACGGCGACGTGGTAACCAGTGGCGGAAGGGTGCTCTGCGCCTGCGCCCTTGGCGACACGGTGGCCGCAGCCCAGGCCGCTGCCTACGCTCTGGTCGAGCAGATTCGCTGGGACCAGGCCTACTACCGCCGTGACATAGGCTACCGCGCGGTCGCCCGGGAGAACGAAAGCTCCAGCTAGGCTGCGAGTTCCCCGGAGGCGACGACCATGCCGTCCTCATCGGCGTAGAGCCACGCTCCGGGTACGAAGCTGGTATCGGCGAAGCACAGTTCCAGGTCGGCCTGCCCTTCTCCCCGCTTGACGCTCTTGGCCGGATGGGTGGCAAGCGCCTTGGCCCCCAAAGGCAGCTTGCCGATCTCGACCGCGTCGCGGATGCAGCCGTTGACCACCACACCGGCCCAACCGTTGGCCGCAGCCATCCGCGCCAGGTTGTCGCCGAGCAGCGCGCAGCGCAGCGATCCGCCACCGTCGATGACCAGGACCCGCCCCTCCCCGGACTGACCGAGCACCTCGCGCACCAGGCTGTTGTCTTCGTGGACCTTCAGTGTCGTCACCGGCCCATGGAAGCGAAGCCGGCCACCAAAATCGCGAAACAGCGGGGCGACGACCTGCAGCGTGTCGCCGTAATCGTCGTAGAGGTCTGCAGTCAGGAACTCCATGCCTACTCCTCGCCTGGATGGGCTGCCAACAAGAGCGGTTTTTTACCACGCCACGATTCTGTGGGCACGTCGGTCCCGTGCCGGGCGATAGGGTAAAATTGATTTTTCTCCGTCGTCCCGAGAACAGCATGGAAATCCCTGCCGGTCAGAATCCCACCGCATACGGCATCGCCCGGGCGATCATCATGGGCTTCGAGAAGCACTACCGGATCTTCCGCGCCTGCGGTCGCGAGGCGAAGACCCTGTACGAAGGTGCCGACTGGCATGGCGTCCACCGCCTGGTCAAGGACCGCATCCAGTTCTACGACGACCGCGCCCGCGAGGTCGTCGACCGGCTCCACGGCGAGTTCAATGCCGCGGAGGTCGACGACGGCACCTGGCAGCAGGTCAAGCTGATCTACATCGGCCTGCTGAACGACCACAAACAGCCCGAGCTGGCAGAGACCTTCTTCAACACGGTCTTCTGCAAGATCATGCATCGGAATTACTTCCACAACGACTTCATTTTCTTCCGCCCGGCCACCTCGACCGAGTACCTCGAATCCGATCCGCCAACCTACCGTTGTTACTACCCCCATGACCCGAAGATGCGCGAGCCGATGCGGCAGATGCTGCTGGACTTCGGCTGGTCACGGCCGTTCGCCAACCTCGAACGCGACATTCGTCGGGTACGCGAGTTGGTGCTGCGCTTTTTCGGCGGCAAGCGGCCGAAGCCCGAGGCCAACCACCAGCTCCAGGTGCTGACCTCGCCGTTCTACCGCAACAAGGCGGCCTACGTGGTCGGCAAGGTGATCAACGGCCACAAGGTCTACCCGTTCGTGATTCCGGTGCTGCACGACGACAACGACGAGCTCTACATCGACACCATCCTGCTCGAGGTGGCGCACATCAACGTGCTGTTCAGTCTCAACCGGGCCTATTTCCTGGTCGACATGGAGGTGCCGTCAGCCTACGTGCAGTTCCTCAGCAGCATCATGCCGACCAAGTCGCAGGGCGACCTCTACACCATGATCGGGCTGCAGAAACAGGGCAAGACCAACTTCTACCGCGACCTCTACTACCACCTCTACCACTCGCGCGACAATTTCATCGTCGCCCCAGGCATCCCCGGCATGGTGATGCTGGTGTTCATGCTGCCGTCGTTCCCGTACGTGTTCAAACTGATCAGGGATGTCATCCTGCCGCCGAAAGAGGTCGACCGGGAGACGGTCAAGGAGAAGTACCTGCTGGTCAAGCAACACGACCGGGTCGGGCGCATGGCCGACACGCTGGAATTCTCCGACGTCGCGCTGCCGGTAGACCGTTTCGACCCGGACCTGCTGGCGCAGCTACACGAACTGGCACCGTCACAGATCGAGGAGGAGGACGGCCAACTGGTGATCAAGCACCTCTACGTCGAGCAACGCATGGTGCCACTGAACATCTACCTCGACCGCGCCACCGAGGCCGAAGCCGAGCACGCGGTGCTCGAATACGGCGACGCCATCCGCGAGCTGGCCAGCGCCAACATCTTCCCCGGCGACATGCTGTGGAAAAACTTCGGTGTCACCCGCTATCACCACGTCGTCTTCTACGACTACGACGAAATCGAGTACATCACCGACTGCAACTTCCGCCACATCCCACCGTGCCCGTACCCCGAGTACGAAATGTCCGGCGAACCGTGGTATCCGGTGGCGAAGAACGACATCTTCCCCGAGGAGTTCGAGCACTTCCTGCTCGGTTCGCCGATGGTACGCAGCCTGTTCATGAAGCATCACCGCGGCCTGCTCGACGCCAACCATTGGCAGCAGATCCAACAGCAGGTGGCCGACGGGGTCGTTGTCGACTTCTACCCCTACCCGGAAGAACTCCGCTTCTGCAACATCTACGGTGACGAACAGCCAGCGGAGATCACGGAACCGTCTGCTGCCACGGCCTAGCCCAGCCGCCACCGACCGCCGGTCCTGGAGCAGAATGTGCGGTGCTCAGTCGCGCGCTGCCAGTTCGTGGACCATGCCACCGAGGGTATCGACTGCCGCCCGCACCTCGTCGTTCCAGATCATGCCGGCGTTGAGACGGATGAAGCGGCGGTATTTCTGCGTCGGTGAGAACAGGGTGCCCGGCGCAATGCTGACGCCCTGCAGAAGCGCCATCTCGTGCAGTTCCATGCTGTCGACACCCGGCGGCAACTCGACCCAGAGGACGAACCCGCCCTGCGGACGGGTGATGCGCGTGCCCTCGGGGAAAACCTGGCCGACGTGATAGCGCATGCGCTGGACCTGGTCGCGGTAGGCCGAACGCAACCGGCGCAGGTGACGGTCGTAGCCACCGCTGCGTAGGAACTCGGCCACCGCCAACTGGGTTGGCGTGGCTGAAAAACCCATGGTGCGCTTGTGCTTCAGCACCGCCTCGGTGAATCGACCCGGGATTACCCAGCCGATGCGGTAACCGGGCGCCAGCGTCTTGGAAAACGACGAGCAGGTCAGCACCAGGCCATCCTGGTCGTAGCACTTGGCGATCCGTGGCCGCTCGTCGCCGAAGTGGAGGTCGCCGAAGATGTCGTCCTCGATCAGCGGGATGTCACGCTCGGCAAGCATCGCTACCAGCCGCTGCTTGCTCGCGTCAGGCATCAGGCTACCGACCGGGTTGTGGAAGTTGGCGACGGTCACCACCGCACGCACGTCGTGACGGCCCAACTCGCGTTCCAGCGTATCCAGGCACATGCCGGTCTCGGCGTCGGTACAGATTTCCAGCACCAGCATGCCGAGGCGTTCGATCATCTCGAGAATGAAAAAATAGGCCGGTGACTCGACAGCGATGACATCGCCGGGTCTGGCGACCGCGCTGAGACTTAACGACAGCGCCTCGGTACAACCGTTGGCGATGACGACGTCGTCGGGTCCGATATTGCAGCCAATGTCGATGGTGCGGAAGGCGATCTGGCGACGCAGTTCCTCGTGACCGGGGGGGAAACAGTAATCAATACTGGCCTGCGACTGGTCCGCCGAGACCCGTGCCAGCGCCCGGTTCATCGCCTTGACCGGCAACAGTTCCGTCGATGGATTGGCGATACCCAGGGGGATGACGCCGCGCTGCTTGGTTGCCGACAGAATGGCCGCGACCGTGTCTCCGACCGCCACCGACCGGGGCTCGCTCCGCGGACGCGTTTTGCGCGGTACCTGCGGTTCGATCTGGCGCCGGTTGCACACGAAGTAGCCCGACTGCGGCCGAGCCTCGATCAGTCCCTGCTCCTCCAGCGTGACATAGGCCTGCATCACCGTGGTCACACTGACCTTGAGTTGGCGGCTCATCTTGCGCAGCGACGGCACCCGGTCACCCGGCTGCAGTGTCTGCTTGTCGATCATGTCGACCACCAGTTGGCCCACCTGATCGTAGAGAAAACTGTCCCGTGTCGGGCTGACAACGGCCATAAGCAGCACTCCGATCCAGCTTAACTGTTATGCCTGTATTCTAACTTAACTGTATCTGTTATTGAAACAGTTACTTCTCTATTCTCTGTCACCGTCAACCCACCACCCAAACAAGGAGACGATCATGAACAGCGTCATCGGCACCCTCCACCAGCAAGATCACGTCGTCCGCATCGACCCGGTCGCGATGCTGAAGTGCCGCGTCGTGAACCTGTTCACTATCGTCGCCACCTGGCATGAGCGCGCACACCAGCGCCGCCAGTTGCTGGACCTCGACGACCGCCTGCTGGAGGATATCGGCATCAGCCGTGACCAGGCCCTGGCCAAGGCCACCAGGCCTTTCTGGCGCGACTGACCACGGGGAGCCTAATCTGACCTGCCCGGACCGCCGGGCAGGTCTCACCCCCAAGGAGTGCACCATGCTGCAGCACTCGATGACGCTCTACCTGAGCACGGTCCTGATCTGGGGCTCGACCTTCTACGCCATCAAGTTCCAGCTCGGCGACGTGGCCGTGGAGGTCTCGATCGCCTACCGCTTCGTGCTCGCCGCGTTGCTGATCCTCGCTTACTGCGCCCTGCGCGGTCGCCGACTCCGCTTCGATGCCCGTGACCACGCCTGGATGGCACTGCAGGGACTGATGCTGTTCGGCGCCAACTACCTGCTGGTCTACATGGCCACCGGCCTGCTGACCAGCGGCCTGATCGCGCTGTTGTTCTCGACCATCATTTTCATGAACATCGTGCTCTCAGCACTGCTGTTCCGGCGCCCGATCGAGGCCCCGGTGGTCGCCGGCGCACTGCTCGGCCTGACCGGCATCGGCCTGGTCTTCTGGCCGGAACTCGCCAAGCTCGACACTTCGTCAACGGCACTGCACGGCATCGGCCTGGCCCTGCTCGGGACCCTGGTCGCGTCGTTCGGCAACATGGTCTCGGTACGCAACCAGGCCGCTGGCCTGCCGATCGTGCAGACCAACGGTTACGGCATGGGTTACGGCGGGCTGCTGATGGCGCTCTGGGCCACGGGCCAGGGACTGCCGTTCAGCTTCGACCCCGGCGCGGGTTACGTGCTTTCGCTGTTCTACCTGGCGCTGTTCGGTTCGGTACTCGCCTTCGGCAGCTACCTGACCCTGCTCGGCCGGATCGGCCCGGCCCGTGCCGCCTACGCCATGGTGCTCTTCCCACTGGTGGCACTGGCACTGTCGACCCTGTTCGAGGGCTACCAATGGACCGCCGCGGCCTTCGCCGGCATGGTCCTGGTGGTGATCGGCAACGTGCTCGCGCTGGCGGTCGGCAAGCGCGGCAGACGGGAGGCGCCGGTTACCCGTCCGTCGCACGCAGGACGCACCGCGCCCGCCTGCTCCGAGTAGACGCCTCCTCTCTTGTAGGAGCGGCGCCATCGCCGCGATCCGGCCGTGCCGTAGCAATCGCCGATCGGGCCGGGTACCCATAGGGCATGAAGGCGACCCTCCTACAAATAAAAAGGGCCACGCGATGCGTGGCCCTTCTTCCGACAGGTTACGGTCGGATCAGGCGCTCTTCTTCTGGAAGAACTGCTCGTCCTCGGTCGAACCCTTCAGCGCCGTGGTCGACGAATCGGCACCCTCGATCGCCTGGGTAACGGCATCGAAGTAACCGGTGCCCACCTCGCGCTGGTGCTTGACCGCGGTAAAGCCCTTGTCCGCGGCGGCGAACTCAGCCTGCTGCATCTCGACAAACGCCGTCATCTGGTTGCGGGCGTAGCCGTGGGCCAGGTTGAACATCGAGTAGTTCAGGGCGTGGAAGCCGGCCAGGGTGATGAACTGGAACTTGTAACCCATGGCGCCGAGCTCGCGCTGGAACTTGGCGATGGTCGCGTCGTCGAGGTTCGCCTTCCAGTTGAACGACGGCGAGCAGTTGTACGACAGCATCTTGCCCGGGTACTCCTTGTGGATCGCCTCGGCAAACTTGCGCGCGAACTCGAGGTCCGGCTTGCCGGTCTCGCACCAGACGAGATCGGCGTACGGCGCGTAGGCCAGACCACGCGAGATCGCCTGGTCGATGCCGTTGTTGGTCCGGTAGAAGCCCTCGGCAGTGCGCTCGCCGGTGCAGAACGGCTTGTCGTTTTCGTCGATGTCGGCGGTTACCAGGTCGGCCGCCTCGGCATCGGTACGCGCGACCAGGATGGTCGGCACGCCCATGACGTCGGCAGCGAGACGCGCGGCAACCAGCTTGGCGACCGCCTCGCGGGTCGGCACCAGCACCTTGCCACCCATGTGGCCGCACTTCTTGACCGCGGCGAGCTGGTCCTCGAAATGGACGCCGGCGGCGCCAGCCTCGATCATCGCCTTCATCAGCTCGAAGGCATTGAGCACGCCGCCGAAGCCTGCTTCGGCGTCAGCAACGATCGGGGCAAAGTAATCGACGAACCCGTCGTCACCCGGCTGCTTGCCTTCCTGGACCTGGATCTGGTCGCAACGCTGCAGCGAGTTGTTGATGCGGCGCACGACCTGGGGCACCGAGTTGGCCGGGTAGAGCGACTGGTCAGGGTACATCTCGCCGGCGATGTTGGCGTCGCCCGCGACCTGCCAACCGGAGAGGTAGATGGCCTTGAGGCCGGCCTTGACCTGCTGCATCGCCTGGTTGCCGGTCAGCGCGCCCAGCGCGTTGACGAACGGCTCTTCGTTGATCAGCTTCCACAGCTTGTCGGCGCCGGTGTGGGCCAGGGTGTACTCAATCGGCAGCGAGCCACGCAGCTTGACGACCTCCTCGGCACCGTAGCCACGCTTGATGCCCTTCCAACGCGGACTCTCGGCCCACTCCTTCTCCAACTGCTCAATGGCCTGCTGCTTGGTCATGATCTCTTGCCTCGCTCTCTGGTGTTGCCCGGGTAGATCGTCCTTACCGGATGATGCGACGCAGCATACGGCAAAAGGCAGCCTACAATGAATAGATATGGGTCAATAAAAATTCATGATACCCCATCACGCACGGAGACCATGCATCTAAATTTTTCTATGGTGGGATTAGATAATTTTTATGACAAACCGCAAAGACGGCGCCGAAGCGCCGTCTAAGTGATTGGCATATAAGGATAATTCAGGTCAGTGCGACATCAGCACCGGCACGGTCATCTGCTTCAGAATCTGGCGCGTCGCCCCGCCGAGAACCATTTCACGGAAGCGCGGCTGGCCATAAGCCCCCATGACCAGCAGGTCAGAGCTGTCGTCGGCGACGCACGAGAGCAGCATGTCACCGGCATCTATGTCACGGGCGGTGAGGGTCTGGGCCTCGGCACGGATGCCGTGGCGGGAGAGGTGCAGGCAGATGTCGGCACTCGGCAGGTCGCCATGAATACGGCCGCCATCACTGGGATTGAGCGCCAGCACGCTGACCCGCTTGGCGTCGGTCAGCAAGGGAATGGCGTCATTGACCGCCCGTACCGACTCACGCGTCCCGTTCCAGGCCACCAGCGCCCGTTCGCCCACTTTTTCGAATTCACCGGCGTAAGGCACCACCAGCACCGGGCGCCCACCTTCGAGGACGACACTCTCGGCCAGGTCGGAGGGAACACTGCCGTCGGCACGCTCCTCGTCATGTTGGCCGAGGACGACCAGGTCGACGTGACGAGCGTTGATCAGCACGTTATCGGTGACCAGGTCGGTCGAGCTTTGGCATTCGGCCATGCGGAATTCTGCCGACAGGCCGTTGACTCGGGCCAGCTCGTCGAAGCGTTGCTGTGACTCCTCGCGCTGCTTGTCGATTTCGCGGCTGTGCCCGGTCGACAGGTTCGGCAGCTTGCCGAAGGCGCGTGCGAACAACGCGATCAGGTGCGCCTCGTGTCGCACGGCCAGCCGGGTCGCCAGCTCCATGCGCCGTGCGCAGGCCTGGGTGTTGTCGACATGGACCAGAATGTCCTTGATCGCCATCTCTGTAACTCCTCCGTGAACTGACGGCAGGGCCGCCGGCCGGACCTTGGTCCGGTGTTTGTAGTGCGTGTCATCCCGGCCCGTGGCCGGCGTGCACGCCAATGTACCCGCGCCTGCGGGTTCGCTTCAACCGTACCAGTCGAAGGTCCTCACATGCTCCGGCGGTACTGGCCGCCAACCTCGAACAATGCCTGGGTGATCTGCCCCAGCGAGCAGACCCGAACCGCGTCGACCAGCACCGCGAACAGGTTCTCGTTGTTGACCGCCGCCTGCTGCAACCGCTCGATCATCGCTTCGCCTTCGGCCGCGTTGCGCCCCTGGAAATCGCGTAGCCGATCGATCTGGCCGCGCTTCTCCTGCTCGGTCGAACGTGCCAGCTCGATCACCTGCGGAGAGCCGTCATCGTTGGGATTGCGGAAGGTGTTGACGCCGATGATCGGCAACGAGCCGTCGTGCTTCTTCTGCTCGTAGTAGAGCGATTCGTCCTGGATCTTGCCGCGCTGGTAGCCGGTCTCCATGGCACCTAGGACGCCACCGCGCTCGGCGAGACGCTCGAACTCGGCCAGCACCGCCGTCTCGACCAGGTCGGTCAGCTCGTCGATGATGAAGCTGCCCTGGTTCGGGTTCTCGTTCTTGGCCAGCCCCCACTCGTTGTTGATGATCAGCTGGATCGCCAGCGCGCGACGCACCGACTCCTCGGTCGGCGTGGTCACTGCCTCGTCGTAGGCGTTGGTATGCAGGCTGTTGGTGTTGTCGTAGGTGGCGATCAGCGCCTGCAGCGTGGTGCGCACGTCGTTGAACGCCATCTCCTGGGCGTGCAACGAGCGACCCGAGGTCTGTGTGTGGTACTTGAGTTTCTGGCTGCGCTCGTTGGCACCGTACTTGTAACGCATCGTCGTCGACCAGATGCGCCGTGCCACACGCCCCATTACCGAATACTCGGGATCCATGCCGTTGGAGAAAAAGAACGACAGGTTGGGCGCGAAATCGTCGATGTGCATGCCGCGAGCGAGGTAGGCCTCGACGTAGGTGAAACCGTTGGCCAGGGTGAAGGCAAGCTGGCTGATCGGGTTCGCCCCCGCCTCGGCAATGTGATAGCCGGAAATCGACACCGAGTAGAAATTACGCACCCGGTGCTGGACGAAATACTCCTGGATGTCGGCCATCATCTTCAGCGCGAACTCGGTGGAGAAGATGCAGGTGTTCTGGCCCTGGTCCTCCTTGAGGATGTCGGCCTGGACCGTACCGCGAACGTTCTCCAGCACCCACCCGCGGATCTTCTCGATCTCGTCGTCGGTCGGCGGCCGGTCGTTCTCTTTTTCGAACCGGGTCAGCTGCTGGTCGATGGCCGTATTGATGAACATCGCCAGGATTGTCGGCGCCGGGCCGTTGATGGTCATCGACACCGAGGTGGTCGGATCGCACAGATCGAAACCGTCGTAGAGCACCTTGAGGTCGTCGAGGGTGGCAATGGAGACGCCGGAGTTGCCGACCTTGCCGTAGATGTCAGGACGCTCGTCGGGATCGTTGCCGTAGAGCGTCACCGAATCGAACGCGGTCGACAGCCGCTTGGCCGACGAGTGCTCGGAGAGGTTCCTGAAACGCTGATTGGTGCGGAAGGCGTCACCTTCACCGGCGAACATCCGCGTCGGGTCCTCGCCTTCGCGCTTGAAAGCGAATACGCCGGCGGTGTACGGGAAACTGCCGGGCACGTTCTCGCGCATCATCCAGCGCAGCAGTTCACCGTGATCCTCCCACTGCGGCAGCGCCACCTTGGGGATGCGCGATCCTGAAAGCGAGGTGTGGGTCAGCGCGGTGCGGATTTCACGGTCACGGATGCGCACGACGTACTCGTCACCGGAGTAGCTCTCGCGCACCTTGGGCCACATGTCGACCAGCTTGCGGGCGTGCGGGTCGAACTCGGCCTCGGTCGTCTCGAGCAATGCGTCGACGTCGGCGGTCGGCTTGTCGTCGGCGGCCAGCAGGTCACGGGTGGCCACCAACTGCTGACGGCGGCGGGCCATGCCGACCTGCTTGTCGACGTCGGCGTGGTAACCGCGCACCGTTTCGGCGATCTCGGCCAGGTAGCGGACCCGTGGTGGCGGGATGATGGCGGTGCGAACCGACGAGGCGCGGACGTCGACCGGCGCCAACCGGCCTGGTTCGACCGTCAGCCCCTTCTCGGCCAGCCGTTGCCGCAGCGCATGGTAGAGCGCGGTGACTCCGTCGTCGTTGAAGCGTGCGGCGATGGTGCCGAAGACCGGCATCTCGTCGACCGGCGTGGTGAACGCCTCGCGGTTGCGCTGCAGCTGCTTGCCAACGTCGCGCAGTGCGTCCTCGGCCCCCTTGCGATCGAACTTGTTTATTGCCACCAGATCAGCGAAGTCGAGCATGTCGATCTTCTCCAGCTGGCTGGCGGCACCGAATTCAGGGGTCATGACATAGAGTGCGCAGTCAACCGCGCCGACGATGGCCGCGTCGCCCTGGCCTATGCCCGGAGTCTCGACGATGACCAGGTCGAAACCGGCGACCCGGCAGGCGGCGACGACGTCACCGAGGCAGGGCGGCACCTCGCTGCCGGCACCGCGGGTCGCCATCGAGCGCAGGTAGACCGACGGTCCGTCGATGGCGTTCATGCGGATACGGTCACCGAGCAGCGCCCCGCCGCTTTTACGCCGCGACGGGTCGACAGCAATCACCGCAATCTGCAGGCGGTCCTGCTGATCCATGCGCAGACGGCGGATCAACTCGTCGGTCAGTGAAGACTTACCGGCGCCGCCAGTGCCGGTGATACCGAGCACCGGCACGTTGTCGACCGCCTTGGCGGCGGTCTGCAGTTCGGTGCGCAGCGCCTCGTCGACGAGGCCGTTCTCGAGCGCGGTGATGAAACGCGCCAGACCACGGCGGTCGCCGGCGCGGAGGTCGTCAAGCCCACCGGGATGGAACGAGGCCGACTGTGCGCGGCAGTCGTCGATCATCGCCTGGATCATCCCCTGCAGGCCGAGGCTCTGGCCGTCCTCGGGCGAGAAGATGCGGGCGACGCCGTATTCGTGCAGTTCCTTGATCTCGTCGGGTACGATCACCCCGCCACCGCCACCGTAGACACGGATGTTCTCGCCGCCGCGCTCGCGCAGCAGGTCGATGGCGTACTTGAAGAACTCGACATGACCGCCCTGGTAGGAGCTGATGGCGATACCCTGGGCATCCTCCTGCAGCGCCGCGGTGACGATCTCCTCGACCGAGCGATTGTGGCCGAGGTGAACCACCTCGACGCCACCGGCCTGCAGGATGCGGCGCATGATGTTGATCGAGGCGTCGTGGCCGTCGAACAGGCTCGCCGCGGTGACGAAACGAAGAGGCGTCGATTCGACAACCGGGACAGCGGAAATTTTCTTGGCCGTTTTGCTCATGGCGTGACTTCCTCGGGCGCGAGATGCGGCGGCAGCAGCTGGCGCATGGTCAATTTCAGGGTTTCGTGCATGGCGTCGATGCGGTCGTGAGCCTCGGGCTGGACCAGCCACTGGTAGACGATGCCGACGATGGCGCCACAGAAATGGTCGGCCAGGGCCTCGGCATCGACCGCGGGATCGATCTCGCCGGCGGCAATGCCACGCGCGATCCAGTCGAGCACGTCGTGACGGCGACGCTCGTGCACCCGCTCGATGACGCTCTTGACGCCGGAACGCGGCCCGATGGACTCGAACCAGAGAACGTAGAGGGCACGCACGTGCTCCGGCGCCTCGGTGATGAACCGCGCATGGGCGTCGAGCGCGGCCTCGATGGCCGCGACACCGACCTTGTCGCGGGTCACCGTGGTCAGCTCACGCAGCCACTCCTCGCCGACCGCCTTGACGACAAAGCCAAACAGCCCCTCCTTGGAACCGAAACGATAGCCGGCAAGACCGCGGCTGTAGCCGGCGCTCTCACCGACCTCCTTCAGGGTAGTACCCGCGGTGCCGCGACGACCGATCAGGCCGACAGCGACATCGAGCATGCGCGCGTCCGAGAGCGCGGTACGCTCGGCCTGGGTACGACGGCGAGCCGGGGTGGCTTGGTTTGACGCTTCCATAGGGGCGCCAGAATAACTTACTTGTTTGGAGCAAGCAAGTGTTTTTCAGTTCGGTCAGGGCGTGTGAAAACGGTGGATGCCGTCGCCACCAGTCTCGCGGACCAGCACCCCCTGGTGCCAGAGGTGACTCAGGTGGGCGATCGCCTCGCCCATGGCGAAACGGAGTTGGTGCAAGTCGAGTTCACGCCGGAACAGCACCCCGAGCAATTCGGCCGCGGTGACCGGCCCGGTGCAGGCCTCGACCACCCGCTCGAGGCGCTCGACATGGTGTTCCCGCAGGCCTTCGAGACGCGCGTGCAGCCCCTCGAACACCTTGCCGTGCGACGGCAGCACCCGCGTCGCCGGATCGAGCCCGGAGAATCGCGCGAAGGAATCGAGATAGCAGCCTAATGGGTCGCCTTCGGGCTCGGTGTGCCAGACACCGATGTTGGTGGTGATCTTCGGCAGGACCTGGTCGCCCGCGATCAGTAGACGATCCTCGGCGCAGTAGAGCGAGGCATGTTCCGGCGCGTGTCCGTAACCGACGATGATCCGCCAGCTGCGTTCGCCGATGGTCAGTTCATCGCCTTCCCGGAGGCGATGGAACTGCCCTGGAAGCGCCGGCACCCCGCGACGATAGGGGTTGCCGCGCTTGGTCAACGGCCCGAGTTTCTCCTCGGGCAGGCCGTGGTCGCGGAAGAAGCGGTCCTGGCGGGCGAAATCACCGATGCCGCCGTCGTGGAACACCCACTGCGCCATGAAGAACTCGCCGGCGGTCATCCACAGCGGGGCGTCGAGTTCGTTACAGAGCCAGTCGGCGAGACCGACGTGGTCGGGATGGAAGTGGGTGACAACGACACGATGGACCGGGTCGTCGCCGACCACGCGGTCGAGTATCTCGCGCCAGTGGTCGCGCACCTCGGGCAGGGCGTAACCGGTATCAACTATGGTCCAGCCCGCCCCGTCGCGCAGCAGCCAGAGGTTGATGTGGTCGAGCGCGAAGGGCAGAGGCATGCGCAGCCAGAACAGCCCGTCGGCGACCTCGGTCACCTCCCCCGGGGCCGGCACGCCATCGAAGGGGAAACTCAGGTCGCGTTGTCCATCACTCATCGGGCCTCCCAGGCATCAATTGACGTCGCGCAGTTTACGTTCACGTAAAGAGGAAGTATTGTAATACCGTAGATCAAGGGTAGGCATGGAAATTACATACACAATCACCGAGCTGTCGCGGGAATTCAACGTAACCCCGCGCGCCATCCGCTTTTACGAGGACCAGGGGCTGCTGACACCGGCACGCCAGGGCCGTCGCCGGATCTACAGCCGGCGCGACCGGGTGCGGCTGAAGCTGATCCTGCGCGGCAAGCGCCTCGGGTTCCAGCTTAGCGAGACCCTGGCCCTGTTCGAACTCTACGACAGTGACCACGGCGAACGTGGCCAGATGCAGTATTTCCTCGAGAAGATCCACTCACGCCGTGAAATCCTCGAGCAGCAGCGCCGGGACATCGAGGCGGTTTTGAGCGAACTCGAGGTCGCCGAGCGCTCGGTTCGCGAATCGCTGACCAACCGGGACCAGAGCGTCTCCTCGGCCTGAATCCAGCGCACCCCTCGCGGCGCGCCAACATACGACCACCCTGGAGCCCACCATGGCCAACGAACCGCTTCGCCTGGAGACTGGCGCCGGCGTCGCCCGACTGACGCTCAACCGTCCCGAGATCCATAACGCCTTCGATGACGACCTGATCCAGCGCCTGACCGAGACGCTGCGTAAGGTCGAGGCCGATCCGGAAGTACGGATGGTGGTCCTCGCCTCCTCAGGAAAGAGCTTCTCCGCCGGTGCCGATCTCAACTGGATGCGGCGCATGGCCGGCTACTCGAGCGAGGAGAACCGTGCAGACGCCGACCGCCTGGCCGAGATGCTGCGCACCCTCAACCGGCTGGCCAAGCCAACCGTCGCGCTGGTCCAGGGTGCGGCCTTCGGTGGCGGCGTCGGCCTGGTCGCCTGCTGCGACATCGTTGTCGCGGCCCGCCAGGCCCGCTTCGCCCTGACCGAGGTACGCCTCGGTATCCTGCCAGCCGTGATCAGCCCTTATGTCGTCGCCGCCATCGGTGAACGCGCCGCGCGCCGCTACCTGCTTACCGCCGAACGCTTCGACACCGAAGAGGCGCATCGCCTCGGGCTGGTACATGCCGTCGTCGATGCCGACCAGCTCGAAGATACCGGTGCCGCTATCCTGGGCGAGTTGGCCAAGGCTGGCCCGCAGGCGCTGGGCGAAACCAAGGACCTGATCTTCCGCGTCAGCCGCGGCCCGGTCGACGCGGAGATGATCGCTGACACCGCTGAACGCATCACCCGCATCCGCGCCAGCGACGAGGGTCGCGATGGGCTCGGCGCCTTCCTCGACAAGCGCCCGCCGGCCTGGCTTGCCGGATCGGACTGAATGACCGCCCCGGGACTCCCCCAACAGGTGCGGCTGGTCGAAGTCGGACCGCGGGACGGCTTGCAGAACGAGTCGACGCCGGTCGATGTCGCTACCCGCATCGAACTGATCGACCTACTGACCGCGGCCGGCCTGCCGGCAATCGAGGCCGGCAGCTTCGTTTCACCGAAGTGGGTGCCGCAGATGGCCGACACCGACCAGGTACTGGCTGGCATCAACCGTCGGGATGGGGTCGATTACCCGGTCCTGGTACCGAACATGCGCGGCCTGGAGTCGGCTCTGGAAGCCGGTGCCGTCGAGGTCGCGGTCTTCGGCGCGGCGTCGGAAAGCTTTTCGCAAAAGAACATCAACTGCTCGGTGGCCGAGAGTCTCGAGCGCTTCCGTCCGGTATGCGAGGAGGCCTTGCGCCATGACGTGCGCGTGCGCGGCTACGTCTCCTGCGTTCTCGGCTGCCCCTACGAGGGCCCGATCGAACCGGCCGCCGTCGCCAGCGTGGCCCGGGCCCTGGGTGACATGGGCTGTTACGAGGTCTCCCTCGGCGACACCGTCGGCACCGGCACCCCGGAACGGGCGCGGACGATGGTCGCGGCCGTGGCCACCGAACTGCCGGTGACCATGCTCGCCGCCCACTTCCACGACACCTACGGCCAGGCACTGGCCAACCTCTACGCTGTGCTCCAGCAAGGCATCGCCGTGATCGACAGCTCGGTGATCGGTCTCGGCGGCTGCCCCTATGCGGTCGGCGCCTCGGGTAATGTCGCCACCGAGGACGTGCTCTACCTGCTCGATGGCCTCGGTATCGAGACCGGGATCGACATGGATGCCCTGCTCGCTGCCGGGCGTTTCATCGGCGAGCAGCTCGGCCGCGAACCTTCCGGACGGGTGGCACGCGCCCTCGCCCAAAGCACGTCGGCGTAGCCACCAGCAGGAACCCACCCATGCCGCTGAGCGAACCGACCCTGGAGCGCGAGCTCTACCACCGCCGCACCATCACCTGCGAAGGCTATCGCCGTAGCGACGGTCTCTACGACATCGAGGGCGAACTGGTCGACACCAAGCCATTCGAGGTGCCGAACCACCATCGCCAGGCGATCCCGGCAGGCACCCCGATCCACGGCATGCGCCTGCGCCTGACAGTCGATCTCGACCTGGAGATCCGCGCCGTCGAGACGGTCAGCGACGACGTTCCCAACCCGGTCTGCCGCGAGGTGACCACCAATTTCCAGCGCCTGGTCGGTCTGCGCATGACCCCCGGTTTCACCCGGGCGGTACGCGAGCGGGTCGGTGGCCGCGAGGGCTGCACCCACCTCGTCGAACTGGTAGGCGCCCTGGCCACGGCGGCCTATCAGACCCTCTTCCATGAACGCGAACAGCGCGAACGCGCCAATCCGAGCCGTGAACGGCCCCATATCATCGACACCTGCTACACACTACGCAGTGATGGTGAGGTGATCGCACGGCGCTGGCCGCAATTCGCCACCGCACCGGGCGAACAACCGGTAACTGATGGGGAAGACAATTGACGTTAACGTAAACGTTAGTATACTGCCCGATCATTAAAAACCAGCGCCGTCGCATGACGCTGGTTGGCCGGTCGAACCGGAATTGAAAGCTGATGGGAGCACGCTACCGATGAAAGTCCTCGTCGCCGTAAAGCGAGTCGTCGATTACAACGTAAAGGTCCGGGTGAAGTCGGACGGGAGCGGTGTGGAGACAACGAACGTCAAGATGTCGATGAACCCGTTCGACGAGATCGCGGTCGAGGAGGCGGTGCGTCTGAGAGAGGCCGGGACGGCCTCTGAAGTCGTGGTCGCTTCACTGGGTGCGGTGAAATCTCAGGAGACCGTCCGCCAGGCGCTGGCGATGGAGGCCGACCGGGGCATCCTGGTCAAGAGCGATGCGGAGCTGCAGCCGCTGGCGGTGGCCAAATGCCTGAAAGCGATTGTCGACAAGGAGGAGCCTCAGCTGGTCATCCTCGGCAAGCAGGCGATCGATGATGATTCCAACCAGGTCGGTCAGATGCTCGCCGCCCTGCTCGGCTGGCCGCAGGGCACCTTTGCCTCGAAGGTGGTGCCGGGCGACGGCACCGTCGCCGTGACCCGCGAGATCGACGGCGGTCTGGAGACGGTGGATCTGAATCTCCCTGCGATCGTCACCACGGATCTCCGGTTGAACGAGCCGCGCTACGCCAAGCTGCCCAACATCATGAAGGCGAAGAAGAAGCCGCTCGAGATCCTCACCCCGGAAGATCTCGGCGTGGACGTCTCGCCACGGCTGGAGACATTGAAAGTCTCCGAGCCTCCC
>CAXMPC010000106.1:0-2659 GCA_964195335.1 uncultured Gammaproteobacteria bacterium | reverse complement strand
GAATCTCGGCCGGGCCACGGGTATGCCAGTGATTGAGCAGGCCGGCGAACAGCACCGGAATCGGCCGCAGGACGATGTCGTCCGGCAACGTATCGAGCCGCTGGCTCGCCAGGTAGGTGAACGGCGAAATGAAATCGAAGTACCAGTCAACCTGCTGCACGGCATGCTCCTCGCGATGTTGCGCAGGCCATGCTGCCTAACGGCGCGTGTCAGGTAAAGCGGCCGCTAGCGTCGACGACGATCCGGAACCGTGCCCGCCAGCGCACCGGCCCGTCATCGACTGGCGTAAATGGCACCAGCAACAGGTCGCGCAGCGATTCGGGGACGCGCTGCAGCACGAAATCGTTGCCGTTGAGCACATGGTCTGCGACGTACATCTGCGTCACCAGAGGGCGCTCGATCCCCGCGCCATGGACAGCGAAGTGAATATGCGGGGTCCGCCCCGGGTAGGGCACCGGGCGGATGGTACGGAAGCGGTACCGGCCGTCGGCGTCGGTGACGTGACGGCCGTACCCCTGGAACCGGTCGTCGCGAAGGGCATGACCACGGTCACGTGGGTGGTGGTAGCGGCCGTTGGCGTCGCACTGCCAGATCTCGATGCGTGCGCCGATCACCGGGTGCCCGGCGATATCGACCACCTGCCCGCTGAGCTCGGTCATGTCGCCAATGGCGTAATCCTCCTGGCCGTGTACCTTGACCAGGTCGTTGTCGCTGTCCGCGGGCAGTTCCTCGGGGTAGAAGGGCCCCGCGGTCTGCATCGGTGTAGGCCGCAGTGGCGCAGCCGCCATGGACACACCGGGCAGGATGCCGACTGCCGCAAGGCTGCCCATGCCTGCGAGCCAGCGGCGACGGACGGGATCGGGTGGCGACGGCGGCATGCCGGACCGGGTTTCGGTCTTCTTCATGCAGGATTGGTCCCTGTTCGGACCCAGGGGTTCAATCGGCGGCGACACCAGATACGGTCAGGCGCTCTGGTGGTGGCCGTAGAGCCGGGCGTAAAGACCGTCGGCACGGATCAGCTCGTCGTGGCCGCCCTCTTCGATCACCTTGCCCGATTCGAAGACGTAGACGCGGTCGGCCTGCTTCACCGCGCTCAGCCGGTGAGCGACGATCAACGTCGTGCGCCCGGCAAGAAAATCGCCAAGCGCAGCGTGCAGGTTCGCCTCGGTCTCGGCATCCAGCGCCGAGGTCGCCTCGTCGAGGATCACCACACGCGGATCGGCCAGAATCAGACGGGCGATCGCCAGCCGCTGGCGCTGGCCGCCGGAGAGTCGCACACCCTGGCGACCAATGACGCTGTCGAGCATCTCGGGCAAGCCACGGATGTAGTCGTCAAGCTGGGCGACGGCCAGCGCGTTCCAGAGCACCTCGTCAGCCTCCTCGCGACCAAGGGTCAGGTTGCTGCGCACGGTGTCGTTGAGTAGTGCCGGGTGTTGCAGCACCACGGCAACGTGTTCACGGACGACGTCGAGACCGATCTCCTCGACCGGAACACCAGCGAAGCGCACCTGGCCCGACTGTGCCGGGTAGAGGCCGATCAGCACCTGCACCAGCGTCGATTTGCCGCCACCGCTGGCACCGACCAGGGCCACCTTCTCGCCCGGTGCGATCGCCAGATCGAGGCCGTCGAGCACCGGCGGGCCGTCACCATAGGCGAAGCGCAGGTCGTGGACCTCGACCCCGACGGTCCTGGCCCCGGTAAACGGGTCGTGGAGGTGTGGATAGGCGGGCTCCTGGCGCAACGCGACCAGGCGGTTGACCCGGGCGAGGGCGGCACGTGCGCCATACAGGGAGAACTGGATATTCAGTACCTCCTGCACCGGTCCCATCATGAACCAGAGGTAACCGAACACGGCCATCATCTGGCCGATGGTCAGGTCGGAGAAGACCACCATCAGCATACTGACGGCACGGAACATCTCGAAGCCGAGCAGGAAGATCAGGAACGAGAAACGGTTGGCCGCGTCGCTCTTCCAGGCAAATGCCGTGGCGTGATCGCGTACTCCACGCGCCTGGTCGACCACCCGGGCCAGGTAGTGGCGCTCGCGGTTTGCGGCGCGCACCTGCTGGATCGCATTGAGGGTCTCGGTCAGCGCCTCCTGGAACAGCTCGAAGGCACTGTTTTCGCGTTTCTTCAACTCCTTGACCTGCTTGCCGAGCAGCACCGTGAGCCAGATCACCAGCGGGTTCATGCAGAGGATGAACAGGGCCAGCTGCCAGTGCATCCAGAGCAGCACGATGGTCACGCCAACCAGGCTAAGGACGGCGACCAGGAAGCGCCCGACCGTACCGCCGACGAACTGGTCGACCGACTCCAGGTCGGTCACGAAATGGGCGGTGACCGCACCGCTACCGAGGGTCTCGTATTCGGCCATGGAGATTCGTTCCAGGCGGCCGAGCAGCTGCGCACGGAGACGGAAGGTGACGTCCTTGGCGATGATGGTGAACTCGCGCGTCTGCCAGACCGTCAACGCCAGTGCGCCAACACGCAGCACCACCGTCAACCCGAGCACGGCGACGATATAGAGCACCGGACCCCACCACTCCTCGGGAAAGAGACCCTGCATCGTCGCCACGGCGAACCCGGGAGTGTCGAGCAGCACCTCGTCGACCAGCAGCGGCATCAGCAGCGGGATCGGCACGCTGAGCAGCGCGGCGA
>CAXMPC010000105.1:0-23968 GCA_964195335.1 uncultured Gammaproteobacteria bacterium | reverse complement strand
TACTGCATCTTTTGGGGAATCAAAGGTGCACTGTCGGCCAAGACAGCCACGGATTACTTTTTAGCCGGACGTAAGATCTCATTATGGGTCTTCGTACTGGCGGCGACGGCAACGTCGTTTTCCGGTTGGACATTCATGGGCCACCCTGGACTGCTGTATCGTGACGGCTTCCAGTACGCCTATGCGTCCTTCTACGCAATCACCATCCCGTTCACCGGGGTCATGTTCCTGAAACGCCAGTGGATGCTGGGCAAGCGCTTCGGCTTTGTCACGCCGGGCGAGATGCTGTCGACTTACTTCAAGTCCGACGCCGTCCGCCTGCTCGTGGTGCTCGTGGCACTGGTCTTCTCGGTGCCCTACCTCGGGCTGCAGCTGCGCGCTTCGGGCTTCCTGTTCAACGTGCTGACCGACGGCATGCTGGGCGTTGAGGTCGGGATGTGGCTGCTCTCCGCGGTGGTGTTCATCTACGTGGCATCGGGCGGTCTACGCGCCGTGGCCTACGTGGACACCGTGCAGTGCCTATTGCTGGCAGGTGGCATCATCATCATCGGTGTCATTTCCCTCGATGCAGTGGGTGGCTGGTCGAAGCTGAACGAAGGCATCGGCCTGCTGGCCCAGTTCGATCCCAAGAAGACCCCTGACGGCTACTCGCACTACATCGCCATTCCAGGCGTGATCCAGTTCGTCGCTGGCCTCGGTGTCGAGAACCCGGTTGGTGGTGCCTGGACGGGCATCATGGTGCTGACCTACATGTTCGCGCTGATGGGCATCCATTCCGCACCGGCGTTCACCATGTGGGCGTTCTCGAACCACAGCCCGAAGCCGTTCGCACCGCAGCAGGTGTGGGCCTCGTCGCTGGGAATCGGCTTCTGCCTGTTCTTCTTCACGGCCATGCAGGGCCTGGGCGCGCACTTGCTAGGGGCTGACACGGCCTTCATGGCGGCCCACCCGGAGGCGGTCAACAACGTTCTCGGCCAAGGCCTGAACGGGATCGACCTGATGAAGTCGCCCGGCAAGCAGGGCATGCTGGTGCCGGCATTGATCTATACGATGTCGGAAACTGCCCCATGGCTGGTCGGCCTGTTGTCGGTCTGTGCACTGGCGGCCATGCAGTCCACCGGTGCGGCCTACATGTCCACCGCCGGCGGCATGCTGACCCGCGACCTGCTGAAGCGCTTCCTGATTCCGAACGCGTCGCACTCCACGCAGAAGCTGTTCGGTCGTGCAGGCGTTGGCCTCATCGTGCTGGCAGCCCTGGTCGTGGCCACCACCGCAACCGATGCGCTGGTGCTGCTCGGTGGCCTGGCGGTCGCCTACGGCTTCCAGATGTGGCCGGCTCTGATCGCCATCTGCTGGTGGCCGTTCCTGACCCGTCAGGGCATCGTCGTCGGTCTGATCCTCGGCCTGATCGCCGTGACCATGACCGAGTCGATCGGCGTCAAGACCTTCGGCACACCGTGGGGACGCTGGCCGTGGACCATCCACTCAGCCGGCTGGGGCATCTTCTTCAATCTGGGTTCGGCGATCATCGTCTCCTACATGACCCAGAATGCGGAAGAGCTGAAACATCGCATGACGTTCCACAACTTCCTGCGTGAGCATGCCTCGCTTCCCGCCGCGAAGAGGTCGCTGATCCCGGCCGCGTGGATCATCACGCTGACCTGGTTCTTCTTCGGCATCGGCCCGGGCGCCGTCATTGGCAACACCATCTTCGGTAACCCGACCGATCCCACGACCTGGTTCGTCTTCGGCATGCCGTCGATCTGGGCCTGGCAGGTCATCTGGTGGTTGCTTGGCGTCTTCATGATGTGGTTCCTGGCCTACAAGATGGAACTCTCCACCGTGCCACAAATCGAGGTCGTCGCCTTGCAGGAGGACATCGGCGACATCCACCTGGACGTTGATCGTCCGAGTTAAGCGCCGCTAGAGCGCAAGGCAAACGGAAGGGAGGCTTCGGCCTCCCTTCTTTTACTTCGCCAGTAACTTATAATCGGCTGAAAATGATCTCTCAAACGACCTTCTTCCTGCTCTCCTGGGTGGCGCTCGCCGCACTGCTGTTTTTTCCGACCAGCAAGCTGATCTGGACATTCAGCGTGCGCCGACTGCAACGCCGCACGCAACGGGAACTCACCGCCGAAGAGACTCGGGGCCAGTTGAACCGCGCACGCTTTATCGCGTTGATCGTGGTCGCGATCTTCTCCTTCCTGTTCAACTCGAGCATGATCGGACCGCTACAGCTATGAGTCTCGCCAACGATCCTCTCTACAGAACCCTGCGCTACATCGCCTTGGTCCTCGGCGTCGCCTGGGTTGGGTGGGCCTTCTACGACAGCTACCTTGTCGACAAGGAACCGGGCACAATGGCTCTCGCCGCGGCCGAGCGTTACTACGAGGACGGCCGTTACGAAGAAGCCCTGGCCGAGTACGGCAACACTTTGAAAATCTCACCCGGGCAGATCGGCGCCATCCGTGGTCAGGCACGTACGCTATTGGTGCTCGGCAGGCTCGACGAATCGCTGGAGCGTTACGACGAGGCCATAGCGCGCGATCCTGGCTTTGCCGGCCAGTACGCCAATCGCGGCATCCTGCTCGATCAAATGGGCCATTACGAGGAGGCGCTCGATGACTACGAGCATGCTCTCGAACTCGACCCGGAGATCGCCGAGGGCGTCCACTGGCTGACCCGCTTCCTGCGCAACCAGTCAGAGAAACCGCCGACCATCGCCGATCGTGCTGCCTACCTGAGCCAGGAACTGGCCAAGCCGGAAGCGGAGCGCCTGCTGCGGGTGCCCGAAGAGGACGAGGCGCAGCGCCCGCACAAGATGTAGCCAAAATCGGTCGCGGCCATCAGGTCCGCGAACCGTCAGTATTCACGGCCGATCGGACGCCGGCACATGCAATTCGGTTCCTCTTGTGGGTTGGACCTCAGCCCGACGAGCGTCTATTTGTAGGCCGCACTTCAGCCGGACGCGCGCTGTTTGTGGGTCGGACTTCAGTCCGACATGACGGGCCGAGCCTGGCCGCAGTCAAATCACCCCCATAATGTCCTTGAACAGGATCCAGCAGGCCCAGAACAACGCAATGCAGCCATACACCAGGTGCCCCGTCACACGCTCGCCTTCCTCGTCGCGGAAGGTGATCCCGTGGTAAGCCACCGCAGAACAGGCCAGCACGAATATCCAGTCCACCGCTCCCTCTCCCCCTGTTATCTCAGGACCATTCTAACAGTGGAATTGGCTCAGTAGCAGGGCGGGAAGTAACAGACGCCCAGTTGCTTGACGATGTCGCTCGCAAATTCGCCGAGCACGATCAGCGACGTCATCACCATCACCAGGATCAGTATGTAGCGCTTGCCGCGCGACCACATCTCCTGGGTCTGCTTGATCTTCTCGATGCCGAGCTTTCGCGGATCGAGCCTGCCTCTTGCGTAGAGGTCGAGAACAAAACGAGTGAACTGACGGACCCACGGCGGCACGATCTCGCGGAACATGTAGCCGGTGAAAAACGGCTCGATCATGGAGTCGCTCGGGTCCTCGCCGTACCAGTTGGCGTAGGCCATGTGGAACACCTGGAATTCCGTTATTTCCAGGAGAGCCGCGGTGTCCAGCACGTGCTGGACATCTTCAGGCATATTTTCGTCAAATGGCATGGCCTTCAACACCGGTACCGGATGCCCTGCCCTGCCCAAACAGCCATCCGCCGTCGTCTGCCAAACGTTATAGACGCCTATCCGATCGCCCGGCGCCTCCCCAACCCGTGCATTGATGCGATATCCTCGTCCGGGACATGTATTTAGTGGTGTCGCAGACGACGAGTCGCATTCATTAGAATGCACAGACCGGGGATGGTTCCCCGACTCAGCTGCGGCCGAGACCACGCATCACCCCGGAAGCCACCGCCATGGCACAGCGAAACGACAACGAATCCGCTCCTCACGCCGCTTCGCTTGAGGAATCGCCGACTTTTCGCGGGCTGAACCCTGACGTCGTGGCCGCTCTCCGGGACCGCGCGACTCGCCGGCAATTGCATGCCGGCGAGCATGCCTTCGTCGCCGACGAGGCCTACAAACAAGAGGTCTACCTGGTCGAACAGGGCGAACTGGAAGTGCGGCGCGTCTCCGGCGAAGTCTACTGGGCGACCGTCGGGGACCTGGTCGGGATCTCCAATTTCCTCGACGCCCAGCCCTACACCTCGAGCGCCACGGCACGCGGTGACACCACGCTTCTGACCCTGCCACACGGCGTGCTCGATGAACTCGAGCACGCCCATCCCGAGTTGGCCGGAGTGCTGAACCGCTACATCGCCCGCCGGATTCGCAACTGGAGTCCCTCCCGGCAGGTGATCTCCGGGGCACTGGCGCAAACAGCACGGGCCGTTATGAGAACGCCGCTGGCTACCTGCCGAACCTCACTCTCCCTGCGCGAAGCCTTCCAGGCCATGCGTCAGCGCCAGGTCGGCAGCCTGGTTATCCTGGACGATGACGGCCACCTGCACGGCATCATGACCTACGTCGCCCTCTGCGTGGCACTGATCGAGTCGGGTAACAGCCCCGATCAGGAGATCGCCGACGCATGTGAACCGGCCGTGACCGTCGACCCGGGCTCTCCGCTATGGAAGGTGGAGGAACTGCGTGCGGATGGCGACACGAAGTACGTCGTCGTGGTCGAGGACGGCAATCCCGTCGGGATGCTCTCCCAGACCGACATCCTGCGCTCGGTGCTGGCCCACGGGAGCCTGGTCGTCAGCCGAATTCGCGAAGCCCCCGATCTTGTCGAACTGGGCGACTACTACCTGCGCATGGCAGAGGTGGCCGAGCAGGCGCTGGAGACCCACCGCCGGGTCGATGTCGCCCTGCGCCTGATCAGCGAAACCCACCTTGCCATCCAGCGGCGCTGTGCGGAACTGACGCTCGCGCAGCTGGCAGACGCCGGGGCCGGCCCGGCGCCGGCACCCTACGCCCTGCTGATCATGGGCTCGGGTGGGCGGATGGAAATGCTGCTGACGCCCGACCAGGACAACGGCATCATCCTCGCCGACACTCCCGCGGCGAAGACGCCAAAGGCCGTGGCATGGTTCCAGCGCTTCTGCCACGAGCTCAACGAGAATCTGGCGCAGGTGGGCTACGAACTGTGCAAGGGCGGCATCATGGCCCGCAATCCACAGTTCCACAAATCACTCCAGGAGTGGCGCGACCAGATCGCCTTCATGACGGAACATCCGGGCAAGAAAGCGGCGCGCTGGTCGAACATCGCCTTCGATTTCGAGACCCTGTTCGGCGACGACAGTCTGACGGCGACACTGCGCAGCCACGTCTACGAAATGCTCGATGAGCGTTCCAAGCTGCTCGCTTTCATGGCCGAGGACGACGCCGAAGGGCGCCCGCCGATCGGCTGGTTCAACCGGCTGGTCACCACCGAAAGCAACGACAACGGGGGCACCGTCGACATCAAGCGCAACGGCCTGCGCATCATCGCCGATGCGGCGCGCATCTTCGCCCTGCACGCCGGCATCCAGAGCCGCAACACCCACGACCGTCTCACGGCGCTGGTCAGGCTGGGCGCACTCGACGCCGACCTCGTCGACTCCACGCTGGCGGCCTACAGCCAGCTGCACGAACTGCTGATCACCCACCAACTCGACCAGGTTCGTCGTGGCGAGCCGCCCGACAAGAAGATCCACCCCGAACGCCTGTCTTCGCACGGCAGGGAATCGCTGCGCGAGAGCATGCTCGCCGTCAAGCGTTTCCAGGAACGGCTGCAGGGTCAGTTCGGTTTTTTCTGACCCCCGGGTGACCTCGGGCAGATAGCGCTAGAACGAGCCCAGCTGCTGCTCGGTCGGCTCGGCGCAGCAGTACCACGGCTCGTCGAGCGCGGGGATCACCGGTCCGAAGTCGGCGTCGTCGAGTGCTGGCACCGCCCCGCCCAATGCGGCGTGGGCCGCGTTCCAGACGCGCGCGAAGATCGCCGGGCGCGGCAACCCTTCCGCCTCACCGCTGGAGGCGATTTCCGACACCTGCCGCTGCAGGGCGTCTACCCTCGGGTCGGCGTGCTGCCATGGGTGACCCAGGGTGGCGCGGTCAAACGGTCCGAGCGTGGCGCGGAAATCGTCCAACTCCAGTAACAGCGAGCCGTCCGGCACCAGCAGACGGATCGAAAGCTGCACCGGCGGCACGGAGTTGACCAGGTCGAGATCGAGCAGACCCTGCAACAGAGCGACGTAACCTTCGAGACCGGTCCAGGGCGTGAACGGCACGAAGGTCGGCGCCAGCGGCACGCCGGCCTCGCGGGCACTGGCCAGCGCGCTAACGAAATCGTCACCCGTGTGTCCCTTGTCGAGGTAGTCAAGCACGGCCTCGTCGAGCGACTCGACCGCCGTGGTGATCCACAAGCAGCCGGTCTCCTTCAGCCGCGGCAGCACCTCGGGTCGGCGCACCAGGTGTTCAACCTTGATGGTGCAGTCGTAACTGACTTCAGGAAATTCTGCGTGCAGGGCCTCAACCACACGCAGCGCGTGAGTTGGGCCATTGAGAAAATCGGGGTCGCCGAAAGAGATATGACGGGCACCTGCCGTGACCTGCTGGCGCACGTCGTCGAGCACCACCTCGGGTGGCACGATCCGGAATCGGCCTCGGTAGACCGGCACCACCGGGCAGTGACGGCAGAGATGCTTGCACCCTCGGCTGGCTTCGGCGAAGCCGCTGACCCGCTTCTCCCCGTCGGCCAGGCGCAACTTGGCGTAGGCATCGAGCGGCGGCAGGTCATGGCGGTCGGGACGCACGAACTCGATGGCTTCGGTAGAAATACGGTTTACCGGCTGAATCACTTCACCGGACCGCAGACTCTCGGCCAGCCCGAGCAGGTCAGGCTCGCATTCACCACCGAACAGCGAGGCCACCCCCAGTTCACGCAGCAGCGCCTCGTTCAACGGGGCGTAGAGGCCATAGGCACAGAGATGGGTCCCGGGCAGAATCTTGCGCAAGCGTGGCAGCAATTCCATGGCGATGCGCGTGGCGGTATGCATGCCGAGGTAGAGCGCCACCATGCCGGCGCCCTCGATCCGCTCAGGATCGAGGCTCCCACGCGAGAGGTCGACACAGGATACGTCGAAGCCAGCGCGGCGCAGCCAGGCTGCTGGCTGAGCCAGCGCGAACGGCTGCCGCCCGAGCTCGTAGGGATTGACCAGGACGACCCGAAACGGCGCACTGGCTGACGACCAGTCGTCGGGGCCAACGAGCCCCTGCGCTAACGACTCCGGCTCGACCTTCCAATCCATAATCCTTGCGTCCACGGTCATGGCCACGCGGCCAGGAAAGGCATCATAGCCGAGGCCGCCGCATCACCAAGAAGAGGCTGCTCCCGGCTTGACCCAGGTCAGCCGTCAGCCGGGTTGCACCTCTAGGGCCTGTTCACGCTGAGGGAATAACCGCGTTGCCACCTTGGCTGGCGAAAAAATGGTCACCGTCGCGATGTTCCCCCAAGTGTGGACAGGCCCTATAGTGACCGCGCGCCACAGGGAGGACGACAGGATGCGCCAGCACGACTACCTCAGCCTCGGACCGGGTGGTTTTCACCGGGTCGCCTATACCGAATGGGGCGACCCGGACAACCCGGACGTGCTGGTCTGCGTCCACGGACTGACCCGCAACGGTCGTGACTTCGACCACCTGGCCGAGACCCTCGCCGACCGCTATCGGGTGATCTGTCCGGATATCGTCGGTCGTGGCCGCAGCGACTGGCTGGCCGACAAGGCCCAGTACGACTACGGCAACTACACCAGCGACATGGCCGCCCTGCTCGCCCATCTCGACGCACAACAGGTGGACTGGCTCGGGACCTCGATGGGTGGGCTGATCGGCCTGCTACTCGCCGCTACGCCCAATACGCCGATCCGTCGCCTGGTGCTCAATGACGTCGGACCGCATCTGCCGCTGGCCGCCCTGGAGCGGATCGGTGATTATGTCGGCCTCGACCTTGCGTTCGACAGTTTCGACGAGGCGGCCACCTACCTGAAGACCATCCAGGCCGGCTGGGGCGCCCTCAGTGACACCCAATGGCAGCACCTGGCGGAGCATGGTACCCGGCGTGACGACGACGGCCGCTGGCGCCTGACCCACGATCCCGGAATCGCCACGGCCTTTGCCGCCATAGAGGCCGATGTCGAACTCTGGCCGGTATGGCACGCGGTCAACTGCCCGGTGCTGCTGTTTCGCGGCCGTGAGTCAGACGTCCTGCTGCCGGAAACGGCCGCGCGAATGCAGGCCGAAGGGCCACCGCTGACCGTGGTCGAGTGGCCCGGCGTGGGTCACGCCCCGGCGCTGATGGACAAGCCACAGATCACCGCAGTGGCCGACTGGCTGGCGGCCACAAACAGGTGAAAAGATCAGCGCTGGACGTCGATCGCGGTCAGGGCGTCACCCGAACCTTCGTAATCGATCCTGACGACCCCTTTGGCTCCCGACAGGCTTTCGATGATGTCAGGCGGCGCGGAGAAGGTCATGGGCTGGCGGCTCTCGGCATCGATGATCGAAATGGTGCCGTTCCCGGGATCCGTACCGGTCAGGGTACCGACATGGGTCTTGGCGCCGGCACCTGAACAGGCCAGGACAGTGGCCGGGGCTAGTATGGCCGCGCCGATGAGCGCAGCCACGAGGCGTGGCATGGGCATACTGGGTTCCTCCGCAGACACGCGGCGCGCGTGGGATACACGGCCATCGCACCCGGTGGTACGGAAAGATTAGACCGCAATTTACCGATTGCGATCCCCACGCCTGGCGAGTCGACCGCAGGATCATCTAGTATGGTTATCGAATGACCCGGCAAAGAGTTGAAATGCTGAGAATTATCATCCTGTCTGCGGTACTCGGAACGGCTCTCGCCTGGTCCGGCTTCACCGCCGCCGATTCCCTCGCGGAAGCCGAGCAGTTGCTCGAAGATGGCGACCAGGCCGCGGCCTTCGAACAGTTCGAGCGGCTGGCGATCGGTGACGATAGCGCGGCACAGTACCGTCTGGCGCAGTTCTACGGTGGCGGAGCCGGCACCGAACAGGAACTCGAGCAGGCGGTCAGGTGGTATCGGCGTGCTGCAGACAACGGTCACGCCGGCGCTCAGTTTTCTTTGGGCGTGCTCTACTCGACCGGCAATGGCGTCGAACGCGACGACGGGCTCGCCGTCGACTGGTACGTCAACGCCGCCAAGCAGGGGTACATCGATGCCCAGTACAACCTCGGCTACATGTACGCCAGCGGTCGCGGCGTCGACCAGGACCTGACCCGCGCCCGGACCTGGTACAAACTCGCGGCTGACCAGGGCCATGCTCGCGCGCAGATCAACCTGGGCGCCATGTATGCCAGCGGTGACGGTGTCGAGCGCGACGATGCCAAGGCCGCCGACTGGTACCGCAAAGCCGCGAAACAGGGCGATGCCGACGCCCAGTTCAGTCTCGGCTACCTCTACGAATTCGGTCGCGGCGTCAACAACGACCGTGGCGAGGCACTGCGCTGGTATGGCGCCTCGGCCGACCAGGGACACGTCGACGCGGCCCATCGGCTGGACACGTTGCGGGCCAAGGTCGCGGCGGAATCACACCGGGTGAGCGTCGAGATGGCCAACCTCCGTGCCGGACCCGGCACTACCTACGAGGTGATCGGCAAACTCCGGCTAGGCACCGCGGTCATCGCGGTCGGCGACCAGGGGAAATGGATCGAAGTGTCGATCCCGGGCAATACGCCCGGACAGGGCTGGCTGCACGACAGCCTTGTCGACGCCCCGCCGCCCAAGGTTGTCGCGGCAGCGCCAGCCAGGAAACAGTCGGTCACGGAACCGTCCGCGCCCGATGCGGCTGCGACACCTCAAACCGAGACCGAGGTTTCCCCCGAGGTTGTCGCGCCGAGCCCGACCGGTACTGACAGCCCGGCTCCGACCGAGACGACGGAAACCCGGACGACCGAGCCTCCCGCCACCGCTAAGACGATCTCCCCGGCCGAACAGGCCGAGCTCACCGCGCAGGCACGGGCCGCCCAGGGTGAGTTGAAGGAGACCCTCGATGAACGTGATGCCCTGCTGCAACGGCTCTCGTCGATCACCAATCAGACCGCGGCCCTGTCCGCCCAGATCGAAACCATGGAGGCGCAGCGCGCCACCAGGCTCCACCAGCAGAAAGGCGTGGCTCCCGAAGAGGAAATCATCACGGAGCCTACGGCGATCAGCGAGTCGCCTGAACCGTCCCTCCCACCGGTGGTCACCCCAGCCAGTTCGCCGGCAGCCTCCGCGGGAAGCAGCTGGCTTCGTGAAGGCTTCGCCTCGATGCTCGACCGACTCGATGTCCGCCTGCTCGAAATCGAGAGCCGCCTTGCAAACCTGGAGACCAACCAGTCGATGCTGGCCACGCAGTTACGCGAAACTCGCGAGACGCAGCTGAGGCTGGCCAGTGGCATGGAGAAGAAGCTGGTCAGCAACCGCATCCAGACGGTCGAGGCGCAGGCTGCCGAGGTGAGTGCAAAGCTCGAGTTGAAGAACCTGGAACGGCAACTGCTGCAGAGCAAGCAGCGCTCGCGC
Organism: uncultured Gammaproteobacteria bacterium; assembly: GCA_964195335.1. Classification (GTDB taxonomy): domain Bacteria; phylum Pseudomonadota; class Gammaproteobacteria; order QNFN01; family QNFN01; genus QNFN01. The sequence goes on along the minus strand of CAXMPC010000105.1, from coordinate 13,416 downwards.
GATCTCGAAAACCAGCTCGCGAATCGCGCCGCCAACCGGGACGAGGAGCAGCAGCGGCTGATCTCGCTCGAGGAAGAGCGTGACGAACTGATGAACGGCCTCGACGCCGCCGAGAAGCGGCTGTCGGACCTGCGCTACCAGCTCACCAGCGACAACCCGCCGCAGGTCCAGAGCGTGCCGTTGCAGCCGATGCCGCCTTCTGACCCGGTGCGCTAGCGCTCCACCGTCTAGCCCAGGCTCTCCGCCTCAGGCGCCACCGCGAGCTCGGTGGCCGCGGCGACCAGGGCCTTGGTATAAGGATGGGTCGGCGCGTCGAACACCTGCTCTGCCGGTCCCTGTTCCACGACTTCCCCGTTCCGCATCACCACCAGGTGATGGCTCATCGCGCGGACCACGGTGAGGTCGTGGCTGATGAACAGGTAGGCGAGTTGGTGCCGTGTTTGCAACTCGCGCAGCAGCTCGACAATCTGCGACTGCACCGAGCGGTCGAGCGCCGAGGTCGGCTCGTCGAGCACCAGCAGGCGCGGCTTGAGCACCATCGCCCGGGCGATAGCGATGCGCTGTCGTTGGCCACCGGAGAACTCGTGCGGATAGCGGTGACGGCTCTCCGGATCAAGCCCGACCTCCTCCAGCACCTGCACCACCAGCCGCTCACGCTCTGCGGCATCGGCCCCGATGCCGTGAACCAGCAACCCTTCCTCGACGATTTGTTCGATCGACATTCTCGGGCTGAGGCTGCCGAACGGGTCCTGGAAAACGATCTGCATCTGACGCCGCAACAGTCTCAAAACCTTGCCCGAGAGCCCGTCGATGGCCTGACCGTCGAAACGGATCGCACCGCGACTGGCTTCGAGACGCAGCAGCGCGAGACCCAGCGTGGTCTTGCCTGACCCACTCTCGCCGACGATGCCAACCGTCTCGCCGGCACGTACGGCGAGTGAAACCCCGTCGACGGCACGCACGTGGTCGATGGTACGGCGCAGAAGCCCACCCTTGACCGGAAACCAGACACGGATGTCGTCGGCGGCCAGCACTTCGGCGGCATCGGTTGCCGGTGCGTGTGGTCGGCCCGACGGCTCGGCATCGAGCAGCTTGCGCGTGTAGACATGGCTCGGCGCCGCGAAGATACGCTCCACAGGCCCCTGCTCGACCAATTCGCCATCGGTCATCACGCATACCCGGTCGGCGACATGACGAACGATGTTGAGATCGTGGGTGATCAGCAACAGGCCCATGTCGAACTGCTGTTGCAGCGACTTGAGCAGCGCCAGGATCTGCGCCTGGATGGTGACGTCGAGAGCGGTGGTCGGTTCGTCGGCGATCAGCAGATCGGGCTCGTTGGCCAGCGCCATGGCGATCATCACCCGCTGGCGTTGGCCGCCCGAGAGTTGGTGTGGGTAGGCATCGAGGCGGGATTCGACCGCGCCGAGGCCCACCTGGTGCAGCAACTCGACGGTACGTTTGCGCGCCTGGCGCGCACTCATCCCACGGTGCAGCTGCAGGGTCTCGCCGATCTGTTTATCAAGCGTGTGCACCGGGTTCAGCGAGGTCATCGGCTCCTGGAATATCATGCCGATGCGGTCGCCACGCACGGCCCGCAGTTCCCGCTCATTGGCTTTCAGCAGGTCATTGCCATCGAACAGTATCCGTCCAGACGGATGGTGCGCCTTCGGATACGGCAGCAGGCGCAACACCGACAAGGCACTGACCGATTTTCCCGACCCGCTCTCACCGACCAGCGCCACAGTCTCGCCACGGTCGATGCTGAACGAGATGTCACGCACCGCGCGCACCTCGCCTTCCTGGGTGTCGAAGCTGACAGACAGGTTCTCGACCTCGAGCATCGGGCCGCTGTCGCGTCGGGCACTCATCCGGTTGTCTTCCGTGGGTCGAAGGCGTCACGTACCGCCTCGCCGATGAAAATAAGCAGGCTGAGCATGACCGCCAGCACCATGAACGCGGTCAGGCCGAGCCACGGCGCCTGCAGGTTGTTCTTGCCCTGGTTGAGCAGTTCACCCAGCGACGGTGAGCCAGGCGGCAGGCCGAAACCGAGGAAATCGAGCGAGGTCAGGGTGGTGATCGAGCCGTTGAGGATGAACGGCATGAACGTCAGGGTGGCGACCATGGCGTTGGGCAACAGGTGGCGAAACATGATGGTGGTGTTGCTGACGCCGAGGGCGCGCGCGGCACGCACGTAGTCGAAATTGCGCGCACGCAAGAATTCGGCCCGTACCACGCCGACCAGTGCCATCCACGAGAACAGCAGCATCAACCCGAGCAGCCACCAGAAATTCGGTTCGACCACGCTGGCCAGGATGATCAGCAGGTACAGCTGCGGCAATCCAGACCAAATCTCGATGAACCGCTGGAACAGCAGGTCGGTCCAGCCACCGAAATAGCCCTGCACGGCACCAGCGACCACCCCGACAACGGAGCTGACCAAGGTCAGGGTGAGACCGAACAGGACCGAGATCCGAAAGCCGTAGATCAATCTGGCGGTGACGTCGCGCCCCTGGTCGTCGGTACCGAACCAGTTGCTCCTGGATGGTGACGACGGCGCCGGCTCGGTCAGGCCGAAATTGATGCTGTCGTAACTGAACGGGATCAGCGGCCAGACGATCCAGCCCTGCTCCTCGATCAGTTCACGTACTTCGGGATCCTTGTACTCGGCCTCGGTCGGCAGGAACCCGCCGAAGGCGGTCTCCGGGTAGGTCTTGAAGACCGGCATGTAGATCTCGTCGTCGTAGAAGACCAGGATCGGCTTGTCGTTGGCGATGAACTCGGCAAACAGTGAAACGAAAAACAGCGTCAAGAACAGCCACAACGACCAGCGTCCGCGCCGGTTGGCACGAAAGTTCTGCAGGCGACGCTGGTTGAGTGGGCTGAGTTTCATCGCCACCCCCACGTGCTAAACCAGACGGCGGATACCGGATCCGTCCTCACCCCTACCCCTCCCTACGTTCGAAATCGATGCGTGGGTCGATGGCCACGTACATCAGGTCACCGATGAGATTGAGCACCAGGCCGACCAGGGTGAAGAAGAAAAGGGTGCCGAACATCACCGGGTAGTCACGGTTGATCGCGGCTTCGAAACCGAGCAGACCGAGACCGTCGAGGGAGAAGATGATCTCGGTCAGCAGCGCGCCGGTGAACAGGATGCCGATGAAGGCGCTCGGGAACCCGGCAATGACGATCAGCATGGCATTGCGAAAGACATGACCGAAGAGCACGCGCTTCTCGGACAGGCCCTTGGCGCGCGCGGTCATGACGTACTGCTTGTTGATCTCGTCGAGGAAGGAGTTCTTGGTCAGCATGGTCAGCCCGGCAAAACCACCGATGACCAGCGAGACGATCGGCAGCGTCATGTGCCAGAAGTAATCGGCGATACGCCCCGACCAGTCGAGCGCGTCCCAGTCCTCGGAAACCAGGCCGCGTAACGGGAACCAGTCTAAGTAGCGGCCGCCGGAGAACAGTACGATAAGCAGGATCGCGAACAGGAAACTCGGTACGGCGTTGCCGACCACGACAACCATGCTGCTTGCCGCATCGAAACGTGAGCCATCGCGAACCGCCTTGGCGATACCGAGCGGGATCGAGATCAGGTAGACCAGCAGCATGGTCCACAGCCCGAGCGAGATCGACACCGGCATCTTGTCGAGGACCAGGTCGATCACCGAGCGGTCGCGGAAAAAGCTGTCACCGAAGTCGAAACGCAGGTAGTTGCCCATCATCAGGAAGAAGCGTTCGTGGGCCGGTTTGTCGAAACCGAACTGACGTTCCAGCTGGGCGATGAACTCGGGGTCCAGGCCCTGGGCACCGCGGTACTTCCCGGCCGACTGGGTGCCGGCCGCGGAACCGATGCGGCCGGTCTGGCGGTCCTGTCCGCCACCGGTCTCGCCGCCGGATTCCCCACCTGCGCGCGCGGTGGCCTCGACGTCGAGCCCCTGAATCTGGGCGATGATCTGCTCAACCGGACCGCCCGGCGCGGCCTGCACGATAATGAAGTTCAGCAGCATGATCCCGAACAGGGTCGGGATAAGCAGCAGCAGGCGGCGAACGATGTAGGCGCCCATGACGTCAGGCCCCCGGAGGTGCTGTCCCGTGGACAGTCACGTTAGCGCGCGACCGACTTGATGCGACCACGCAGACGCGTCTCCCGCTCCGGCTCGACCCACCAGGCCCCGAACTGCACCCCGGCCGTCGGGGTGATGTCAGGTCGGCCGAACTTGTCCCAGAACAGCACGCGATCGTAGTCGATATGCCAGTGTGGGACGACGTTGAAGCCCCACTGAAGGACACGGTCGAGGGCGCGGGACGCCGTAACCAGGCTTTCGCGGTCAGGGGCGCTGATCAGTTTCTCGATCATCGCATCGACGGCCGGATCCTCGATTCCGGCAAAATTGCGACTGCCATCCTGCGCCGCGGCGGCCGATCCCCAGAAGTTGAGTTGTTCGTTGCCCGGTGACTGGGAGAGCCCCCAGCGAAAGACGATCACGTCGTAATCGAAGGTTTCCAGGCGCTTGATGTACTGCGCCGTGTCGACGGTGCGCACGCTGACGTTGATACCGAGCCGTTCGAGGTTCTGCTTGTAAGGCAGCGTAATGCGCTCGAACAACGGACTGACCAGGAGAATCTCGAACTCGAACGGTCGGCCGGTTTCACCGTGGACCAGGCGCTTGCTGTCCTCGACGCTCCAGCCAGCCGCCTGCAACAGCTTGAATGCCTTGCCGAGGTTCTCGCGAATGCGTCCGTCGCCGCGTGTCACCGGCGGGTTGAACTCGGTCGTGAACACCTCGGGTGGCAACTTGTCACGAAACGGCTCGAGCAATTCAAGTTCGGCCGCCGAGGGCAGGCCGGAGGCGGCCAGGTCCGAGTTGTCGAAGTAACTGCGCGTGCGCTTGTACTGGCCGTAGAAGAGCGTCTGGTTGGAGCGTTCGAAGTCGAACGCCCAGCTCAGCGCCTCGCGAACCCGGCGGTCACGGAACAGGTCGCGTCGGGTATTGATCACATAGCCCTGCATACCCTGCGGCAGGCCGTTCTCGAAGCGCATCTTGTTCAGTAACCCCTGCTCGACCTCGGGCATGTCGTAGGCCGTGGCCCAGTGCTTGGAAGAATTCTCCTCGCGGTAATCGAATTCGCCGGCCTTGAAGGCCTCAATGACGACCGTGGTGTCGCGGTAGTAGTCGTAGCGGATGGTCTCGAAATTATTCCTGCCCAGGTTGACCGGCAGGCTGCTTCCCCAGTAGTCGGCATCGCGCCGGTAGACGATGAAACGGCCTGCCTCGAGTCGATCTACCCGGTAGGGGCCACTGCCGACCGGCGGTTCGAGCGTGGTCCTGGAAAAATCCCTGGTCTCCCAGTAATGCTTAGGCAATATCGCCTGTTCCCCGACGATCAGCGGCAATTCACGGTTTTCGCTATTGGCGAACGTGAACTTCACGCGCCGCTGGTCGAGCTTTTCGATGACCGCGATGTCCCGGTAGTAGAAGCGGATCTGCGGCTCGCCTTCGCGTCGCACCAGGTCGAAGGTGAAGATCACGTCATCCACGGTGATCGGGCGTCCGTCGTGCCAACGGGCACCCGACCGCAGCGTGAAGATGATCCACGAGCGGTCGTCGGCGATCTCCATCGACTCGGCAAGCAGCCCGTAACGGCTGAACGGTTCGTCGGCCGAGGCCGTCGTCAGCGAATCGTAGAGGCCACCGATCCCGGCGGCCGCATCACCCTTGATAATGAACGGGTTCAGGGTATCGAAGCTGCCAATGCCGGCCAGGCGCACGTTGCCACCCTTGGGGGCGTCCGGGTTGACATAGTCGAAATGGGTGAATTCAGGCCCGTACTTGGGGCTGCCGTGCATGGCAAGGGCGTGAATGAGCGGTTCCGCCCAGGCCGGTGCAGCGACCATGACCAGGGTGAGAACGATGGCGAGGCCGGGGGTGAAGCTGAGCTTATTCATCCGATGGCAAGAACGATTTGGGGAGGCATGACCAACAGACATGTTTATACTAGCAGGGTTCATTCACCCCACGCAGGGACAGCCAATGAACGTGCGCCACAGTTCAGGGAGGACATCAGATGAGCGACTCGGCCGATCACGCCACCGCCTTGTGGCGAGACCAGGAGATGCCCTTGCCAGGGGCGCCGGCCGACCACGTTGTGCTCCCGGAGTACCTGGAACGGTACTACGCATGGGCCTACCTCGACCCTCGCAATGCGCGTGTATTCGACACCCACGCCTTCCTTGAGCTGCTGCTTTTCGGTCACTACCGGCGCCTGGGCAACGCGGCATTACGCGCTTTCGACGCACCTGCGAATCAGCAGCTGCTCCAGGTTGGTTGCGCCTACGGTGACCTGACGCCACGTCTGGCCAGACAGCCAACGGTCGACCAGCTCGACGTGGTCGATGTCGCACCACTTCAGCTCGACCTGTTACAGCGCAAGCTGCCGACTGACAGCGGTGTCACTCTCAAGCGCCAGGATGCCACCCGGCTGGCCTACCCGGATGACCACTTTGATGGCGTGCTGCTCTTTTTCCTGCTTCACGAACTCCCGGCCGAAGCCCAACGCCACGCCCTGGCCGAAGCTCTCCGGGTCTGCCGTCCCGACGGTCGCGTAGTGATTATCGACTACCATCGACCCCACCCCCTGCAGCCTCTTCGCTGGCTGATGCCGTTGGTGTTTAACCGGCTCGAGCCGTTCGCGCTCGAGTTCTGGTCCACGCCGATCGCCGACCTGCTGCCCGTCGGTTCCAGTGCGCAGATCGCCAAGACCCACTACTGGTTCGGGAGCCTCTACCGCCAGGTGACGCTAACTCCCTGAAAACGGCTCAGCTGCGAACGCCGACGCCGCGATTGAGCAGGTGCAGCGCGAACAGGTAGAGGGAGACGATAAACAGCCCGATGATGCTGAACGCCGTCCCCAGACTGATGTCGACGCTACCGATGAACCCGTAGCGGAAGGCGTTGATCATGTACAGAATCGGGTTGAACAGCGACACCCCGCGCCAGAATTCTGGCAGCAGGTCGAGAGAGTAGAAGATACCGCCGAGGTAGATCAGTGGCGTCAGCACGAAGGTCGGGATGATGGATATATCGTCGAAACTCTTGGCGTAGACCGCGTTGATGAAGCCGGCGATGGCAAACAGCGCCGCGGTCAATACCGCGACCAGCAGCACGATCAGCAGGTTGTGCAGGTGCACGTCACTGAGCAACGCAGCCACCGCGGTTACCGCCAGGCCGACGATGAGGCCGCGGGCGATGCCACCAGTGACGAAGCCGAGCAGGATGATTGAATTGGGCATCGGCGAGACCAGCAACTCTTCGACATGGCGCTGGAACTTGGCACTGAAAAACGACGACACGACGTTGGCGTAAGCGTTGTTGATGATCGCCATCAGGATCACGCCCGGCACGATGAAGTCGATGTAAGGGTAGCCGTCCATCGCACCGATACGCTCGCCGATCAGGTGGCCGAAGATCAGGAAGTAGAGCGAGGTGCTGATCACCGCCGGCAGCACCGTCTGCATCCAGATGCGCAGAAAACGACGCACCTCCTTGACCACGATGGTCCGGTAGGCAACGCGGTACTCGAGCAACCCGATCACGCCACCACCTTCGCCTGGCGCACCTTGCCGTCCTCGATCATCTTGATGAACAGTTCCTCGAGCCGGTTGCTCTTGTTGCGCATGCTGACCACCTGCAACCCGTGGACGTCGAGAGCGGCAAACAGGGTATTGAGCTGCTGGTCACGACGCACGTCGGCCTCGATCGTTTGGGCATCACGCCGGCGCAGGGTGAAGTCGGCAATCTGCGGCAGATCGGCCAGCGGTTCGGCCAGGTCGAGCAGCAGGGTCTGCTGGTGCAGCTTGTTGAGCAGCGTCTTCATGTCGCTGTCCTCGACGATCAGGCCCTGGTCGATAATGGCGATCTTCTCGCACAGGCTTTCGGCTTCTTCGAGGTAGTGCGTGGTCAGGATGATGGTCGTGCCGGCGGCATTGATTTCGCGCAGGAATTTCCACATGGCCCGACGCAACTCGATGTCGACGCCAGCGGTCGGTTCGTCAAGGATCAGCAGCCGCGGTTCGTGAACCAGCGCGCGGGCGATCATCAACCGCCGCTTCATGCCCCCGGACAGGTCGCGCGCCATGCCATGCCGCTTTTCCCACAGGCCGAGCTGGCGCAGGTAGTGCTCGGCTCGTGGCCGTGCCACGTCTAGCGGGATGCCGTAGTAGCCGGCCTGGTTGAGCAGGATCTCCTCTACCGGCTCCCAGATGTTGAAGTTGATCTCCTGCGGTACCAGGCCGAGGTAGCGCTTGGCCGCGGCCAGGTCGTGATCGATGTCGTGGCCGTGGATGCGCACCTTTCCGGCGCTCTTGTTGACCAGCGAGCAGACGATGCCGATGGCGGTCGATTTACCAGCTCCGTTGGGCCCGAGCAGAGCGAAGAAATCACCTTCACGCACCGTCAGGCTGATCCCCTTCAAGGCTTCGAAGTCGTTGTGGTAAGTCTTGCGGAGGTCGGTGATTTCGAGTGCGGCAGCCATCTCTACCCCGGTTGCGGGTGGGTGTTGAATCGGGACTGGGTCTGTACGTGTCAACAGGCCCAAGCTTGGGTCGGGCCGTCGCGCATTCAAGCCAGCGCGCTGTCGTCCTTGGCCATGGGGGTAGCGGCGGTTACCGGCAGCACGATGATGAAGCGGGCTCCGTCACCGTAGTCGCTGTCCACGACAATGGTGCCGCCATGATACTCGACGATGCGCCGGGTGATCGCCAGCCCAAGCCCGCTGCCCTGCGGTTTGGAGCCGTCCTCGTGGACGATCTGGTGAAACCGGTCGAAAACGTGCTCGCCCTGATCAGGCGGGATGCCCGGCCCGTTGTCGGTAATGCTGATCTGGACCCAGCGCAGCCCGGGTTCGACCCGCACCTTCACCCGCCCTTCACCTCGCGGTGAAAACTTTACCGCGTTCGACAGCAAGTTGATGATGACCTGGATCAGCCGGTCACGGTCGGCCTCAATGGTCGCGTCACGCTCTGGCGGAACCCAATCCAACACCACCTCCCGTTCATGAAACAACTGTTCGGTGGTGGTCGCCGCCTCGTCGATGACCGCCGCCATGTCGACCGGCCGGTATTCCCACTCGGCCCGACCGGCGTCCATCCGTGTCATGTCCAGCACCTGGTTGACCAGGCGCGTCAGTCGCTCGCTTTCGCGCACCACCACGCCAAGGAACTCGCTACGCCGCTCCTCAGGCAATTCGGCATCGCCGAGCAGGATCTCGGAGAAGGCACGGATCGAAGTCAACGGCGTGCGCAGCTCGTGACTGACCGTCGAGACGAACTCATCCTTGAGCCGGTCGAGTTCCTGCAGGCGCACGTTGGCCGCCTTCAGTTCCGTGGTCGCCTTCTCGAGTTCGCCCGATTTCTGTTCCAGCCGGCGGCTGTACTCGATGACCTGGGTGGTTTCGTCGAGAATCTTGAGCATGCCATCGAGGCTCAGCGCCTCACCCTGAACCACGGTGGCCATCATGATCCGTGCCGAAGCCGCGCCGATGGCACCAGCCAGTTCACGCTCGGCGTCGTTAAGCAGGGCCGGGACCGCGATATCGTCTTCACCGAGACCGTCACCGTGATGAGTGGCGAAGCGCTCGAATACCGTGACCACCCGCTCCGGTCCGAGGAAGCGGCTGAGCAACTCGCGCAGGTCACCGACACGCGCCGTCCCGCCCCAGTAGTGCGCTTCGCTGCTCTCGCGATGGAACACGTCGACAAACAGCGTTGCCTGGATCTGCTCGATCAGCGACTGGCGCGAGAACAGCGACACACCGATCAGCAGACCGATATTGCAGAGCATGCTCCAGAAGACCGTGTGGCTGACCGGCGCCAGGCCACTGAGGCCAAACAGCGCGTAGGGTCGCAGCCAGTGGATACCGAACAGTCCCTGCTCAACGAATGAGATGTCGATCCAGCCCGAGAGGGCAAAGGCCGGCAGCAGCAACGTGTAGGCCCAGATACCAAAGCCGGCCAACAGGCCAGACTGGGCGCCGGTACGGCTTGCCTGCTTCCAGTAGAGACCGGCCAGGATCGGCGGCGCGAACTGGGCTGCGGCGGCGAACGACAGCAACCCGAGGCTTACCAGGGCGTAGGACTCTGCGATCAGGCGGAAATAAATGTAGCCAAGCAGCAGCATCAGCACGATGCTGCCGCGACGAATGCTCAGCAGCAGGCCGCTGAGATCGGCGCGTTGCTCCAGTCGCAGCGCGCGGATGCGCAGCAGCACCGGCATCACCAGGTCGTTGCAGATCATCGTCGACAACGCGATCGTGGCGACGATCACCATACCGGTCGCTGCGGAGAGTCCACCAAGATAAACGAAGGTAGCCAAACCGCCCTGCCCCGCAGCCAACGGCAGGGTCAGCACGAAGCTGTCAGGGTCGGTCGCGCCTTCAGGGAACAGCAGCAGGCCACCGAAGGCGATAGGTAGCACGAACAGGTTGATCAGCAGCAGGTAGAGCGGAAACAGCCAGGCCGCCTTGCGCAGGTGATCCTCATTGACGTTCTCCACCACCGCGACCTGGAACTGTCGCGGCAGGAAGATGATGGCCATCATCGCCAGGAAGGTCAGGGCCAGCCAGTCGAGGTACTCGCCCGGATCGTCGCCGAGCAGCATCAGCGGCTGCAGGTCGGGTCGCTCATTCGCCTGTTCGAAAATCTGCCACGGGCCGTCGAACATGCCGAAGCTGACGAATAGACCGACGGCGAGGAACGCCAGCAACTTGACCACCGACTCGAAGGCGATCGCCGCGACCATGCCCTCGTGGCGCTCCGAGACGTCGATGTGCCGGGTGCCGAAGAGGATTGCGAACAGCGTCATCACCAGGGCCACGTAAAAGGCGGTGTCTCCTAACACCGTCGAGGAAGTCGCCTGGGTGACGATATCCGGATAGCTCTCCATCACGTTGAAGCTGGTCGAGACCGCCTTAAGCTGCAGCGAGATGTACGGCATGATGCCGATCACGGCGATCAACGTGACCACACCGCCGAGGAAGGTGCTCTTGCCGTAGCGCGAGGCGATGAAATCGGCGATCGATGTCAGCCGGTGCTGCTTGCTGATCCGGATCAGCTTGCGCAGCACGAACCACCAGAGCAGGGCCATCAGCGTCGGGCCGAGGTAGATCGGCAGGAACCCGACCCCGGACCCTGCGGCCCGGCCGACGCTGCCGTAGAAGGTCCAGGCGGTGCAGTAGACCGCTATCGACAGGGTGTAGATATAAGGATTGCTGATCAGCGAGCGGCCGGCATCGGCCCTCCGGTCGCCGTACCAGGCGATAGCGAACAGCAGCCCGAGGTAGGCGAACGAGGCGAGCGGCAGTAGCCAGTCATGGAACATGGTGTCGTTCAGCCCGACGGGCCATCGCCACGGTGACCCCGTTCGAGCAGCCAGCCGGCACAGACGATGATCAGCAGCCAGGCGCCGAACAGGTAGAGGTAGAGCAGTGGCACGCCGAACAGCAGCCGTGGCAGCGAGAAGAGTGACAACAGTGGGTAGCCGAACGCCAACAGGCCGAACAGGAAAAGCGCAACCAGGCGCTGGCTAATGGCGTTGCCGTTCATCACGGATTCCCCCGGACCTGACCGCTGCCTCTCACCTTAGCAGGACGCGAACGACGGGTGAAACGTCACAATCAGTTCTGGGTCTGGCGCCGCCGAGCCTCGGCCATGTCACGCGACACGTTCACCGCCTCACCGAGGGTGGCAACACCCCGCGCCTCGAGCATGCGCAGCAGGCCGATGAATACCTCGGCCGTGGCCAGGGTGTCGCCGAGGGCTGTATGGCGCCCGGTGACGTCGACGTCGAAGCGTGCCGCGATGGCGTCGAGGGTGTGGTCGCTGGTGTGCTCGTGCAGCACCACCGAGAGCAGCAATGTATCGAGTACCGGGTTGGTGAAACGGAGTCCGGCGCGTGACTCCTTGAGGCGGATGAAACGCATGTCGAATGCGGCGTTGTGCGCCACCAGTACGCTGTCGCCGACGAAAGCGTGGAAGTCACGCAGCACGCTGAGAACGTCGGGCTCGTCGACCACCATGTCGTCGGTGATACCGTGGAATCGGATCGACGCCCGCGAGATGGCCTTGCCCGGGTTGATCAACCGGTCGAAGGTCTCGCCGCGCAGCACACGGCCGTTGACCACGCGCACCCCGGCGATGGAGACCATCTCATCACCTTCTGCCGGCTCCAACCCGGTGGTCTCGGTATCGAAGACCACGAACGAGACCTCATTCAACGGCGTGGCGGCATTGCGGCCGAGCGTCACACCCGCGGCACCCAGATCAAAATCGTAGAACTCGGGCCGTGGCGGCAGTTCCTCCGGTGGCTGTTCCCACTGCCTGCGCGAGATTGGCAGTGGCAGCCGCAGCACGGCGTGACCGGCACGCGTCCGGTGCGGCTGGCTCCAGATGACACTGTTGTGGCGTCCGAGCACGTCACCAAGCGTGAGGTTGCCCGCCGTCTCCTGCAACGTCTCGGCGTTCCACGTATTGAGCTCGGTGTCGGTGACCGGTTCCCCATCCCAGGAGAGGTCAAGATAGACGCGACGGTTGCCAAGCAGTGCCTCGAATTCCACACTCTTGACGCCGTGCGCGACCTGCAGCTGGTTGAGCAGGTGTTCGAGCACAATGGCCATGGTGTGACCTTCGACGTGCAACCAGAGCGGCGTGCCCATCTGCACGACTTCGGGCAGACCGTGACCATGACGTCGAAGGACGCTGCCGACCAGGTCGGACGAGAGAATGTCGGCCATGGTCCACGGCGCCGAGACCAGTGATCTGCTCTCTTCGGCCAGCACCTCGAAGCGCTCGCTGAGTTCGCGGCTCTCGTCAACGACGATGCGCTCAAAACGCGTACGCAGGTCGTCGGGCATGCTGTCGCCCGAGGTAATGTTCTCGGCCGCGGCGCGCAGGTTGGCCAGCGGCGGGCGCAGCGAGTTGACCACCTTGCGCAGCAACTTGTCACGCAGCACCAGGTCCTCGATCTTCTGCGTGACATCCTCGAACGCGAGCACGAACGACGAGCGCAGTGGCGAATGCGACGGCAGCAGGCCCATGCGGCAGTGAAGCAGCAGGCCGTCGTCGATGGAGGTGCAGACGAATGAGGCGTGAGTCTCGTTGCGCGCCAGTTCCCCGGCATCGCTGAGCGCCTGGCGGTGGAGCAGCATCTCCAGGGTGTGCTCGACCGGACCGCGAGCCAGCAGCGCATAGAGAGAACAGCCGAGCCCGAGCTTTGGGTTGCGATGCAGGATGTTGGTCGCGGCACGGTTGTAGAGCAGCACCCGGGCATCGGCATCACTGACAATGATGCCTTCGGAGATCTCCTGCACCACGACTTCGAGGCGGGCTTTCTGCTCCTCGACTCCGCGTGCCCC
>CAXMPC010000104.1:0-3262 GCA_964195335.1 uncultured Gammaproteobacteria bacterium | reverse complement strand
GGCGGCGGCGATCCAGGCGCTGGCCGCGACCGAGTTGGTGGTCGACCTGACTCTGGAGGGACTGCTGCACGCCGCCGAGTTGCCGCAGGTTCTGGCTCACGGCGCCCGCGTGCTGATGGTCAGCAACGAACACCCGGAGTGCCTGGAGCGGTTGCTGCCCGACCCGGCCCTGACCGACAAGGTCAAGCTCGGGCTGCGTAAGCTCAAGGCCGCGCACGTCATGCAGGTCAGCTCGCCTGCCGGCAGCGACCTGGTGATCGACGTCGCCAGCGCACCTCTCGGCGCTGCCTGGGGCTACGCCGACTGCCCGGGCCAGCTGGCACACTGGCCAGCCGGCCTCTGCCTCTGCTTTCCGCAACCCGGCAGCGTGCGCGGCACGCTGGTGCTGGCCCCTGGCGACGTCAACCTCACTTTCAAGCGCTATGTCGAAAGTCCGGTACGGCTGGAGATCATCGACGACTACATCACTTCGATTGACGGCGATGGCCTCGATGCCGAGCTGTTCCGCAGCTACATCGCCGCCTGGGGTGAACGCGAGGCCTACGCCGTCTCCCATGTTGGCTGGGGCATGAACCCACGCGCCCGCTGGGAGGCGCTCGCCTTCTATGACAAGGCCGACACCAACGGCACCGAGCTGCGCGCCTTCGCCGGCAACTTCCTCTACTCGACCGGCGCCAACGAGACCGCCGGACGCTTTACCGCTGGCCATTTCGACCTGCCCATGCGCGGTTGCACCATCAGCCTCGACGACGAGGTGATCGTCGTCGACGGAAAACTGCAGGGCGAACTGGCTTGAACGACGTCCCGTTCGCACGGTGTGCCGGCACCAGCGGCACCCCGGTGGTGTTGCTGCACGGCCTCGGTGGCAACGCCGAATCCTGGCGACCGCAACTCGACGCCCTCGCAGACCATCACCGTGTCCTCGCCTGGGAGATGCCCGGCTACGGTCGCTCGGCACCGCTGGCTGAGATGAGTTTCAGCGCGGTCGTCGATGCCCTGGAGCAGCTGCTCGATGCCGAGGGACACGACTCCGCGCACCTGTGCGGCCACTCACTTGGCGCCATGGTGGCGCAGGAGTTCACTCTCGCTCATCCCGGACGCGTCCGCTCGCTTACGCTGCTCGCCGCCAGTGGCCGCTTCGGGCCAACGGGAGGGTCCTGGCAGAAGCGCTTCGTCGCCGAGCGCCTGGCGCCACTCGATGCCGGCCTGACCATGGCCGAGATCGCCGAACGCGCGCTGCCGCTACTGTTCGCTGGTCCGGTCGACCCGGCGTTCCGAGCCCTGGCGGGCGACGCCCTGGCTGCCGTTCCCGAAGCGACCTACCGCGCCGCGCTCACCATGCTCGCCGACTTCGACGCCCTCGAACGCCTGCCCAGGCTGCATCTGCCGGTGCTGCTGCTCGGTGGTGCGCATGACCCCATGGTACCCATTGAGGGAATGCGCCGATTGCATGGCGCCCTGAATGACGCCCGCCTGGAAATCATCCCCGACGCCGGTCACTGGCTCGGACTCGAGTGTCCTGAGACGGTGAACAGCCTGCTGCTTGATTTTCTCGCTACCGCCAACACCGTGGAAGGAGACGCCGCGTGAGCCATGCCGACCGCTACACCGACCTCGATCTCGACGATGCCCAGCGTGCCATCATCGACCAGGCCGGCCAGCTTTCCGATGAGCGCCTGGCACCGCGCGCGGCGGAAATCGACCGCGAGGCGCGCAATCCCCACGAGAACTACGCTGACCTCCGCGACAGCGGTATTCACATCATGTGCGTCCCCGCCCGATTCGGCGGCCCGGGACTGGATTACGCAACCTACATGATGGTCTCGGCGGAACTTGGCCGTGGCTGTGGCGCCACGGCGCTGAGTTTCAACATGCATGCCAGCACGACGCTGTGGATCGGCGACATGCTCGATGTCCTCGGCCTCGACGGCAGCCAACGCGAGCAACTCGAGCACCTGCGTGGTGTCCACTACGACCGCATCGTTACCGAGGGTGCGCTCTATGCGCAGACCTTCTCCGAGGGCAATCTCGCCGCCTCGGGCAAGGCACCGTTCGGCACCACGGCGCGCAAGGTCGAGGGCGGCTGGCTGCTCAATGGCAGGAAGATCTTCGCCTCGCTTTCAGGTGCGGCGACCCACTACGGCATCCTCGCCACCGAGGAGGACGTGCAGCCAAACCGCGAGAACACCCTCTACATCGCGGTCCCTGACGGCACCGAGGGTTTCTCGGTGGTCGGGGACTGGGACCCGCTTGGCATGCGCGGCACGGTGTCGCGCACGCTGCTGCTCAAGGACGTCTTCGTCCCCGATGACGCCCAGCTGATGCCGCGTGGTACCTACCACCTGGCGGCGCGCCACGTGCCGCACATGTTCATGACCCTGAGCGCCACCTACATGGGCGTCGCCCAGGGAGCCTACGACTTCACCGTCGCCTACCTGCGCGGCGACCTGCCGCAGACCCGATCGTCTCGAATGCACACGGTAAAGCAGCAGACGGTGGCGCTGATGGCGTTACAGCTCGAGCAGATGCGCGCGCTGTGGTTGCGTGCGATCAGCGAGTTCGGTCCTGATCCGTCCGAGGCCTCGCGCCAGCGCGCCTACGCGGCGCAGTACACGGTGATGGAGGGGGTGGTCGATATCTGCCGGCTGGCGATTCGCACCTGTGGCGGTCGCTCGATGCTCAAGAGCCTGCCACTGGAGCGCATGTACCGCGACGCCCGCTGCGGTTCGCTGATGTTCCCGTGGAGTGCTGAGATCTGCCTCGAGCGACTCGGCCGCGAGGCGCTCTACAAGCACGGCGAAAAAGACGACTGAAGGCTTACTCCGGCGCCGCTTCGAAGCGCAACACCGGCCGCGAGTCGTCGCCGCTGTAGAGCACCAGCTGGTCGCCGTCGATCGAGAAACGGAGTTTCCCGACCAGCTTCCCGAGATAGTGCTGCTCGACAGCCGCATCTTCGGCGCAGGCCATCATGGTCGACATCATCAGGCCGAAGCTCAGCACATCACCTTCGCGCTCGAAGCCACCATTGAAGCGGTTGCAGCCGGCAAATCCCCCGACCTGACCTTCCGCGGTGAATTGCAGGTCGGGCCTGCGCCCACCCGCACCGGTGCCTGCCGGTTGGCCGTCGATCTCGACCAGTTCCCAGCGTCCGCCGACGAGTTCCCTGTCCGGTGAGCGTCGGGCTGCCTGACGCTGGCCGCCGACGCGCCTGACCAGGATGTTCGGCGACTCCCGGGAAGCGCGATCGAACGCCGGGATGCTC
>CAXMPC010000103.1:0-20196 GCA_964195335.1 uncultured Gammaproteobacteria bacterium | reverse complement strand
GACAACTCGATCTGCTCCTTGAGATCCTCGTCCGGATGGGCCATCAGGTGCAGCATATCGGCAAAGAAGAAGACCCGGAAGCTGTCGATGTAGCGCACGCGCTGGTCGCGATCGAGCACCAGGTTGTCGAGGCCCCATAGGTCGATGACGCGCATATCCGGCGCTTCGTACCAGGCTCGGGCAGCGTCGACGAAGGTGGCCAGCTGGCGCCGCGCGACCGTCAGCCGGCGTAGCAGCGGCACGGCGTCGGCCTCGTTGTTCGGATTGGCGATGTTGAACCAGGGGCGCACTACCTCGGCCAGCACCACGACGTTGGGTTCGCCGTCGATGTGGGTAGCGACGAAAGTCGCGCGCGGTACGATCTCGCCGAGACCGTCTCGCAACCGGCGGTAGTCGGCATTGAGCAGGCCCACTTCCTCCAGCGTGCAGGGCTCCTTGTGACACTTGATGATGACGTCGAGTCCGACCTGCTGGCCTCCACGCATCAGGCGGCCCCGGGTCTGCCACACCTCACAGTGGTAGCCGGTCAGCGACATCAGCACGGCCGGCATCCGCTGGGTCTCGAGGCAGGCGATATCCTGCGGGATGCGGTCGGTATCTCGGCTCATGGTGATGGTAGGCCGCCGTGACCGGCAGCCCCGTAAACGACCTAGCGCTCCTGCGCTTCGACTGCGCGCCGCGTTTCTGCGGACTGTTCGAGCACCTGGATCTCGACGGTGCCGGCCTTGTCGTGACTGTCGACCAGCGGCTTGAAGGGGTTGTCCTTGCTCATAAGTTGCTCCGGTTCCCGCGGCGGTTCCTCGCTCCTGGAACAGCCGGCAAGCAGCAGCAAGGTCAGCACCAGCAGTGCCAGCGGAGTTCGCGTCGCCATGATCTCGTCCCGGTTGACCTCGATCCATGATACCTCCGCGGACGCTTGCCAGCGCCATGCCACGGAGGCAGGCTAGGGTACGTTCTCCGAGGAACCACGCCATGCATTACCGCTCAGGATGGCTGTCGCTGTTGCTGCTGTTCCCACCGACACTGCTCGCCGGCTCAGTCGAGATCGTTTTCACCGAACTGCGCCAGGTGGGTGATGAGTGGCAGCCAACCGTCACCCTGCGCCACGCCGACACCGGCTGGGAACACTATGCCGACGCCTGGCGCGTCGTCACCCGGGACGGGACGGTGCTGAGCCATCGAACCCTCTACCACCCACACGTCGAAGAGCAGCCGTTTACCCGCAGCGGCCCAGGCTTTGCGTTGCCGGAAGGGGCCGCCAACCAGGTGATCGTCGAGGCACATGACACCGAGCATGGCTGGAGCCCAGAACGCCTGGAGATCGACATGTCACAACCCACCGGGCCACGCTGGAAGACCCGGGACGCGCGCTAGACCGACACGCGTGTTCGAGCAGATCCCCTTCTCCGGCAACACCATCGACCGCCTCGACGGCGTGCGTCATGACAGCGCAGCTGTCACCGCCCTGCTCGATGACCCGGCAAGCCGTTTCCTGCCGTTCCACGACCTGAGAGCGTGGATCAGGCTAGCCGGCGCCCCCTGTCTCGGCTGGGTTGGCCGCGACGACCTGGGCACCGATGGCGCGGACGTGGCCGAGCCATTGCTGCTCGGCCGCCTCGATGGCGTGGCCCGCTTCGCATTGGCCCTCGAAAGCGACCGGCCGCCCGCTAGCGACGGCAAGTTCATCGACGCCCGCTCGATTGCGCCGGACCTCCCGGTCGCCGAGTCAGGGCTCCTCGCCCAGGCACGCTCGTTGCTTGATTGGCACGCCAATCACCGCCACTGCGCCTGTTGTGGCACACCGACCGTAATTGCCCGGGGCGGCAACCAGCGCGACTGCCCGACATGCGACGCGCATCATTTCCCACGCAACGATCCGGTGGTGATCATGCTGGTGAGCCGTGGTGATGACTGCCTGCTCGGTCGCCAACACCGCTTCGCCGACGACTTCTGGTCCTGTCTCGCCGGCTTTGTCGAACCGGGAGAGACGGTCGAAGCGGCGGTCCGACGCGAGGTGCGGGAGGAGGCCGGAGTGGAGGTCGATGCCGTGCACTATCTCGGCAGCCAGCCGTGGCCGTTCCCGGCCTCGCTGATGCTCGGCTGCCGCGCCGAGGCGACCTCCACCGCCATCACCGTCGACGCCCGCGAACTGGCCGACGTCCAGTGGTTCAGCCGCAAGCAGGTGACGGAGATGTTTGCCCACTGCGAAGCCGACCACGGCCTGCGCCTGCCACGGCCGTACGCGATCGCACACCACCTGGTGCGGCACTGGCTGGGGGCGTGACCGGGGCGGGACGGCCCCCGGCGTATTTCACATCTGGCAGGAGCGGACCTGGATCGGTTCGGACCCGACCCGGACAGGCCCATCGGCCCGTAGGCGGGCCTCCTACAGGCAACCCTTCTCTGTAGGAACGGCCCCGGACCTGGATCGGTTCGGACCCGATCCGGACAGGCCCATCGGCCCGTAGGCGGGCCTCCTACAGGCAACCCCTCTCTGTAGGAACGGCCCCGGACCTGGATCGGTTCGGACCCGACCCGGACAGGCCCATCGGCCCGTAGGCGGGCCTCCTACAGGCAACCCCTCTCTGTAGGAGCGGACCCAGGCCGCGATGCGTTCGACCCGACCGGCTCGAGAGCCGAGAATTCCCGCCTCAACCCGGTGCGTCGTAGGTCGACAACTCGATCAGGTTGGCATCGGGATCACGGAAGTAGAACGAGGTGATCGGCCCGGTGGCACCGGTACGGGCGACCGGGCCTTCGAGGATCTCGACTCCCTGGGCACGGACATGCGCCATGGCCGTGCCTAGTGGGCCCTCGGCGATGAAACAGAGGTCGCCGGTGCCAGGTGTGGGCCGCTCCGCCTTGGGTTCGAACTCGCGCCCGGCCTGGTGCAGGTTGATCTTCTGCCGGCCGTAACAGAGTGCCACCCTGCCAGCGCCGAACTCTTGGCGCCGCATGCCCAGCACGCACTGATAGAACGCCACGGTGGTGTCAATGTCGGCGACGGTCAGTACCAGGTGGTCGAGGCGATCGATGCGAAACCCCTCGCCCTTGGTCATTTGTTCTTTCCCTTGCCCTTGTTGGACGGCTTCCTGGACTTCCCCGGATTACTCGACGATCCGCTGCTGCTCGTCCCGGTCGCCAGTTCCTCCTCGACCGCCTCGGCGATGGTATCGAACAGCCGCTCACTGAAACCCGGCTCGGTGGATCCGGTGGACTCGGTTGTGTCGCTCGGAGTCGACACCGGTGCCGGCTCGTTCCTGCTTGTCGATGGGGTCGAAGCCGGTGCCGGATCAGGCGGTGCACTGGGTGATGTGGCGACAGGTGCTGGCCTGGTGACTGGAGCCGGCCTGGTGACTGGCGTCACGGGCTCGGTGACCGGGACGGGCGTCGATTTGGGCTTGGGTTCAGGTGCCGGGGCAATCGCCGTGACCGGTTCAGGCATCTCCGTTGCAGGCCAGAAGGCCCAGGCCAGCAGTGAAATCACCGCTAGCAGGCCCACCGCGAGCCACAGGCGGGTGGCGCTCCGCGACGCTCCGGCGACAGCGGGCAGTGGCGGACTGTTGTCGAAGCGTACCCGGTAGACCCGTACCGGGTGCTCAATGTTCTTGACCTGGCGCTCCCCGAGGTCATCGAACGGACCCCGATCCTGGGCGCGGACGTTATCGTGAACCGCAGCCGAAATGGCGATACCCCCGGTATCGGCCAACCCCTCGAGACGCGCGGCGATGTTGACGCCGTCACCGAATATGTCGTTCTCCGTGACAATGACATCACCAACGTTGAGCCCGATGCGGTAGATGATCGGCTGCGCCTCACCGGCCTGCCGGGTGGCGGTTTCCGCCTGGATGTCACGGGCGGCGCGTAATGCGGTGACCGCGCTGGGAAAGACCGCGAGGACGCCGTCGCCGAGCCGCTTGACCACCTCCCCGCCCTGGCCGGTGATGGCCGGGTCGACGACCTCCCGCTCCTGCGCCTGCAACCGGGCAAGCGTCCCTTCCTCGTCGCGGTTCATCATCCGCGAGTAGCCGACCACGTCAGCGGCGAGGATGGCTTGCAGTTTGCGCGTGTGCCCTTGATTCATCGGTAGTGCTGCCGTGTCACGCGATGGGCGGACGGCGGAACGAGTATCGCATAGCGTGGCGTGGATCAGCCGGAAGTACGGGCGTGGACCGGTCGCTCGAACCAGAGCCAGAGCGCCGGCAGCGCCAACGTCAGGCGGTGGAACGCCGTCGCCGTCGGTCCCAGCTCGCTGAGGCGGACGAAAATCGGTGCAAAAAGTATCGCCACTGCACCGGCAAAAGGGTTACGAGAGTGATTGTCGTCGAACGGTCGAGACCGGGGTCACGGGGCATCGAGGCGCCTCGCTCGGAAAGGATCGCGAAGGGTAGCGACCTTCCCTGGGACGATCACCAGACGACCAGGTGCGGGTCGTTCACGGATGCCGGAAACGCGAAGCCGGGCACATGGCCCGGCTTCGGAGTGTTGAGGTTACGGCGCCTATCAGGCGGCGGCACCGGCAGCCGCGAGGCGTGCGGTGACACGCTTGTCGGCCGAATGCTCACTGACCTCGAGTTCCTTGACCAGCCGCGCGACGACGCCGCTGCAACGCCTGACCGAGTCCCTGTCAATCGCCTCGGTGTGGCCGGAGAGCAGCCGGATCCAGAGCCTGCGGGCATGCAGGTAGGAGGTGTAGGTCTTGAAGGTGATGCGATCACCGCGCAGCAGTTCGAGCATCAGCGACCAAGTGTCGACGTCCACCGGCTCCTTGTAGAGGCCGCCAATCTTGCGCGTGCTGACGCCGGTCTTGTGGCAACCCTCGACGGTGAGGCCCTCGAGTTGCAGGAAAAGCAGCGCGAACTGGCGGAAATCCTCGCCGCCGGCCATCAGTGCCTTGACCTTGCTCTCCCTGGTATCGCTCTCCGCCTTGGCTGACTTGTTCTGCAGCGACCAAAAGACCGCGAAGACGCCCGAAGAGGCCAGAAAGAGCGCGAAGAACTGAAGAATGATTGGATTGGTCATGGCTGTACCCTCGTTAATCTACGATCCGAATATGCGTCATCATTCGACCCGGCACCATTGTCCCTTGGTACATATCCAAGGGAGTCGCGTACCCGCCGCGCGGCTGCACGGCCTCAAGTCATTGTTTTGATTGCCCCCGTGCGATACGCCGTCCAGGAACGGCCGATCGCAGCGCCAGCCTACCTAGCCCCCCACCCAGGGGCAAGCCGAAATCTAAGTATTTTGACGTACGCCAATGTCACCGTCCCTTGTAAGCCTGGGATTACAAGGGATTGCGTGGTCGGCCCGGCGCGGGACTTTGTACCGCGGCCTCAGGGAATGACCGCCGTCGCCTCGATCTCCAGCTTGGCCCCCTCCTCGACCAGTCCGGCGACCTGGACCAGGCTCATCACCGGGTAATGGTCGCCGATCACCTCGCGGTAGGCCCCACCGAGGTCGCGGGCGCAGCCGAGGTACTCGGTCTTGTCCAGCACGTACCAGGTCATCCTGGTGATGGTTTCGGGTCCGGCATCGGCCTCGGCAAGCACCGCAACGATGTTCTTCAGCGCCTGGCGCGCCTGGTCAACGAAATCGTCGCTCTCGAACTGTTCTTTGGCATTCCAGCCGACCTGGCCGGCGACAAAGACCATCCGGCCGCTGGCGACGAGGCCGTTGACGTATCCCTTGGGCCGGGCCCAGTTTGGTGGTTGAAGGACCTGATGCATCGATTTCTCCTTGTTTCACTTCGCTGTAATGAATTTCGTGGCGCTGTAGGCGGGGTTTCAAACCGAATAAAATGGATTTCAGATTACTCTGTCGGGCTGAAGCCCGACCTACATGAAACGGGCCGAAGACTGGAGCTTGGAAACCCCGCCGAAGCTGGAGCTCGGATCTTCTGTAGGTCGTGCTTCAGCCCGACAGTACCGCTTCAGAGAAAACCCCTCTCAGTCATCCTGACGCTCCAACTCGCGCTGGCGCAGCCTGAAACGCTGCACCTTGCCGGTCTCGGTGCGTGGCAGGGTGTCGATGAACTCGACCGCTCGCGGGTACTTGTATGGGGCGATGGCCTGCTTGACGAAGGTCTGCAACTCGCCGGCCAGCGCCTCGCTCGCCCTGTCCGGCTCGCGCAGCACCACGAACGCCTTGACGATCTCGCCGCGCTTCGCATTGGGCGAGGCGACCACCGCGCACTCGGTGACGGCCTCGTGGGCCAGCAGCGCCGCCTCGACCTCCGGCCCGGCGATGTTGTAGCCGGCCGAGATGATCATGTCGTCGGAGCGGGCCTGGAACCAGAAATAGCCGTCGGCGTCCTGTTGGTAGGTGTCGCCGGTGACGTTCCAGCCGTCGACGACGTAGTCGGACTGACGCGGATCGTCGAGGTAGCGGCATCCGGTTGGACCACGCACCGCGAGCCGTCCGGCGGTATCCGGCGGCACTGGGACGCCGTCGTCATCAATCACCCGCGCCTCGTAGCCTGGCACCGCGACCCCGGTCGCCCCGGGACGGATGGCATCACCGGCCGCCGAGATGAAAATGTGCAACAGTTCTGTCGAACCGATGCCGTCGACAATACGCAGGCCGGTGCGCTCGAACCAGGCGTCGGAGGTCGGTTTCGGCAACGTCTCGCCGGCCGAGATGCATTGACGCAGGCTGCTGATGTCGGCGCCGTCGTCGAGCAGGTCGAGGATCGCCCGGTAGGCGGTCGGCGAAGTGAGCAGGATGGTCGGTTGAAACTGTGCCACCGCCGCCAACAGGTCAGGTGGCGCCACCTGCTCGACCAGCGCGGTCGCCGCCCGCGCCCGCATCGGGAACAGGGTCAGGCCACCGAGACCGAAGGTGAACGCCAATGGCGGGCTGCCCATGAACAGGTCATCGCGGCCGGGTTTGAGTACCTCGCGCGAAAAGGTGTCGCAGACCGCCAGCACGTCACGGTGGAAGTGCATGGTCCCTTTCGGCTGGCCGGTAGTCCCGGAAGTGAAGGCGATCATGCAGACGTCGTCAGCCGCGGTGTAGACCGGGTCGAAACCGGCCGGATGGGGCGCCATCAGACGCTCGAGCTCACCGTCGTTGAAATCGACCACCCGCTCCAGTCTCGGCATTCGCGCTTTGGCCGTTTCGAGCTCGTCCAGCAGCCGACTGTCGCACAACGCCAGCCGCACCTGCGCCCGGTCGATGATCTTCTCCAGCTCCGGTGCGCGCAGCAGCGGCATGGTGCCGACGGCAATGCCGCCAGCCTTCACCACACCGAACCAGCAGGCGACCATCCACGGGTTGTTCGGCGCGCGCAGCAGCACCCGCTCGCCGGTCACCATGCCGAGATCGCTGACCAAGACGCGGGCGATGCGGTCGGCGTGGGCCTGCAACTCGCGGTAGGTCCACTCGAGGTTCGGTGCGCGCAGTACGATGCGGTCGCCGTCTCCCTCGTCCACGGCGTGGTCGAGCAGTTCGACAGCGCAGTTGAGCCGCGGCCCGTAACCGAGTTGATCGAGGTTGATGAAGTCGGGCCAGTCCCCCCGCGACGGCAGGTTGTCGCGGGCAAAGGTGTCAACATGGGCGGTGTAGTGGGTCATCGCCATCTCCTCCTTACTCGACATCGCGCGCCGCCCACCCCTTGAGCAGCTCACGGGCAATGATCTCGCGCTGCACCTCGCTCGCCCCCTCGTAGATGCGCAGGGCACGGATTTCGCGGTAGAGGGACTCCACCGGTGAACCGGAAACGACGCCGTGACCGCCATGCAGCTGCACCGCGCTGTCGATCACACGCTGAGCCGCCTCGGTGGCATGCAGCTTGGCCAGCGCCGCCTCGCGGGTAACACGATTGGCGACCACGTCTCGGGTCCAGGCGGCACGGTAGACCAGCAGGGCACTGCTCTCGATTCCCAGAGCCATCTCGGCCAGGGTGGCGCGGGTGACCGGCATCTCGGCCATGGTGCCGCCGAACAGCCGGCGGGTGGAGACCCGGTCGAGTGTTTCGTCGAGGGCGCGGCGGGCGAAACCGAGGGCCGCGGCACCCACTGTGGTGCGGAAGATGTCCAGGGTCGCCATTGCCACCTTGAAGCCCTCACCCGGTGCGCCGATAAGACGGTCGCGCGGCACCCGGCAACCGTCGAAGCGCAGCGTCGCCAGCGGATGAGGAGCGATGACGTCGATGCGTTCGGTCACCTCCAGCCCAGGTGTGTCGGCATCCACTGCGAAGGCGCTCAGGCCGCGCGCACCCGGCGCCTCCCCGGTGCGGGCGAAGACGATGTAGAGGTCGGCGATGCCGCCGTTGGAGATCCACGTCTTGCTGCCATCGAGCACGTAGCCGCCGCCGTCGGGGGTGGCCGTGGTCGCCAGTGCGGCGACATCGGAACCGGCCTCCGGTTCGGAAAGGGCGAACGCCGGCAGCCGTGTTCCCGCGCGCACCCCGGGCAGCCACGCAGCCTTCTGCGCAGGCGTGCCGAACAGCGACACCGGCCCGCTGCCGAGACCCTGCATCGCCAGAGCGAAATCGGCCAGCCCCCAGTGGTAGGCGAGCGTCTCACGCAACAGGCAGAGGGTGCGCACGTCGAGCAGGCCTTCGTCGCTGGCACAGTGTTCGAGCCAGCCGCCAGCACCTAGCCGCGCGACCAGGTCACGGCAGGCGGCGTCAACGTCGGCCTCGCCAGCCGCAGCGAGCGGGGCGATCTCGCGCTCGACCCAGGCCGTGAACGTCGCCGCGATTTCACGGTGACGCGGTTCGAGAAACGGCCAGTCTAGGTGATCGGGCAGGCTCATCAGTCGCCCTCGAATACCGGTTTCTGCTTGTCGACGAAGGCGTGGTAGGCGCGCTCGAAATCGGCGGTCTGCATGCAAATCGCCTGCGCCTGTGCCTCGGCCTCGATCGCCTGGTCGAGGCCCATGTTCCACTCCTGGTTGAGCATGGTCTTGGTCATGCCGTGGGCGAAGGTCGGCCCGGAGGCGAGCTGCGCCGCCAGCACATGCGCCTCGTCGAGCAGCGCGTCGGCCGCGATCAGCCGGTTGAAGAAACCCCAGCGTTCCCCCTCCTCGGCTCCCATCGAACGGCCGGTATAAAGCAGCTCGGCGGCACGCCCCTGACCGATGATTCGCGGCAGCACGGCGCAGGCGCCCATGTCGCAGCCGGCCAGCCCGACCCGGGTGAACAGGAACGCCACCTTGGCTTGCTGAGTTGCCAGACGCAGGTCGCTGGCCATCGCCAGGATGGCGCCGGCGCCGACACAGATGCCGTCAACCGCGGCAATCACCGGCTGCGGGCAGGCGCGCATCGCCTTGACCAGGTCGCCGGTCATGCGCGTGAAGGCGAGCAGCCCCTTCATGTCCATGCCGGTCAGCGGACCGATGATCTCGTGCACGTCGCCGCCGGAGCAGAAGTTGCCGCCGGCACCGGTCAGCACCACGGCATGAACGCCGTCGGCATACGGCAGCTGGCGGAAGGTGTCACGCAGCTCGGCGTAGGAGTCGAAAGTCAGCGGGTTCTTGCGCTCGGGCCGGTCGAGAGTGATGACGGCGACGCCGTCGCTGCAGGACCAGTCGAAATGCTGTGGGGTGAAGGTCTCGGGATTCATGCCTGCGGGCTCCTGGCCTCGTGTTCTCGGATCAGTTTCTTGATGCGTTCCAGCAGTTCGGCGAGCTTTTCTCCGTCTGCGCCGCCGAGGCCGCCAAGCAGCTCGTCGACCCACAGCTCATGTGCCGCCGCCATGGTCGCGAAGCGGCGTCGGCCAACCGCGGTCAGGGCGATGAACTGCACCCGGCGGTCGTCCGGTGAGGGCGTGCGAGTGACCAGGTCGGCGCGCGCGAGGCGGTCGATCACCCCGGTGACGTTGCCGTTGGAGACCATCAGCCGGCGTGACAACGCCGACATGGTTTGCGGTTCGCCAGCGGCATCGAGCTCGGCGAGGACGTCGAACTGCGGCAGCGTCACCTTGAACTCGTCGCGCAACCGGGTCCGCACCGCCTGCTCGATCAGCGTCGTGCAACTGAGCAGCCGCAGCCAGACCCGCAGCGACCGCTTGCTCGGCGCCTCGGCCTGCATTGCCGTACCGGCGCGGCTCACATCACCTCCCCGCCGGCGACGGCGATCGCCTGTCCGGTGACCGCCGCGCTCCCTTCTTCACACAGCCAGGCGACCGCCTCGGCTACCTCGCGCGGATCAACCAGCCGCCCCTGGGGATTGTGGCTCACCAGCTCGGCGTGGGCGGCTTCGTGGTCGCGTCCGGTCTTGGCGCTGATGGTATCCAGCGTCTGGCGGGTCATGTCGGTGTCGGTGTAGCCAGGGCAGACAGCGTTGACGGTGATGCCGTCACGCGCGGTCTCCAGTGCCAGCGCCCGGGTCAGGCCGACAACGCCGTGCTTGGCGGCGCAGTAGGCGGCGACGTAGGCGTAGCCCTTGAGCCCGGCCGTACTGGCGACATTGACGATGCGTCCCCAGCCACCCTTGCGCATCCCGGGCAGCACCGCCTGGCTGCAGAGGAAGGTCCCGGTCAGGTTGACCGCGAGCATGCGCTCGAGCAGGCCGAGGTCGGTGCGCTCGAACGGCGCGCTCTCGGCGGCGCCGGCGTTGTTGACCAGCACGCCGACCGGCCCGCCCTCGGTGACCGCCGTGGCGAAGGCGTGCTCGACCGAGGCGGCATCGGTAACATCGACCGCCACCGTCTGCAACGCACCGAGCTCGGCGTGCGCGGCGGCCAACGTCACCTCGTCACGACCCATCAGGGTCACGTGCAGTCCGGCCTCGATCAGTTCCCGGGCGACGGCGGCACCGATACCACGGCCGCCGCCGGTAACGACGGCGTGCCGCGCCGGCCGGGGCACCAGCCGCGATCGCTTATTCGCCTGGTCAGACATGGATCGCCATCTCCGCCGCGCGTTGCAGGTTGCGCTCGAGCTGTGCCTTGCCGGTCAGGTACTGCGGTGGCCACGGCTGCTCCGCGTGACCCTGCTCGGCCGCGGCACGCAGGGTCCAGTGGGGATCGGCCAGGTGCGGCCGGGCGAGGCAGCAGAGGTCGGCGCGACCGGCCGCCAGGATGCTGTTGACGTGGTCGACCTCGAAAATGTTGCCGACCGCCATGGTGGCGATACCGGCCTCGTTGCGGATGCGGTCGGCGAATGGCGTCTGGTACATGCGCCCATAGACCGGTTGCGCACGGGTGCTGGTCTGACCGGCCGAGACGTCGATGATGTCGGCTCCGGCGGCAGCGAAGGCACGGGCGATGGCAACCGCGTCTTCCGGAGTGACCCCGCGCTCCTCCGGCGACTGTTCGCCCAGGTCAGGGATCCAGTCGGTCGCCGAAACGCGCACCGACATCGGCTTGGCCTCCGGCCAAGCGTCGCGCATGGCGGCGAACACCTCCAGCGGGAAACGCAACCGGTTCTCCAGCGAGCCGCCGTAGGCGTCGTCGCGCTTGTTGGTCAACGGCGTGATGAAGGCCGACAGCAGGTAGCCATGGGCGGCGTGCAGTTCGAGCAGGTCGAAGCCGGCCATCTCGGCCATGCCGGTGGCGCGAACAAAGGCGTCGCGCACCCGCTCCATGTCGGCGCGAGTCATCTCCTGCGGCACCTGGTTGGCCGATGACCACGGGATCGCCGACGGCGCGATCAATGGCCAGTTGCCGCTGGCCAGCGGTGCATCCATCTGCTCCCAGCCGAGCTGCGTCGAGCCCTTCGGCCCGGCATGGCCGAGCTGCATGGCGATCTTTGCCGAACTGTGACCGTGGACGAAATCGACGATTCGTCGCCAGGCGGTGACGTGCTCTTCCTTGTACATGCCGGCGCAGCCAGGGGTGATGCGCCCGTCACGCTCGACGTCGGTCATTTCGGTGAACAGCAGCCCGGCACCGCCCTGGGCACGGGCGCCGTAGTGGACCAGGTGGAAATCGCCCGGTGTGCCGTCCTCGGCGCTGTACATCGACATCGGCGAGACGACGACGCGGTTGGCCAGCTCCAGGTCGCGCAGCCGGAACGGGGTGAACATCGGTGGGGTCGCCGATTCAGGCCCGCCCGCGCGCCCGGCGAACCAGCGCTCGACCCCCTCGAGCCAGTCGCGGTCACGCAGGCGCAGGTTCTCGTGGCTGACACGCTGGCTGCGGGTCAGCAGGGCATAGGCGAACTGCTCGGGTTCGAAATGGGTGTAGCGCGGCACGTTCTCGAACCACTCCATGGAGTTGCGCGCCGCGCTTTGCAGTTTCAGCACCTCCAGCCGGCGCGCCTCCTGGTAGCCGTCCAGCGCCTCCTCGCGACTCGCCCCGGAGTGGAGCCGCTCGGCCAGGTCGATGGCGTCCTCGAATGCCAGCTTGGTGCCCGAGCCGATCGAGAAATGGGCGGTGTGCGCCGAGTCGCCCATCAGCACCAGGTTGCCGTGGTGGTAGCGGGCGCAATTGATGCGGGGGAAATTGAGCCAGGCCGAGCCACGCAGGTGGCGCGCATTGCTCATCAGCGCCTCGCCGTCGAGGTGGTCGGCGAACAGCCGCTCGCAGGTGGCGATGGTCTCGTCGGTCGACATGCGGTCGAAGCCAAGACCGCGCCAGGTCGATTCCTGGCACTCGACGATGAAGGTCGAGGTGTCGGCATCGAAGCGGTAGGCATGGATCCAGACCCAGCCGTGTTCGGTCTCGGTGAAGATGAAAGTGAAGGCGTCGAAGCGCTTGTGCGTGCCGAGCCAGACGAACTTGTTCGGCCGCAGGTCGATGTCGGGCTGGAACACCTCGGCGTGGCTGTCGCGGATGCGGCTGTTGATGCCGTCGCTGGCGATCACCAGGTCGGCATCGGCGTAGGGTGCGATGTCATCGACCTCGGTCTCGAAACGGAGTTCGACACCGAGTTCGGTGCAGCGCTGCTGCAGCAGCTGCAGCAACCGGCGGCGGGCGATGCCGCAGAAGCCGTGACCACCCGAGGTGACCACCTGCCCCTTGAAATGGACATCGATGTCATCCCAGTGGGCGAACTCGGCGAGGATCGTGTGGGCGCTCTCCGGGTCGTTGGCCTGCAGGTTGTCGAGCGTTTGGTCAGAGAAGACCACGCCCCAACCAAAAGTGTCGTCTTGCCGATTCCGCTCGACGACCACTACCTCGTGGCCCGGATCGCGGATCTTCATCGAAATGGCGAAGTAAAGTCCTGCGGGGCCACCGCCAAGGCAAACGACTTTCATCCAACCTGTCTCCGGTGCGTGTTACCTCTTCAATCTAGACCGTCTAAATATTATTTTCAACCTAAAATATTTAAGGTTAAATTTGTTGCGCAGCAGCATCTGCAATGGCCCATCAATCACCATGCGGCGGCCGGATAGACCAGGCCACCTTGACATAAATTTAATTTGTTTTACTGTTAATTCAATTAAATTAGCGGGTGAGGCCAGCCAGTGAGCCCACGTCGATACCGCTCCGACCGGCGCAAGGCCGCCACGGAAGAGACCCGTCGCAGGATCGTTGACAGCACGGGCAGCCTGCACGCCGAGTACGGTGCCATCGCGACCACCTACGCCATGATCGCCGAACGTGCCGATGTCGCCATACCCACCGTGTACAACCACTTCCCCACCCTCGGGGACCTGCTCACGGCATGCACCGGTCAGGCGGCAGCCCACGCCCCGACCATTGGGCCGGAGATTTTCGCAGCGGCCGACGACATCGATTCCCGTTTGCGCGCTCTGCTCGACGCCCTGTTCGCCCAGTACGATTACTACGCCCCGTGGCTGCGCTGGACGCTCCACGAGGCCCATGTCCTGCCCGTGCTGGCGGCATGGCTGCACCAGGCCGACGACCAACGGCGACAGCTCATCGCCCATGCCCTGGAGCCGGCATTCGGCACGACGCCACCCGCGGCACTGCTCGCACTATGTGAATCCCTGACCGATTTCCCCACCTGGCAACGGTTCGCCAGTGACCAGAACCCCCTGCGCAAGGAAGCGAAGAACACGCTTGTCGAGGCGCTGGCTCTGCTAGCGCGTCAACATGGCGCCGACGCTGCCTCCGCATACCCCGGCAGTGAATCCCACCCCACGAGGGAAACCACATGATCACCAACCAAGAGTCTGGCACCCGCATCGACGAGATCGCACAAGGCCTGTTCCGGATCAGCACGCCGGTCACCGCCATACCGGGCGGATTCACCTTCAACCAGTTCCTGGTGCAGGATGACGAACCGCTGCTGTTTCACACCGGTTTGCGTGGCCTGTTCCCGCTGGTAAGTGAGGCCATCCGGTCAGTCATGCCGCTGGAACAACTTCGTCATATCTCGTTTTCCCACTACGAAGCCGACGAATGCGGTGCCCTGAACGACTTCCTGGAAGCGGCACCGAACGCCTCCCCGTTGTGCGGTCAGGTGGGCGCCATGGTCTCCATCGGCGACATCGCCGACCGCCCTCCGCGCGCACTGGACGACGGCGAAGCCGTGTCACTGGGCACGCACAGCGTGCGCTGGCATGCCACGCCGCACCTGCCGCACGGCTGGGATTGCGGCTTCCTGATGGAGGAGACGACCGGGACGCTGCTGTGCGGCGACCTCTTCACCCAGGGCGGGGCGAAACACGAACCCCTGACCGAAGATGACATCCTCGAACCGAGCGAGGCCTTCCGCGGCAACATGGATTATTTCTCCAACACCAGGAATGCCCGCCCGATGATCGAGCGCCTTGCGGCATCGAACCCGACCACGCTGGCGTGCATGCACGGCGCTTCGTGGCAGGGTGACGGGGCGGCGATGCTGCGCGCCCTCGGGGACAGTCTTTGCGCCACCTATAGCGAAGCGGCCTAGCCGCATGCCCCATATGTAAGGGCATGCAGACGCCGGCCGCTCGAAGAGAATGGTCGATCAGGCGGTCACGGTCCCCGGCTTGCGTTCGAGGGTGACCAGCACCTCGCCGAGCCGCGTGCCCTGCTCGTCGGCCAGCGCCGCCTCACGCAGCCTGGCGACGGTCGCCGCCGCATCGGGGTCGCCGGCCAGGTCGGTCGCATGGGCGAGGATGCGCTCGTAGGCGCCGTGGCCACGGGCGAGCGTGTCACCGTAGCCGCGAACCAGCGCCTGGCAGCGGGCCAGTTCGACGGCCAGGGCCGGGTTCTCCGGTACCACCGCCCGCATCCGCTCGAGCCACGCCTCGATGGCCACCTGTTCACGGGCATAGCGTGGCGTGCGTCGTCGCCAATTGCGTCCCCGCGCCAGCAGCCAGAGTTGCAGGTAACCGGTGATGGTATGGGTCGCGACCTTGCGCCCGTGGCCGACGAAAAGCCCAACCAACGAGCGCAGCCACGGCCACCCGAGCACGCGGCGGCCCCACGGTTCGGGCAGGCTGTCGGCGACCTCCTCGATTCGCGGGTGAAGGTACTCGGTCACGTGCAGCAGCTGGTCCGGAGCCGCACCGACCTCCGCGCGGATGCGTGCCATGCGCTCGGGCCGGCTTTTCAGATCAGCAACACGGAAGGTGTCTTCGAACGCCATCCACAGCGCCAGGTGACGGGCGACCTCCTCGGCCAGCGGTTGGTCGTCTGCGGACAGGTCGACAAACGGCTCCAGACGGGCGAGGTAGAGCGCCGCGTAGGCCTCGTCCTGGTAGTCGAGCATCCGTGACACGCCGTGAGTGACGGTGGTGCGGAGCGGTTCGCTGTAGCCGACGGCGACCTGCTCCCGCAGCCCGCGTGGTAACTCGACCTCGGCGGCGCCCGCTCCTGCGTCGGACATTTCCCCCGGTTCCTCCGCCCGCGTAAAGCCGGCGGCGAACGCGGCCAGGCTGGCATCGACCCCCTTGCCGGCATGGCGGATCGCCGCCTCGTAGGCGTCGCGTGGGAACGGCAACGCTCCGGTCCCGGCCAGCACGCCGAACAACACCGCGCTGACGACGCTGCCGTGATGACGCGCCAGCGCCTCCATGTCGAAGGCGACCAGCCGCTGCGCCGCCAGTCCCGCGGCATCGAGCACGACGTCACCGTCGCGGCGGCCGTCGCCGAGATCGCTCTTTTCGTCGATGGCGTAATCGCGGTGGGTCGAAGTGATCAGCAACGTCCGGTCCGGAGTGACGAAACCGCGCTGGATCGCCCGGCCCGCCTCCATCAACTCGGCGGCGAGGCAGACGTCGACGTCGCCAGGGACCGGGATCAGCCCGAGTACCGGCGCCCGTTCCGTGTCACCCGGCGGGAACAGGGCCACGTTGTAGACCGTCGCTCCGGTACGTTGGGCGACGCCCGGCACCGAGGTGGTCTGCACCGTCCAGCCGGCGCCCTCGGCCACCTGCAGGATCCAGTCGGCGAGGACACCGCCGCCCTGACCGCCCAGGGCGGTGATGGCGACCGAGATCGGCCGGAGAGTACTGTCGGGTTGGTCGCTCATCGGATTCCCTTCACGCCGTCGATGGCATCGAGCGACCGGCCAGGTAACCGATGGCACGCTGGCGCAGGCGATGGAGCAGGCGGTCGAACAGGTTCGGGTTGTGCACGATGTCGGCGCGGTAGAACGACGGACAGAGCACCGCCGCGTGGGCCACCTCGCCGCAGTAACCGCAGCCGACGCAGCTGTCGACCACGGTGGTGACCGGCATCTCCCGCAGCGGATCCGGATTGTCGCGCAAGGTCAGCGAAGGACAGCCGGACAGGCGCATGCAGGCGCGGTCGCCGGTGCAGACGTCGGGATCGACGCCGAAACGCTGGCGCACCGCGCGCCGGCCGTCGTTCACCTTGGCACGGAAGCGTGGCTTCTCCCGCCGCTGCTTGTTGAGCATGCACTCTGATTCGGCGATCACCACCTTGGGGCCGCGCTCCTCGCTCGCCATCGCGTCGCGCAGCACGTCGCGCAGCTGGCCGACGTCGTAGGTCCACGGCACGGTGCGCACCCAGCCGACGCCGACGCCGCGCACCGCGTTTTCGATCGAGATGCCGGTGCTGCGCGCCGGGTTCTCGGCGGCCGACGACAGCACGTCCTGACCGCCGGTCGCCGACGAGTAGCCGTTGTCGACGATGACGATGACGTTGTCGTTCTTGTTGAACACGGCGTTACCGATGCCGCTGGTCAGGCCGTTGTGCCAGAAGCCACCGTCGCCCATGACACTGAGCACCTTCTGCTGCCCGCCCGGGATGTTGAACGCCGCGCTACCGGCGGCACCGAGGCCGTAGCCCATGGTGGTGTTGCCGACCTGGAACGGCGGCAGGATCGAGAACAGGTGGCAGCCGATGTCACAGCTGATGTGGAACTCGCCAAGCTCCTGCTGCAGCAGCTTGATGGCCCCGAACAGCGGCCGCTCGGGGCAGCCGGTGCAGAAACCGGCCGGCCGTGCCGGCACCACGTCGTCCAACCGTTCACCCTGCGCGACCGCGACCGGGTGCAGACGCGCCGGCCCCGCGGGACCGGGCTGCAACGCCGCGCCGCCATGCGCCTCGAGAAAGCGCGCGAGCCCCTCCTCGAGCACCAGCGGGGTGTACTCGCCGGCGGCTGGCAGCCGTCCCTTGCCCTCGATTCGGGTGTTGATTTCCGCCTTGCGCAGGATGGCGTGCAATGCCTGTTCGAGAAAATCGGGCTGACCCTCCTCGATCATCAGCACCGCCTTCTTGTCCTGGCAGAAGGCGATCAACTCGTCGTCCACCAGCGGGTAGGTGACGTTCATGATGTAGAGCGGCAGCGGCGTCTCACCGTAGGCATCGGCCAGCCCGAGCAGCTGCAAGGCCCGGATGACGCTGTTGTACAGGCCACCCTGCAATACCAGGCCGACATCGCCTCCGGCGCCGGTGAAGTGCTCGTTGAGGCCGTGCTCGCGGATGTAGGCGACGGCGTCGGGCCAGCGCGTGTTGATCTTCTCCTGTTCGTGCTGGAACGCCACCGGCGGCAGCACGATGCGATTGGTGTCACGCTGCGGATCGGCCAGCGCCTCGGTCAGCGTCGGTGACGGCCGGCGGTTGGCCTTGGCGGTGAAGTGGCCGTAGACATGGCAGGCACGGATACGCAACTCCAGCATCACCGGTGTGCGGCTCGCCTCGGACAAGGCGAAGCCGTGCTCGACGGCGGCGACGATCGACTCCAGGTTCGGCCGCGGATCGAGCAGCCAGAGCTGTGACTTCATGGCAAAGGCGTGGGTGCGCTCCTGCATGATGCTGGAGCCTTCGCCATAGTCCTCGCCGATGATGATGAGCGCACCGCCGGTGACGCCACCGGAAGAGAGGTTGGCCAGGGCATCGGAAGCGACGTTGGTCCCAACCGGCGACTTCCAGGTCACCGCGCCACGCAGCGGGTAGTTGACCGAAGCGGCGAGCATCGCCGCCGCCGCGGCCTCCGAAGCGCTCGACTCGAAGTGGACGCCCCACTCGTCGAGGATGCCCTGCTGCTGGGCGTCGCCGAGGACGTCCATAAGGTGCGAGATCGGCGCCCCCTGGTAGCCGCCAACATAGGCGACACCGGACTGCAGCAACGCCTTGGTGACGGCAAGGATGCCTTCGCCATGGAAAGTCTCGCCGGCACCGATGCGCAGGTCCCGGACCTCCTTCGTGAATGACCGCTCGGCCATCGAACCCCCGTTTTCGCGGGGCCTGGGCACCGCGCCACTGAAAAGGATATTGATCCCACGGTGCCAGAATCTACCGTGAGTGACATTGACCCAGGACGCGCTAATGGCTGGGCGTCTAACCCGCCATCCGAACTGGATCGCTTCTTTATATTGACGTTTACGTCAACGTCAATATAATGACCTGTGTCAGTTAGTGAGGTGTCCCACCAGGGCCACCGCGGTCAGGCGCCACCAAAGAGACGCCGGCCGATGGAACAGGAGGACTCAGCGAGGCGGCACTCTGCGCCATGGCCCGACCGTGTCATGGACCCGCCGCCCACCGACCGAAACATTCCGCCGCAGGTCGCCTGCCCGTCCATTCGAGATGGGTGCGGCATCACGCCTGCGGCGGAATGTCCCGGTCTCACAGGAGGAATGCCGAATGTTGGAGATCATCGTCCAGGGGCGCGGAGGACAGGGGGCCCAGACCGCCGGCAACCTGCTGGCCCGCGCCTTCTTTGCCGAAGAACGTTACGTGCAGACCTTTGTCACCTACGGCGGTGCACGACGCGGCACCCCGGTTTTTTCATTCCTGCGCGTTGACGACAACCCGATCCGCCTGCGCTGCAATATCGAGCAGCCGCAGGCGATCCTCTGTTTCGACGACAGCCTGCTGACCGCCCAGCTGCTCGCCTACGCGACGCCGGAGACCGCGGTCGTGGTCAATTCCGCGCAGCCGGCCGACGCCTTCGCTTCCCTTGGTAACTACCGCGTACTGCCAGTCGACGGTATCAGCATCGCCCAGCGCAACGGCATGGGCCGGATCGTCAACTCGGCACTGCTCGGCGCCGTCGCCGCGGTGCTCGACTCCCCGGCGCTCGACACCCTCGCCGCCACCCTTCATGACCAGGTGCCGGTCAAGCAGGACGAGAACGTCCGTGCCTGTCGTGAGGGCTACGCCGCGATGCGCACGCTGCTCAATGCCACGGAGACCGCCGCATGACTACCGCCACCTCACCGCTCTGGTCGAACGGCTCGACCGCGGTCATCCACACCGGCACCTGGCGCAGCGCCACGCCAACCCACAACGACCTACCCTCGCCCTGCCACCAGGCCTGCCCGGTTGGCGGCGACATCGCCCGCTGGATCGGTCAACTGCGCGATGGCGACGTCCACGGCGCCTGGCTGACGCTGACCGACAACAACCCGTTTCCATCCGTTGCCGGGCGCATCTGCCACCACCCCTGCGAAGCGGCCTGCAACCGCGAGGAACTCGACGGCGCGGTCTCGATCTGCCGCCTAGAGCGCATCGTCGGTGACCGCGCATTGACCGAGGGCTGGCGCTACCCCGAGTCGCCGGTCAGTCGGTCGCAGCAGATCGCCGTGATCGGCGGTGGCCCGGCCGGCCTGTCGATCGCCTACCAGTTGCGCCGACGCGGCTACGGCGTGACGCTGTTCGAATCGCAGCCCGCGCTTGGCGGTCTGCTGCGCTACGGTATCCCGCCCTACCGCCTCGCCGATGACATCCTCGATGGCGAGATCGCGCGCATCGTCGACCTCGGGGTCGAGGTGCGCACCGGTGAGGTCATCGATGCCGCGGCCTTTGCCCGGCTGCGCGAGGAGTACGACGCCGTCTACGTCGCCACCGGCGCAGCCCGGCCGAAGCATCTGCCCGGCCTCGACCACGACCAACCCTGGGTCATCGACAGCGCCACCTACCTGGCCGAGACCAACGCCGGCGG